>JBBQJF010000356.1:0-5436 GCA_038325665.1 Dehalococcoidia bacterium | reverse complement strand
GTAGGCGAGCAGAACGTTCGGGTCCATTGCATCGGCGACCGACATGGAGCGCGCGAATTGCTCGGTGATCTCCATGTCGCGCACCGTCTCTTTGCCGGCGTCGCTGCCCCAGAACACCACCTCGATGCCCCGGTCGAGCACCCCCGCTTCCTGGAGCAGCGGCGCCAGGGGTGCGCCCGCCCAGCGGGCGGTGCCGATTAGCCCCGGATTCCAGGAGAAGCCGTGATTGCCGGAGCACTCGAGGGTGAAGTCCACCTCCTGGCGGGCGCGCGCCTTGAGGTCATCAAGCGTGAGGGTCATCGGCCGGCCGACCAGTCCGGCGACTCCCAAACGCCAGTTCCGCTCATCAATGGGGGGCGTGCCGTTATGCCGGATGGTGAAGTGGCGGTTCGTGGGGGTAGTCCACGAATCGAGCTGCTCCCACACGAGCTGGGAACCGACCACGTCCGGCACCGGGTTTTCCCCTGGCTGGTCCAGCCACGGGATGACCTGCTCGCCGGACTGACCGGGGAAGGCATGCGCCGGTCCGGCGAGGCGCAGCATGGTCAGCCCGGCCAGCGCCGCGCTACTGTGCTTGAGCAGGGTTCGACGTGAGATGTTTCGTGCGTTCACTATGTTCCTCCACGTGAGAATATCGAACGTCTTGGGCCACCTAACCCCCGGCCCCCGTCCCGTGCCGGGTAGGGGGAAAACTCGCTACCGCGGATCGCTTGCCGCGATGCCCGCCGGTTTGTACCCGCCACAATGCACGGTCATGTCGTGGCGGTCGGTGGTTGGGTCCGCGCGGGGGAGCGTCGGTGACGGCTCGGATGGCCGCAGATCGAACCGCCGCACGGGGGACAGGCCGGCGGCCCACCGCACCGAGTCGAGACCGTCAAGGTACTGGTACGCGCGGGTTTCGTCCGCGATGTCTAGGATGACCATCACCCGCGCACGACACGGCTCGCCAGGATCATCGTTAGCGACCAGGGCAAGCCCTGGACTCTGCATCTCGTCTGCCGCCTGCTCCAGTGAGGCGACCAGGTAAACCTCCGGCGGCAGATCCCATGCAGTGGACCGCGGTTGCGGATCAGCGAAGGCCCAGGGCCGCGGATCAGCGATGCGCGGGGCGCTGGTGGTGGCTGCCTGCCGGTGCACGGCTCGCGGCGGCGCATCCGAGTGACCGGTGTGTTGCCACAAGCCGAAGCCCGCCGCGATGACCAGCGCGAGCGCCGTGCTCAGTACCACCCGCGCGGCCCGCGCCCCGTCCCAAACCTCGGTCATCTCGTGGGGCAATGCAGTCTGGCTGTTCATCGTCCGCTCTCTCTGGTCGAACCCATCCACGGGCTGTCATCGAAGTCGCTCATGCCCCCGCGGGGCGTCACCGGCCCCGGAAAGGTCGCTCCCCCTTCCCTTGCAGCCGCGTCCCGGCCTGCCGGGGGGAAGGGAGCCAGGGGGTTAGGTATGTCCCCGGGAGCCGGCGGCTACCCGTGATGCAGACCGGACGATCCGCCGCGGCGCCCGCGCCTCGCGACACGCGCGTCCGGCGGGCCGCCGGCAGCGCCACGATACAGCGGGCGCACGGCGTTGCAATCCGCCATTTCTACCCATCTCTTGGGAGCGGGATACCCATGCACAGAGGGTTGAGACGCGGGTACTCACGAGGCGCGATTTTGAATGGGCATAGGCGATGAGGATGGCTTAGACGACGACTGCCGGCACGGAGGCGATCAGACCGTGAGCGTGGGCGTACTGACGAGCCTTGCCGCGCTCGTGGACGCCGATCTTACCGTAGATGTTATCCACATGGCGGCCGACAGTACGTACGCTCACCACCAGCGCCGCGGCGATCTCGCGGTTGGACAGGCCGGCTGCCAGCAGCCCCAGAACCTCCACCTCACGCGGTGTGAGGCCGTCGCGGATGGCGGACGCGGGCGGCGCGACGGCGAGGCTCGGGTCGACAAGGAGCGCGTGAACCCTGGCCGCGTGGTGGGTCATGCCAAGCTCGGTGTAAAGATGCAGTGCCCGCGCGAGTTGCTGCCGCGCGAGGTGGAGGTCTCCTCGCCCGTGCCGCGCGAGCAGCATCGCGGCATGGTCGCGGAGGGTATGGGCGAGCAGCGGGCGCGCGCCCATCCGCTCGTGCACCGCGATCGCCTGCTCAAAGTGCTCGTGCGCGGCGTCCCAGCGCCCCAGCGTCGTGGCCAATATGCCGAGATACCGCGCCACTGACCCCAGGCAGACGCAACACACGGGGTCGGGCCAGGGAACACGATCGGCATGAGGTAGCATGATGTCGTACAGCTCGGCGGCGTGCTCGACCTGGTTGAGTGCGGCGCACACCTCGGCGCGGCTCGCGAGGACGCCCAGCCACCCACCCTGTCCCTCCACCACCGGATAACCCAGAGCGATCAGCGACTCGAACCGGCGGCGTGCTTCATCGACGCGCCCCAGCTCATGGAGGAACAGGATGGCCGCGAAGCGCCATTGTGTGAACCGCCAGCTCGGTAGATAGTGGACGGCGTCGAAGCGGGAGAACTCCGTCTCGCATTCGCCAAGACGGCCCTGCTCCCGGCGCAACGCGAGGATCTGCATGGCGAAGGCCCGCTCGACGGCTTGGCTCTCCATCGATTGCCCCACCGCGCGGGCATGGAATATCAGCCGCTCCGCCTCGACCAAGTCGCCCGCCAGCAGCGCTCGCATCGCCTGATACAGGGCCGTCAACCACTGGTAGTAGGGCTGACGCAACTCGCTCGCCAGCCGCGCGCAGGCGGCAAGCTCGGCGTCAAGCGCGGCGACATCGCCGCTCTTCGTGTGGGAATAGATGAGGTGGATATGGCTCTGGACGGTGAGATTGGCATCACCAGTCTCGCGGGCGAGTTGCATCATGGTGTCCGCGACCGCGCGCTGTTCGTGAATGTCCGTGTGTTGCGGCCCCATGAGCGTGTTCGACAAGGCGCCGAGCGCCACCACGAGCGCGGGCAAGTCACTGGCCTGCCGCGCCGCCACCACCGCCTCCTCGGCGAGCGCGGTGCTCCCGGCCCGCATCTCATCAAGGCGCAGTTCGAGGGCGAGCCGGGCCAGCACGCGGGCATGGAGCACACCCTCGTTTTCGGTATCGATTAACGCGTCCCGCGCCTCGCGCAGAAGATCGACGAGGAGGGTATCGGTGATCGACGGCTCGATCTCGGCTCCGCCAAGGGTGAGGGCAACACGGGCCAGGTGCTCTGGTGATGGCAACCGGCGCGCAACAGCCGCCGCCCGCTGGAGCGTCTCCTTACCCCGCGGCCGGTCGCCCGCCTTCATCTGAGCAGCGCCCAGCGCCAGTAGCAACTCCAACCGCTCGATCGGTTGGTGAGAGGGGAGCAGCCCCAGCGTCGTCTCGAAGTGGGTGGCAGCCTCTTCCCAGGCGACGGTCGCGACAGCCGCCTCGCCCGCCCGCCGGCAGGTGTCGATCACTTTGTCGGGGTCGGCGGCGGCCCCGGCAAGGCGGTAGTGCGAGGCCAGCTCCGACAGGTGAGGGTCGAGGTTACGCCCGTACAGTGCCTCGATCGCCGTGGCGGCCTGGAGATGGAGCCGCTGGCGACGCGGTAGGCGCAGATCATCGAGCACCGTTTGGCGGATGAGGGCGTGACCGAAGGCGTACCGCTCCCCATCCTCGCGGAGCATGCCCGCGTTCAGCGCCTCATCGAGGGCGTCCTCCAGTGGCGTGGAGTCCATGACGCTCGTCCCCTGCAACAGGTCGAAGGTGAAGCCGTCGCCCAGAATGGCGCCGATCTGGAGGATCTGGTTCGCCGTCGCGCTGAGCCGGGACAACCGCCGGCCGATTACCTCGCGCACACCGTCCGGTATGCCCCAGCCGCCCGCGGCCGACCGTGGATCGGCCAGGTCATGACCCTCGGTGATCAGGTGACGTACCAACTCCTCGACGAAAAACGCGTTGCCCGCGGTCTCATGGGCGATGGCGTCCACCACCGCTGGCGCGGCCGGCGCGCCGCACAGGCCCGCGATCAGCGCCCCGGCCTGGTCGCGTGAGAGCGAGGCGAGCGGCAGGCGTTCGGCCAAGCGCTCCCGCCGAAGTCCGGCTAGCACCTCGGTGAGCGGATGGGCGCGGTCAAGGTCGGTGGTGCGATATGCCCCGACCACGAGCAGCCGGGTCCCAGCCAAACGACGGGCCAGGTGCAGAAGCAGCAGCAGCGAGGACCTGTCCGCCCAGTGCAGGTCATCGAGTACCAGGAGCAACCCCCTGCCCCCGGCCGGAGTGAAGGAGTCGGAATCAGTCGCGGCGTCCGCGATCGCGCCGCTGTCCCGCTCGCCAAGGACGGAACCCGCCACCGCGAGCAGGTAGTCCGTCACACTCTCGAACAGGCGGTAGCGCTGGTGCTCGGAATCGAGGGGCGGACCCGGCGGCAGGTCGGGCACCAACTCCCGCAGTTCGGGGATGAGCAGAGCGAGGTCGGACGCACCCCGGCCGAGGTGGACGCGCAGCCGCTCGGGGGAGGCAGTCCGCACCTGGGCGCGCAGCGCCTCGACGAAGGGCACATAAGGCGGCATGCCCTCGGTGTCGTAGGCGCGGCCGGTGAGCACGGTCGCCCCCGTGGCCCGCGCCCGCGCGGCCAGCTCAGCGAGCAGTCGGGTCTTGCCGATGCCCGGTTCGCCGCACACCAGGGCGACGCCGCCCGCGCCCGCCGCCGCGGCGTCGAGATAGCCCGTGAGCACGGTCAGTTCGTGCGCCCGACCGACGAACGGCGCCTTGCCCAACCGACTCGCCACGGCAGCCTCCCGCGCGTATCGATGCGACGTAAGCTGGTGGTGAGTATACATCCCCACCGTCCGCTTGTCGCCGTGATCAGCGGGTCGGGCCTGTGCATCGCGGGCATCGTGCCGCCTCCATCGTGTCGTGGCGCCGGGACGCTGTACGTCGTGGCTAGTCGGCGCCGGCGCCGGCCGGTGTATAGCTCGGATGACCGTGATGCGGCCCGCCAGCTTCCCCGGCGCGATGCCCCGGCCCTGATTACTCGCCCGTTTCCGGCGCCGGCCGTCGATCGACTACCTCCATCGGCGGCAAACCAAGCTCGACGTGGATGGCGCCCGATGCCCCGAGCATCAGCAGGGTATGCTCTCCCACTTCGCCGGAGTCGATGACCACCACGGTCTCATTCAGCGGTGGCTCGCCCAGCTGGACGCGGAGGGCGGCGGCCTCGGTGACGCCCCGCCGCAGGTCGTCTGCCTGGGCAGCGGAGCCGGCCAAGTACACTATCATGGTGGTATCGGCACGACCACCCCGTTCGGAACCGGAAGCATTGATCGCCGGCTCGGGTTCGGGCGCGGCGGCAGTCGCCAGCTGTCTCGTCTGCCACATGCCGTACATGTCTTGATCCGACACCACGCCCTGTTCCAACGGCCGGACCGCCGCCACGGCGCCGAGGCGCGCCGGCGCCGCTTCCTGTACCGTGGTCG
>JBBQJF010000355.1:0-5490 GCA_038325665.1 Dehalococcoidia bacterium | reverse complement strand
GCGACGGGTCAACGGCGGTACTCGCGGCGGGTGACAACGGGTGCGCCCGGCGAATCCCGACACATGTGGCACCTCCTCGGTCGCAACATCATCATGACGGCACGAACTGAACCGCTCGTCTCCACCGCCCGACCCGGGCCGCGGCTATTTATGGCGGTGGCGGCGGTGGCGCTAATCCTAACCGCTATCGGGGCGGTTCTCGCCTGGCGCAACTACCAGGACGCGCGGGCGCGGGTACTCGAACAGACCGAGGGCCTGGCGCGCGCCGCGGCAGCCGAGACCGAGCGGCTGCTGAGCGACCGCATCAATCTCCTGGAAACCATCGCGGCCGCCCCACCGGTCCGGTCGGGTGACCCGGCGGCGATGGAAGTGTATTTCACGTACCTGGCCGCCAACCAGCCTAATCTCGACCGCATTGCCTGGCTCGACCTGTACGCGTTTCGTCGCGCCGCCGCTCGCGCGGGCCGGCCCGGCGAGTTCGTGAACGTGGCCGAGCAGGACTATTTCCGCATCGTGACCGCCACGCAGCGGCCCTACATCGGCGCCGCCGCCTCGGCGCTTAATGATGACGTGCCGACAGTGCCGCTGGCCGTGCCCACCTACGACCTCGAAAGCCAGCTTAGTGGTGTGTTCGAGGGCGGGATTACCCTGGCAGAGTTAGAACGGATCCTGGCCGACGTTGCCACGGGTTCGGACGGCAAGCTGATGGTGGTTGATCGCGATAACCAGTTGATCGTTGACGGCGACCGGACAACCGCATTCGGCGCCCCCGTGAACCCGGCTATCGTCGCCCGCGCTCGTGTGCTCGGCACCGGGGTGGTCGCCGGCGATATCGACCCGGTCGGTGCGCCGAACCGGATGGTCGCCTTCGCGACGGCGCCCTCGGCCGGCTGGCAACTGTTCGTGACGCGCGACGCTGACGAGGCATTCGCGCCGGCTCGGAAAACGTTTCTCGCTGAAATCATCGTCATCCTCACCGTAGGCCTGACGGGTCTAAGCGGCGCACTATGGACCGGCCGGCGGATGGACCGCTTCGCCAGCGACCAACGACGCGCCCTCTCGGAGAGCGAGGCGCTCGCGCGGGAAAACGAACGGCTGTACCACGAGGCGCGGGAGGCTGTGCGGGTGCGCGACGATGTGCTCTCCAGTGTCTCGCACGACCTCAAGACGCCGATTACCGTTGTGAAGGCACACGCCCAATTACTAGAGCGGCAAGTCATGCGTATGGACCGGCCCGAGAGCGCACTCCTGATCGAGGGGCTGAACAGCATCGACGCCACCACAACCCGGCTGACCACCATGCTCGACGAACTGCTCGATCTCGCCCGCCTGCAGATCGGCCAGCCCCTCGAACTGCACGCGCAACCGACCGATCTGGTCGCGCTGGCCCGCACGCGCGCCGAGATGCACCAGCAGGCAACCACACGCCACACGATCACCGTCGAGTCTGCTCAGCCCAAGCTCGAGGGCGTCTGGGATCAGGCTCGCATTGAACGCGTCCTCGATAACTTGATCTCGAACGCGGTGAAGTACAGTCCGCATGGCGGGCCGGTCACGGTGGCGCTGGCGACCGTGGAACGTGACGAACACGCGACGCTGCCCGGGCGACGGGCGATGCTGTGCGTACGTGACCAGGGTATCGGCATCCCCGACGCCGATTTGCCCCTTGTCTTCGAGCGCTTCCATCGGGGAGCGAACGCGGTCGGGCACGCCGATGGATCGGGAATCGGTTTGGCCGGCACGAAGCAGATCGTGGAACAGCATGGCGGGACGGTGTCCGTTACCAGCCGTGAGGGCGCGGGCACCACCGTGAGCGTCAGCCTGCCGCTGCGACCACCGCGACAGACGCCGCGGTCCGGCCCCACTCGTGCCCGCCAGCCCGAACTCCTATCAGTATGACCAGGCATCGCCACGTTGGTTCGTGGGACTTCCGATCATGAGTCGCTGCCTTGACCGGCGGACGCCGTGCTTCCTATGATCAGCGCATCATCCCGGCCGGGGCGGTGCGTGTGCGTGAGAAGGTCGTGAGTTCAACCGACGACGCGGTCCGCGATATCGTGGATGGCGCCACGATTATGTTCGGCGGATTCGCGTCGGCCGGTTCTCCCACCAACTTAATCCGCGCCCTCGTGCGCTCCAAGGTGCGCGACATCACCGCGATCGCGAACAACATCGGCCTCGGCGACGAACTGGACACGCTGTGCGCCGGCCGCCAGATACGCAAGATGATCGCGTCATTCGCGATCAGGGCCTCGGGCGCACGGGGGAGCGAGTTCGAGCGGCAGTGGCGCGCGGGCGAGGTGGAGCTGGAGCTATCGCCACAAGGAACGCTCGCCGAACGCATTCGCGCCGGTGGGGCCGGTATCCCGGCGTTCTTCACTCCGACGGGGGCGGGAACGGTGGCCGCGGAGGGCAGGGAGACACGGCTGATTGACGGCCGCGAATGCGTGCTCGAATCCGCCCTTACCGCTGACGTGGCGCTGATAAAGGCACAGCGGGCCGACCGGTGGGGCAATCTGATCTATCATGCCTCCGGCCGCAACTTCAATGTGCCGATGGCGACGGCGGCGCGGCTCGTGATCGTCGAGGTCGAAGAGATTGTCGATGTCGGCGCCCTTGACCCCGAGCTGGTCGTGACCCCCGGCACGTACGTCGACCGCATCGTCTGCTGTCAGCCGGTCGCCATCCGCTGGCGGCCGTGAGAAGCGACCACGATAGCGTCATTCGCGGTCGCCGCGAAATCCCCCTAACGAGGATCGCATGAGTCTCACCCGAGAGCTGATGGCGCTCCGCGCGGCGCGTGAACTCCAACCCGGCATGAGCGTCAACCTCGGCCTGGGCATTCCCACCCTGGTTTCCAACTTTGCCCCGCCGGGCGTCTTCTTCCAAGCCGAGAATGGCATCCTCGGGTACGGCGGCATCGTGGAGGACGACGCGCGGTTTCACTCGGACGAGATCAACGCCGGCGGGCAGCCCGTCGAAATTATGCCGGGGGCGTGCTTCTTCAGCAGCGACCAGTCGTTCGCGATGATTCGGGGCGGCCACATCGACGTGGCGATTCTCGGAGGACTGCAAGTCTCGGAGGCGGGCGATCTGGCGAACTGGCTGGTGCCCGCCCGCGGCGGCGGCTCGATCGGCGGCGCGATGGACCTCGCGCTGGGCGCGCGCCGCCTGATCGTCCTGATGGAGCACACGACACGCGAGGGCGAGCCTCGCATCCTCCGAACATGCGACTATCCGCTCACCGGCCGCGCGTGCGTGTCGCTGATCGTGACCGATCTCGCGGTGATCGAGGTGACGGCGGGTGGTCTCGTGCTGCGCGAGACGGCGCCGGGAGTGGGTGTCGAGCAGATCGTCTACTCCACCGCCGCGCGGTTGCACCTCGCGGCCGACGTCGCCGCGATGGAGCTGTAGGGCGGAGATCGCGTGACCCATGCCCGACCCTCGCCCCCCGAGTGCAGAAACATATGGGCCGTTCGGCTATCCCGCGAATAAGGGCGACCCGCCGGGTTGCCCTCGCCCACGCCGCGCCCTTGCCTTTACTCCTTCAGCCAGTACTCCGCGTATCCCTGGGTCAGCCGAGGATACTCATAGATGGTCCAGCCTTCGACCTTCTTGCTACCGGTGTACCGGTTGACGCCGTGATGGGTGAAGATGAAGGGCGAATCCTCCATGACGAGACCGGTCGCCTCTTTGAGCGCTTTCGCCCGCTCCTCGCGGCTGCTCGTCTGCCGTGACAACACGATCAGCTCGTTGACGCGGGTATTGTTGTACGGAAAGTAGTTGAAGCCGCTGCCGCCCAGGAACCGGTTGGCGATACATGGATCGGGATCAAAGCCGCAGTTAAAGCCGATCGAATAGGCGTTCGATTCCTGGTTCTTCGCCTTGGGCACGACCACACCGTTGAAGTCGGCGAATTCGACATTCATTTTGATGCCGGCCTTCGCCAACTGCGCCTGGATCAACTCGGCGTACTGCTTGACCTGCGAGTCACCGGCCGAGAAGTAGCCCGTGAACTCGAAGCCGTTCGGCCGCCCCGCCTCGGCCAGCTTTGCCTTCGCCTTGGCAAGGTCGAATGTATAGGGTTTGAAGCCGTCGTCGCGCGCCCAGGAGTGCGGCGGCGGGATCGGCCCATTGGCCGCCTCGGCATTGCCCTCGTACACCGTCCGCACAATATCCTCGCGGTCGATGGCAAACGCGACCGCCTGACGCAGCGCCTTGTTGTCGAATGGCGGCTTGAGCACCGACAGCACCAGCCCGCTCCACCGGAACCCCGGCTTCTGCTCGACGTTGATGCTCGCATCCTTTTTCACGACCGGCAGATCCTGGTCGCGCACCTCGGCAATATGGATATCGCCGGCCTGGAGCGCCGTCAGCCGCGTCGTCGGCTCAGTGACCACACGCAGTTCGATCCCATCAAGATAGGGCAGAGCCTTGCCATCCCCGCCCATCCCCCAGTAGCTCTCATTGCGCGCGACTTTGATGTAGTTGTCGCTCTTCCATTCGACGAATCGGAATGGACCAGTGCCGACCGGCCGGAGGCCGAAGTCGTCGTTTCCCTGCTTCTGGACGGCCGATGGCGACACGATCATGCCGAGCCGCGTGCTGAGGTAGTTGAGGAACGGCGCGAACGGCTCCTTGATCACGATCTTGTACGTGTACTTGTCCACCACGGTCGATTCAGTGATGTACTCGGCCTCGGAGTACGACGGACCGCTCTTGAAGTCGCGCACCCGGTCAATACTGAACTTGACTGCCTCGGCGTCCATCTCCGTGTTGTCGTGGAACTTGACGTCCTGACGCAGACGGAACACGTAGCTGACGTTGTCTGGCTGCTCGATCTTCTCCGCCAACCATGGTTGAGGCACGAGTTTGTCATCGTACTTGACGAGTGTCTCGAACACCTGGCCGACGACCCGTCCGCTGTACACGTCCGTGTACACGCGCGGGTCGAAGCTCTTCGGGTTTTGCTCCAGCGCGACAACGAGCGTGCCGCCACGCCGGATCTTGGCGCCGGTCTGCCCCGGCGCTGGACCACCCGCCGGCGCCTGCTCGGTGGCGGTATCCTTGGCGCCGCCACCGCATGCCGCGACTGCGACGGTCAGCGTCAACACGGCGACGATGACCCACCGACGTTTCCCAACCATCGTGTCTCCCTCGCTCCGGTCCGCTCGCGCGGGCAGCCCCCAGCGGCGTGGGCATCGAGGCTCCCGTCGCGGTGCGCTATCTATCTGGTCGTCGTCGGGTTAGGTCCACGACCTACTCAACGGTGGCCGCTTGTCCAGGCCCTACCGGCAGTGTCGGCCGGCAGTCAACCGACGAGCGAATCACCTAGCTGTTGAGCCAGTACTCGGAGTAGCTGGTCGTTGCCTTGACGCCAAGATACCAGCCGTCCACCTTCTTGCTTCCTACATGGCGCTCGATGCCGTAGACGATCATGCACCACGGCGCATCGTCCATCACCAGCTTCATCATTTCTTTGTAGTATCG
>JBBQJF010000354.1:0-5510 GCA_038325665.1 Dehalococcoidia bacterium | reverse complement strand
TCCCCATTGTCCCAGCATTGTCGCCCCACCCCTTTAGCTACACGGGAACAGGCCGCGCCGCCGCGTGCATTACCTCTCCCCCGGCCCCTCCCCTGCAAGGGGAGGGGAGCAACTGTCGGCTCCCTCGAGTGTGGTGGACATTCTCCGGCAGCCCGGCCCCTCCCCTTACAGGGGAGGGGAGCAATTGTCTCCCCGATCCCTTACGCGCCTGCCCCGGCATGGCCGGGGAGAAGACTTCGGTTAGTTGTATCCTCCCCCTTCCGTGGCTGGGAGGGGGGCCGGGGGGGTAGGTTCGCTCTCGTTTGTGAATTTCCTCGCGTACGCCGGGAGTATAGCACCGCCGATCGGTTGGAACAAACGCGAACCGGCCCCGCCCGGCGCTTGACAGTGGCGTCCTACCGAGTTATGCAGACATCGCCGCCCGCCGCCGTCAGCGGGTGAGCGGCACGTCACCGGAGGCTTGGATCAGGCCCAACCCTCAACACCTAACACCCATCACCCATATTCAAGGGAGGTCGCCGTGGAATTTCAGTTCATCGAGTCGGAGACACGGGATGGGGTGCTGATCGTGCGGCTGGCCGACCCCACCACCCGCAACGCGCTCGGACCGGAGCTTGTTGGCGAGGTTGAATCCGAGATCGAACGCTTCGAACACGACCCGGCGCTGCGCGTGCTGGTGCTGACCGGCACCGATCCCGCGTTTTGCTCGGGGGCGAACGTGCGCGGCTTCCAGGCGAGCATCAACCGTCAGGCAGACGAGGCGCCGGCCGAGCCGACCGCCTGGGAGCAGCTTGATCCCTCCGTGTACTCGCGTAATGTGACCCGCGCCGGCGGGCCGCCGCTGGTGTTACGGCTGCATCACCTGCAGAAGCCGAGTATCGCCGCTGTCAACGGCGCCGCCTACGGCCTCGGCTGCGGGATCGCGTTAACATGCGACATCCGCATCGCCTCGGAGCGGGCGCGATTCAGCGAGGCGTTCGTACGCAACGGCTTAATCCCGGCCGACGGCAGTTGCTGGCAGTTGCCGCGCATGATCGGCCTATCGAACACGCTGCTGCTGCAATACACCGGCGACCCGATCGACGGCGCCGAGGCATACCGGCTCGGCCTGTGCGTACAGGTGGTGCCCCATGATCAGTTGATGGACGCGACCATGCAACTCGCCAACCGGCTGGCGAACGGGCCGACCTACTCGATGGCGATGATCAAGATGCTCGTGCAAAAGGCCGCGGGGCAGACCCTGGAAGAGCATCTCATGGAGGCGGGCCGCGCCCAAAGCCTCGCCCGCAAGACCGAGGACCACCGCGAGGGCGTGCGCGCCTTCCTCGAAAAGCGCCAGCCCGCGTTCAAGGGGCGGTGAGCCGCGTTACGTTTGAATAGTGGACTGTCGCCCGCATTGCCCGCGCCCGCGATCACGCACGCGGGCGCGGGCGCACCTCTCTTCTCAAAGGCGGCGACGGCCGCATCACGCCCACCGGCGCGCCGTGCCCGTTGACCGCGACGCCCGATCCGGCAAGGATACGAGGTGACATTGCCGAGTACCTTGCCGGGGGGGCACGATGACCGCACCACGCCGCACCGCGATTCGCGCCGGTCACATCATCGCGTACGACGGCCGCGGCCACCGGCTGTTGCGCGACGGCGTGGTCGTGATCGAGGGCGACACGATCATTCATGTCGGCGCGTCATTCGACGGCGCCGTCGATCAGACGATTGACGCCGGAGACCGGGTGCTGACGCCGGGGCTGATCACGCTGCACGCGCACATCGGCGGATCGCCGCTCGACCGTTCGTTCATCGAAGATCGGGGCAATCCACAGTTCTGGTACTCCGGCCTGTTCGAGATGCTGCCGGTGCGTGGTGCGGCGCAGGACGACGAGGCGGGCCGCGCCTGCGTCGATTTCTCGATGGCCGAGCTGTTGCGTGGCGGCGTCACCACGGTCACGGAAATCGGCGCACAGGGCGAGTATGTCGTCGAGCGCGCCGGCCACTACGGCATCCGCGTCTACATGGGCCTCGGCTTCCGCTCGGGGCGATGGGTGACTTACGACGGCAAGCGCGTGCAATGGGAATGGAACGAGGAGGCAGGGCGGCAGGGATTGCGGCGGGCGGTCGAGTTCATCGAACGCTACGACGGCGCGCATGACGGCCTGGTGCGCGGCTTCGTCGCGCCATCGCAGATCGACACCTGCACGCCCGAGTTGTTGCAAGATGCGAAACGCATCGCCCGCGAGATGAAGCGCCCGTATCAGGTGCATACCTCGCAGTCAACGGTCGAGTTCTTCGAAATGCTCGCGCGCCACGGCAAGACCCCGATCGCGTGGATGAATGAGCTTGACGTGCTTGATCCGCTCACGACGCTTGGTCACGCGATCATCATCGGCGGCTCATCGTGGACCAACTACCCGGCTGGTGACATTCAGATCATGGCGGACGCCGGCTGCTCGGTGGCCCATGCCGTGTGGGTGTTCGCCCGCCGCGGCATCGCGATGGAGTCGTTCGCGCGCTACCACGCGGCCGGGGTGAACATGGCGCTCGGCACCGACACCAACCCGCAGAGCGTGATCGAGGCGATGCGGTGGGCCGCGGTCGTCTCGAAGATCATGGACCGCAACACCGGCGTTGCCACCGCCGCCGACGTGTTCGACGCCGCGACCCTCGGCGGCGCCCGCGCCCTCGGCCGTGATGACCTCGGCCGCATTGCTGCCGGCGCCAAGGCTGACCTGGTGCTGTGGAAGAGCCGGAGCTGGGGCATGACTCCCCTGCGTGACCCGGTGAAGAACATCGTCTACAACGCCCGCGACGAGGACATCGATCAGGTGTACGTCAATGGCCGGATGGTGGTGGACGGCGGGCGGGTGCTTGCCGCCGATGAGCAGCAGATATTCGCCGCGCTCCAGGCCGGCGGTGATCGAATGTGGCCGCGCATGGCCGAATTCGACTGGAACGGCCGCGGCGCCGACGAATTGTCGCCGCAAACGTATCCGGAATGGTCGGGCGCATGATCAAGGCGCCGGTGCTTGGCAGGCAGGTACCTTTCCCGGTACGCTCGAGAGGGTACCGAATTATGAGCGAAACAAACGGCCACCGGACGCGCGCCGATGATCGTCCCCGCCTGCCCGACGTGCAGGAGGGTCAGGCGTCGCCCGAGGTGCGCGAGGTCTTTCAGGACATCACTCACACGCTGCGCGCGCCCTTCCTGGGGCTGTTTTGGCGGGTGCTGGCGGCCCAGCCGGACGTACTGCGGCTCGCGTGGAACGCGGTGGCGCCCAACCTGCGAACCGTCGCCGCCGAACGCGCCGCCGGCCGTCTGCGGGCACGGGCGCTCATTGTCGAAGCGGCGGGGATATCCAGCCACAAGGCGTTTAAGGGCGACATGGTGCGCGCCGAGATCGATTACGATCTACGCATGCGTATCGGCGGTTTCAACCACATCGCTCTGTATGCCCTACCCAAGCACCTGCTGGCGGTGACGATGCTGGCCGAGGCGCTGGAGGGCCGGCCAACCCCCGGCGGCGACGGCGACACGACCGAGATTCCCCTCGGTGTCGTCGTGGGCGCTGTACCTGTCTCGCCGGTGGACCCGGCCACGGCCCGCGGCCGGGCGGCCGAGATCCTGCCCCTGATCGCTGAAGGCCACGGCCACCCGACGGCCGAGGACTATTTCCGCTCCCTCGCCCGCCTGCCGGACTACCTCAGCGCGGCCTGGAACGCGCTCAAGCCGATCGTCACCGAAGAAGAGTATCTCGCGCGGCGCGAGGAACTGGGGCGCATAGTGACCGCGGAGGTACACGCGTTGCCACACGCGGTCACGTTTCCCTCCGGGGGACTGCGCCCGGGCGAATTGGGCGAGGTCGGGCAACTGCTGCGATTGTTCCGTGAGCGTATACTCCCGGAGGTGCTGATGGACGCCGCCATCATCGCGGCGCTCACCGATGGCCCAGACGCCGACCCTCTCATCACGTTTCGCATCGACGGCCTGTAGGGCGTGCTCGCGGGAACGATGGACGCGCGGATTGAGGAGTGCCGTTCTCCCCGTCCCTCGCACGCCCGCCCCGCCGTGGCCGGGGGGAACGGGCCGTGGTTTAGGTTTTCAGGAGGCCCATGAACACGGACACCGGATCGAGAAGCACCGTGCTGGTCGTTGAGGACAACGATGCGGTCAGCTCGTCAATTCGCTACAACCTCGAGCGCGACGGCTACAATTGCCTGCTCGCGGCCGACGGCCCCCGTGCGCTGGAACTGGCGCGCCGCGAGCGGCCGTCGCTGGTGCTGCTCGACGTGATGCTGCCGGGGATCGATGGCATGGAAGTCTGCCGTCGCATCCGCGCCGAGTCGAACGTCCCGATCATCATGCTGACCGCGCGGGTCGATGAGGTTGACCGCGTGGTCGGCCTCGAGGTCGGTGCCGATGATTATGTCACGAAGCCTTTCGCGATGCGCGAGCTGATGGCCCGTGTCAAGGCGGCGCTGCGGCGCTCGGGCATGAGGCCTGACAGCGAAACCGGTCATATCGCCCCGGTGCGGATCGGCAACCTCCAGATCGACCCGGCACGACGGGAGGTGACGAAGGATGACGTGCGAGTCCCGCTCAAGCCGAAGGAGTATGAGTTGCTCTGGTTCTTCGTCCGCAATCCCGGTCGCGTCTTCAGTCGTGAGCAGTTGCTGGAGCGCGTCTGGGGCTACGACTTCGCCGGTGGCAGCCGCACGGTCGATGTACATGTCCGCTGGCTCCGTGAGAAGATCGAGGACGACCCCGCCAACCCGCGATACCTGCGCACCTCTCGCGGCGCCGGCTACTTGTTCGAGGGCGCGGCGCGGTACGACTGATCAGTGCGTTAGGGCAGGCGCCCGCTGTCCGGGCGTCGCGCCCAGCATCGGTCACCCCCCGAGTGGTAGGCATCCATGGTGACCGACCACCCCACATCCATGCGCTCGCTCCAATTTCGTATCGCCGTTTCCTACATCCTGTTGTTGATCGTCGCGATGTCCACTCTTGGACTCGTGTTGTTCCGTGCCGAGCAACAGCGGTACCGGCAATTGCTCGACGATCGGCTCCTGGTCGCCGGCCGGTTGATAGCCGAAGCGGCACGCCCCTCGATTGATGAGTCCGCGGGCGCCGAGCCGGTGGACGCGCTGGCAAAGCGCCTTGGTGATGAGGCGGGATTGCGCGTTACCATCATCGCCCGAGACGGCCGCGTGCTGGGCGACTCACAGAGCGACCCGGCCACGCTGGAGAACCATGGCGCCCGGCCCGAGGTGCGGCAGGCGCTCGCCGGCGAGATCGGCCGCGCCGCGCGGACCAGCGCCACCCAGAACCGCGGATTGACCTACCTCGCGCTTCCTGTCGGCGACGGTCCAACTCCGACCGCGGCGGTGCGTGTGTCCACCCCAACCAGCGCCGTGGCGGCGGACCTGCGGCGGATAGCGGCCACCGTGGCGATCACGGGCGGCGCGGCGACACTGGCAGCCGTGATCATCGCGGCCGTGATCGCCGGCGCGGTGGCGCG
>JBBQJF010000353.1:0-5563 GCA_038325665.1 Dehalococcoidia bacterium | reverse complement strand
AGATGTCCATGGCTGCTCGGACCTCCCTCGGAAGTGGGTGATAGGTGATGGCTCATGGGTGTTGGCGGCGCGGCCCCGCTTTCCTTGCCCGCGGCGCTCCAGCGAGGCGTGATCAACCCCATGAATCGGGGTGGTTGTCGGTCTCCTCACCATCCGGGGTGGCGCTGGGTCACAGAGATTCTACGACTGTTGTCAATGTCGCTGCCGTGGGTGGTCGCTGGCCGCGTCGTGACAGTGGACGGACGGCGGTTGCCACGGTGGACGCTTGCCTTGCATCGACCGCCCACGTCATCCGTCGCCACCTGGTAGAGCGACGAGCTGACCGTGCCGCCCTGGGCCGTGGGGCGACGCCCGCCCGCGTCGTCTGCCGCCGCCGTGCCATGTCTCGGTGATGTGCCTTCGCGCTACGGCCCAGCCGCCGCCGTCTGCCGCTCGGTGGTGCGCGCTTCGAGGGCGTAGAGGGCGTCCATGCCGATTGTCGCGCCGATTTCGGCGATGATGGCCCGAATCTCGTCGCTGGCCAGGCCAATCCCGGCGCCCGCCTTCAGTCCCTCGTATCCGGCCTTCAGCGCGCGGTAGCCGAGCACCGTGGCGCTCATCGGATCGACGGACAGCGCGTACCCGGCGGCGCGCATCTCCGTCGCTGGACGCTGCACGCCGATCGACATCGCCGCGAGCGGGGCGGTCGTCCCGTTGCTGACCGCCTCGAACTCGGCGTCGGTGCGGGGCAGCAACATCAGCAGATCGGCGCCTGCCTCGACGTAAGCGGCGGCCCGCTCCAGCGCCCGCTCGACGCCCTCGTGCCGGATAGCGTTGCAGCGGGCGATGATTACGAAGCCGTCGTCGCGGCGGGCGCCGGCTGCCGCCCGAATCTTGCCAGCCATCTCGTCCGCCGGGATGAGATGCTCGATACCCTTGTGGTGGTGGGCGCGCTTGGGCGCGATCTGGTCCTCGATTTCGATCGCGCGGGCGCCGGCTCCCTCGATCATGCGGATCGTGCGGTCCATGTGGAGTGCGTCACCGAAGCCGACGCCGCCGTCCACCACCACCGCCACATCGACCCGCTCGGTGATCGCCCGTGTCGCCTCGGCCAGTTCGGTCGCCGTCAACAGCGCCTCGGAGACGCCGCGGGCATAGCCGAGGCCGCCGCCGCCGAGGTAGATGGTATCGAAGCCCACCTGCCGAGCGAGCGCCGCCGACAACGCGTCGAGACACAACGGCGCCACCACCAGATCCGCCGCCGGTCGAGTCATCCGAGCGCGAAATACCTGGAACGGCGTCATGTACGACCTCCTTGAGAATACCTAGCCCCCCGGTCCCATTTCCTCGCAAAGAAGGGGAGTCGCGCTCTCTCCTGGCACGAGCGAACGCGCCGATGAGCGCTCGCCGAAATCTCTCGAAGCGCTGGTCACGTTCTCCCCTCCCCGCGCCGGGGAGGGGCCGGGGGAGAGGTGAATCCCCGCTGCTCGGCCGCTCGCTGCTGCCCAGGTTAGCCGACCTCCATCGGCAGCGACTCATCCCGCGCCCATTCGGACAAGGAGCCGTCGTACACGGCGACGTTGTCATAGCCGAGCATGGTCAGCAAGAGCGCGTCGCCGCTGGCGGCGATGCCGCCGCCGCAGTACGTGATCACGCGGTCGGCCGGATTCGCCCCGGCCGAGGCGAATGCCTCCTTAATCTCGGCGGCGGGACGATAGGCGTGCGTATCGCGATCGACCATGCCGCGGGCGGGCACGTTGACGCTCGATGCGATCCGGCCAGCGCGCCCGTAGGCGGGTTCGCCCTCGCCCCGGTGCTGCTCCGGGCTGAGCGCGTTGATTACGCACGCGCCTGTGCCCTGCTCGATGGCGGCGAGCACGTCGTCCTTGCCCGCGATCAGTTCGGGACGGGGTCGAGCGACGAAGTGGCCGCGCGGCGGCGCGGCTGGCTCGGTGGATACCGGCCGTCCTTCGCTGGTCCACTTCTTCCAACCGCCGTCGAGCACGGCGGCATCGTCGAAGCCGTGGGCGCGTAGCATCCACCACACGCGCGCCGCCCACATGTTCATCGCTGCATCGTAGAGCACCACGCGTGTGCCCTCGCCCACGCCGTGACGCGACATGGCCTCCGCGAACCGCGCCTCTTGCGGCATCATGAACGGCAGCGGCGAGGCCGGATCGGACAACTCATGAACCAGATCGACAAAGTCGGAGTTGGGGATATGTCCTTCGGTCCAGGCCGCCCGCCCGCTCTCGCTAGTCCACGATGCGCGGTCCCGCGCCGGCGAATCGGCCGGTGGGCGTAGGAACACGGTGCAATCGAGGATGCGAAGCTCCGGGTCGTCGATGTGGGCCGCCAGCCAGTCAGTCTGCACGAGATATTCAGGGTGGACGTATGTCATCAAGGTCCTCCTAGTGCCAGGTGCGTCCGCCGTCGGCGGTCAGATCTTGGCCGGTGATGTAAGCGCCCATCTCGCTGCACAGGAAGGTGCACAGATAAGCGATCTCCATGCCGTTGCCCGCGTATTGCAGCGGGATGCTCTTCAATGTTGCCTGCCAGCGTTCGCCCCGGCCGAGATCGTCCATCCGCGCGGTCTCGATCACTCCCGGCAGAACCGAGTTCACCCGGATGTCGTGCGGCGCCAGTTCCAGCGCCATGGCGTGCGAGAGCGCATTGATGCCGGCCTTTGACGCCGAGTATGCCGCTGCTGATCCGCCCGCGAGCCGGCTGGCAATCGAGGAAATGTTGATGATATGGCCGCCACGCCCCTGCGCGATCATCACGCTCGCCACTGCCTTCGAGGCAAGAAACGTGCCCGTCAGGTTGGTGCTGATCACTTTCAACCACGCCTCGACCGGCAACTCGACCACCGGGATGCGGTCGGGGCCGCGCGCCGCCCCGGCGTTGTTGATGAGGATGTCGATCCGGCCGAAGCGCTCGCGCGTGCGCTGGACCATCTCGTCGACCGCCGCCGGGTCGGAAATGTCAGAGACGAGCGTGAGTGCCTCGGCCCCCGCGGCCCGCACTTCCCCGGCCACGCTCTCGATGTCGCGCCATCCGATCTCCTGCTCGTCCGGGGGATAGTTCGATGGGTCGCGGCCGGTGCCGGTCAGTACGATGTTGACGCCCTGGCGGGCCAGTTCGAGCGCCACCGGCCGGCCGATGCTGCGTAGCCGTCCTGCCCCGGTGACGATCGCGGTGCGGCCCGCCAGCTCCGGCGCCCACTTCCCCCGATCAACATGCGCGCGTGTCACGAACTCATTGGTCATTCAAGCCTCCTTGAGGTGGGTGCGAGGTGGTAGGGGGCCGTCCCGCTCTTCATGCTTGGTGGCGCCCCGTGTGGGCCTATACGCGATCCGAATGCTCTTGCCGCCTCTCTCCGGCAGGCGTGTGAAGCAAGCGGAAGTCGTGGGTGACAGGCCGATGGTGACCGCTCGGTCATGCGCCGCTCTCGTGGGATTTCGTTCTTCCGACTCCTGAGTCGTTAGTGTGCAATGTTGAGGGCTGAGATGATAGTCATCGCGACGGCGCGAGATGGCCGGTGTGGCGCTCATCACGGGGCGACGCGTGAGTCGCGGTACGCGTTCAGTTGCCAGCCGTCAGACTATTCGCTCCCAATATTAGGCCGGCAGCCCCATGCCGTGCCGCCGCGCACATGGGTGGGCAATCACTCGCACGGTGTTGAGGGCCGGTAGCTGACAGCAGAACGCTCACGGGTCGCGCTCATATCGACTTGATTGGGTCACTCCGATAGCGGCCACCGGCGCCCGCGTCGCGCCCATGCGATATGGTTCAATCCGGAGCGGAACGGACACGGGTGCGGCGCATCAAAACCAGTGACGTTCTCTGATTGGACCCTCGGCTCAATCGCCGGCGGTTTGCAGGACACCCCAAACATCGCTCAGATGATTGTGCTCACCCAGGCGCGGCGCGGGCGAACCGCCGTCGGAGGGACCGAGCACCGGCGCCGGCAATGTCAGCCGTCCCAGATCCGGCTCATCGACTGCTAACCATAGGCCGTTGTCGGAGAAGTGCGGCTCAGCCAGCATGTCCCAGGGGTCGATGCAGGGAACGGCCGGCACGCCAAACGCTCGCAGGTGCGCCACGGCCGTCTCCGGTGCATCGGCCCGTACGTCATGCTCCAAATAGCCGAGCGCGGGGGCGAACTGTCCCGGCACGGCGTCCGGCGCCGCGGTCAGCAGCCAGCCGTCCCGCGCCTGGTGCAACCCGTTGAGTGGGTGCGGCCCCTTGAAGTCGCGGCCACCAGTGATGTACGGCCGGCCGGCGCGCACGTCCTCATAGGCAAAGTAGTTGAACAGTAGCGCCGCGGCCAGCAACGAGGTCTTGACGACGTACCCGCCTCCCCGTTCGATCTGCGCCGCTCGCGCCGCCAGCACGCCGATCGCGGCGAGCATACCGGAGAGGTAGTCGGTCGCTGCCATCTGGGGCTTTACCGGCTCGCCGTCGCCACCCTGACGGCGCATGATGCCGGCGAAGGCCTGCACCACCGGGTCGAAGCCGGGTAGATGCGCGAGCGGCCCGGACTCGCCAAAGGCGGAAAGGGTGCAGTGGATGAGGGCAGGGTTGACCGCGAACAAGTCGTCGCGCCCGACTGCCATCCGCGCCAGCGCATCGGGTCGGTAGTTGGTGACGAGGATATCCGCCTCGCGGACCAGCTCCACCAGCCGCTCCCGGCCGGCCGTCTCGCGGAGGTTGAGCGCCAACCCCTTCTTGCCGTGGTTCCAGGCGGCGAAGCCATGGCCGGTGACGCGGAACGGGTCGCCGTCGAGCGGCTCGATCTTGACCACATCGGCGCCGAGGTCGGCCAGCAAGCGGCCGGCGTATGACCCGGCGATGTATCCCGCCAGTTCAACCACGCGCATCCCGGACAGGGGCAGCGGTCCGGCAGCGGCCGGCGTGCGCGGCCGGCCGTCGCCGCGCCGTGTCACTGACGATAGTCGTGTCAGCCGGCCGGCCGGTGTCCCCGGCGTCGCGAGGCCCGCGGCCGCGATCTGCGGGTGGGCGAGCGCCTCTTCGACCGGCAGCGCCGGGCCGGCCGGCACGCCCAGCGACTCGAAGACTTTCAGCCAGTGGTCGCGCGGTCGGCGGCGGATCACCGGGTCGATGCGTTCCCATAGTTCCCGCCCCAGGTCGCCGTTGCGTAACGCCCGCGCCCCATGTTCGAGAATGCGCGGGTCAGACAATGCCGCATCCAGCCCCACCGCCTGCAATACCTTGATCATGAACGGCGTCGTCGAGGCGCCGATGAAGATCCAGTCATCGGCGCAGCGGTAGGTCGAGTAGACCGGTGTCTGACCGCGGGGACTGTGGTCGAACCGACCCGGCTCCGGCTCGGCGGCAAACGAGTAGAAGCCCGCTTGAAGGGCGAACAGTGCGTGCAGCCCAGAGATGGGCAGGGGCGCCCGCCCGCGGCTGATCGCGGCGCCGATCGCCGCCGCCGTCGCCAGCGCCGCCTGGCCGACCGTGGAGTAGGGAGTGACCAGATAGGCGGGTCCAGGCGTATAGGTGTACTGGGCGAGGTGGGCGCCGCCGATCGCCTCCACCGCCGCGTGGTGGTCAGGAC
>JBBQJF010000352.1:0-5595 GCA_038325665.1 Dehalococcoidia bacterium | reverse complement strand
AGCCGCAGGTGATGGGCATTGGTCCGATCCCGGCAACCAAGAAGGCGCTCAAGCACGCTGGTATCTCCCCCGATCAGATCGACCGGGTCGAGTTCAATGAGGCGTTCGCGGCGCAAGTGCTGCCGTCGTGCAAGGACCTGGACATCCCGATTGACCGTGTCAACGTCAACGGCGGCTCGATCGCGATCGGCCACCCGCTGGGCGCGACCGGCGCGCGGCTGGTGCTGACCGTGGCGCGGGAGCTTCGGCGCAGCGGCGGCAAGTACGCCCTCGCCACGCAGTGCATCGGCGTCGGCATGGGCATCTCCACCGTGATCCAGAGCATGGACAACTAGCGCGAAGCCGCATCACCCGTTCAGCGCCACGCGATCGTACTCGTGTTCGCGCGGAACGGGCCATGGTCGACCCGGCAGGCCGCCCCCACCGCGGCATCATGAGGGGGTCTACCCGCGACCGTGAGCGACCCTCTCGACGGGCGTGACCATGCACATGGGCCGGCGCACGCATGCGGCGAATCAGGAGCGGCGGCAGTCTTGAGACTACCGCCGCTTTCCGTATCTTCAGCGGCCACACGCCCGGCGTGTGGTGCATGACGCGCGCTTGCCGGCGATCTCCCGATACCGGGGTGTAGGTGCAAGGACAGCGACCGCCAGGGGGATACGTGCTGATACAGATCCAGATGGCCGCGGGCATTCACGAGGTGGCAACCGAGGGAGGATGGCGGGCGAACGGTCCGGCGATCCCGTGCCATCGATGCGGCGTGTGCTGCGAACGATGGCAGCCGCTGCTCACACCCGGTGATACCGCGCGCTTGGCCGCCCACCTCGGAATGCCGATCACGTCGTTCCAGGCGGAGTACACGACAGCGTATCCCTTCTCCGCCGACGAGCGGCTGCTCCGGCGCGCGGGCAGTGGCTGCGTCTTCCTGCGCTATGAGCCGGACACCGCCGGCGCGGACGGCATCCGCCGCGCCGCCTGCGCGGTCCATCCGATGCGGCCGGGGGTATGCCGCGACTGGATGGCGGGTTTTGACAAGAAGGAATGTGTTCAAGGGTTGGAGCGCTTCACCGCCGGTGGTCAATTGATCCAGATCGCTGATCTGTATCCTGAGCCGCGCGACCGCGAGGATTTTACCCGCGCGAGTATGACCGCCGCCGCCGGGGGCCGCCCTCACGCCGGCCGAGGCGTGGAGACGCTGCCGCTGCCCAGCGCGGCCAGACGCGCGACCGGGCAGCCGCGCGACCGGCAAGGGCCGGCGGGTGAGCCAGCGCCGTGAGCCGGCGGCCGGGCGTGTCCGGGTCGTGTGCCGCCCCGATACACGGGTGAGAGCGCGGAGGCCAGCCGCGAACCGGCGTATACAGCTACCCACCGCGCCCGGACAACCGGCGACCACGGCGACGCGACCCCTCCGTGATGCGCTGCCACACGAGACCACCCCCCGCGTCTCGCCGGCCACTCGCGGCGGCGCGCATGCCGTGTCGGACATGACAATCGCGGCCACACCCGTGATGATAGAAACGCGGACGCGCGTGACCGCCCCGGCCGGCCGGATGAGATGACCGATCAACACGCGGCTCACATGCCTGCTCAGGGGACGCTATGCCGGAGCTTGAATCACTGCGCGTCAGTGGAGTCGTCAGCGATGCGACCGGCCGTGTGCTGGGGGAGGCGCGTGTATGGGGAACGGGCGTACGCGGCCCGGACGGCGCGTGGAACGGGTGGCTACGCAGCGCCGATCTCGGTGGACGGCCGCCGCTGGGCCGGTACACCATCGCGGCGGCAGAGGGTTGGATCGCCGAGTTCGATGTGACCGGCTCGGTGTCCCGCGTCTTTGAGACCGAGTTGGCCGCCATAGCCGGCGTCGGTCCGCCGCCCTGGCCGCCGCCCAGCGCGGGCAATGAGCGGCGCGCCGTGCGGTCGCCTCTTATTGGCACACCATGGCAAGGGGCGCAGGGCATCCCGCCGTACAAGCAGGAGGGCGATGGCCGGCTGATCGTCCGCCGCCCAGCCGCCGAGTAGAACCCCGTCGCGGGATCCGCCGGCCCCGTCAGCGGGTACATCATGAATGTCGAACCGATCGTGATCCGTGCGGACCGCGTTGTGACCCCGTCCGGGGTGATCACGGGCGGCGCGGTGCGCATGGAGGGAGGTCAAATCGCGGCAGTTAATCGCGCGGCGTGGGTCCCCGTGGAGGGGGCGGTTGCCGTGCTCGAGGGCGCGGCGCTCCTGCCCGGATTCATCGATTTGCACGTCCACGGCTACGGAGGCCACGACTTCGGCGGCGGCGCACACGAAGCGCGCGAGGCGGCGCGACGCATCGTCGAGAGCGGCGTGACCACCTGCTATGCCGGACTCGGCGCGGGCGGTTCGCTCGTCGCGATCGCCGCGGTTGTCGCCGGGGCGGCGGCGGTCGATGAGGACACCGGCGGCGCGCGACTCGCCGGAATCTTCATGGAAGGGCCGTTCATCAGTGCGGCGAAGCACGGCGCGTGGAATCCGGAGCATGTGCGCCCACCATCGATCGCGGACATGCGCGTCTTAGTCGCGGCGGCCAGGGGGCGCATCCGCCGGTTTAACGTCGCGCCGGAGCTGCCCGGCGCGATCGCGTTCATCCACGCGGCCCGCGCGGAGGGCATCGCCGTCTCGCTCGGTCACAGCGATGCGACCTATGAGCAGGCGGTGGCGGCTATCGAGGCCGGCGCGACCATCACCAACCACACCTTCAACGCGATGTCGGCGTTCGATCATCGCCGCCCTGGTTTGACCGGCGCCACTTTCGCGCGTGACGAGTTGCTGGCCGAATTGATTCTCGATGGCGTCCACGTCCATGCCGCCGCGGCGCTCGCCCTGTTTCGCGCCCGCGGCGCGGGAGGAATCGCGCTGATCACGGACGGGCTTCACCTGACCGGCGCCGCCGATGGTGTCCACGGTCGCGGTGAAGTCGCCCTAACCGTGCGCGACGGCGCCTGCCGCCTGCCAGATGGCACACTCGCCGGCAGCGTCTCGCCGTTCGACCGCGACCTGCGCAACGCCGCCCGGATACTGGGCGCCGATCTCGCGCAACTGGCCGCGATCTCCTCGGCCAATGCCGCCCGCGCGATGGGCATCGGCGGCCGCACCGCCGCGATCGCGCCCGGCTTTGACGCCGACCTCGTGCTACTCGACTCCACGCTGCACGTCCTCGCGACGATCGTGGGAGGGCGGGTCGTCTACCGCCGGCCGGCCATGGCGTGACGTTCAGAGTTCATGCGCGGACGGATGGAGACGCGCACGATCGCGCGAGAGTGGATGGTCGGACGTCTACCAAAGGATTGTTCACCGGGTGCGCGAGGCGCGTGCTCACTGGGAGACCTCGTGGGGTTCCCAATAGGGGAAGGGGTTGTCCTCGCTGAGGACGGCGCGGCAGTGGCGGCAGACCGACAGGTGACACTCGGGGCAGCGTTGGTCAAAGGCGGCGATCACGGCATCGAGTTCTTCATGACAATCAGTGCAAACAATACTGGCGTTGGACCAGTCGAAAATGTGTCCGCAGTCGAGGCAGATGGCCTCGGTGTCCGCCTCGTCCGGACAGGCAACGTCCGGGAATAGGTCGAGGTAGAAAGTTTTCGTGAACCGGGAGCGGCACTTGGGGCACATGCCGGCGGTCCTTACATGATGATCCATCGATAATTGAAGTGTAACTTATCTGCACCATGGCCGCCAGCGAGCGACGAACGGGATCACGCCCGGCCGCCGGGTCGCGGGCGGGCCGCGTTGACCCGGATTCTCGCGGCTCCGTACAATTGAGTCGCAAGACCGGGGCGATTAGCTCAGTTGGCTAGAGCATCTCGCTTACACCGAGAGGGTCGGGGGTTCGAGTCCCTCATCGCCCACCCCGATTTAGATTCAGGAGTGGCCCGACAGTGGGCCACTCCTTTTATTTTCCTGAGCAGTTGGTCACTGGAGTTGACCCGGTTCGATGGACACTTGGAGACGGGGCAGGCGGGTCCCAGCGACATGACGGCACGAACCGGCCTCGGTACGGCAATGAGGAGGAGGTGCAGCGATGGCGTTCGCCCATTCGCCGAACGAGCAGGGCGACTGGCACGCGTTGGGTGATCATCTGCGCGGGGTAGCGGAGCTGGCGGCCGGGTTCTGCGCGATCTTCGGCGCGGAGGAGGCGGGGCGCTATCTCGGGCTGTGGCACGATCTGGGCAAGTATCACCCGCGCTGGCAGGAGTATCTGGTCGAGAACGCGGCCGGCCGCCGCCCGCGAGGTGGCCCGGACCATAAGGCAGCGGGCGCCCTGCTCGCGGCGCGTCACCAGCTCGGTCCGCTGGCGCTGGTGCTCCAGGGACACCATGGTGGCCTGGTGGCCCGCACCACGCTGAACCAGTGGCTGCAGCGGCAGCAGGCCGACCCGGCGACCGAGGAGGCAATCGCACTGGCGCGGGCGGACATGGCCAATCTTGAACCGGCCGCGATGATTCCCCTGCCGGCCTTCGCCGAGCGCGACCGGCCAGGCGCGAAGCTGGACGCCGAACTGTTCGTTCGGATGCTGTTTTCCGCGTTGATTGACGCCGACCGGCTCGACACGGAACGCCACGGCAACGGCTGGAAAACCGAGGTGCGCGGCACACCGGTGGAGATGGAGGAGTTGTGGCGCCGGTTTGCCGCGCATCAGGCGGCGCTGACCGCGTCCGTCGGGGACAGCACGGTGAACCGGTTGCGCGAGGAAATGTATCACGCGTGTCTGGCGGCAGCCGAGACGCCGCCGGGAGTGTTCCGGCTGGCGATGCCGACCGGCGCCGGCAAGACCCGCTCGGCGATGGCCTTCGCCCTGCTGCACGCGCTGCACAATCACCAGCGGCAGATCATCGTCGCGGTGCCGTTCATCACGATCACCGACCAGACTGCCGGTGTGTACCGCGCGATCTTTGAACGTGCAACCGACCCGGCCCCGGTGGTGCTGGAGCATCACAGCGAGGCGCTGGCCGACGGCGACACCGACCATGGCTTCGGGCGGGAACAGGTATGGGCGCGGTTGGCGGCAGAGAACTGGGACGCGCCGATCGTGGTCACCACGACCGTGCAACTGTTCGAGAGTCTATTTGCCGCGCGCACGAGCAAGGCACGCAAAATCCACCGGCTGGCCGGCAGCGTCGTGATCCTCGATGAGGCCCAAGCGCTGCCCGCGACGCTGTTGACACCGATCCTCGACATGCTTCGCCGCTTGAGCGAGGACTACGGCACGACCGTGGTGATCTCAACGGCGACCCAGCCCGCGTTCGAGGCAGTGAAGGAATTCCGCGACGTGCCGGCGACCGCGATCATTCCCGATGCGCCCCGCTACTTCGCCGCGCTACGGCGCGTGACATACGACCAGCGAATCGACCGGACGTGGTCCTGGTCGGAGGTGGCCGGCTGGCTGACGGATGAGCGACAGGCACTGGCCGTGCTCAACACCAAGGCGGATGCGCTGGCGCTGCTCGACGCGCTCGGCGATGGCGCGGCGTTGCACTTGTCGACCTTGCTCTGTGGCGCGCACCGGCGACAGGTGGTGGCGGAGGTGCGGCGCAGGCTATCGGCCGGGGAGCGGTGCCGGTTGGTGGCAAC
>JBBQJF010000351.1:0-5648 GCA_038325665.1 Dehalococcoidia bacterium | reverse complement strand
GCGCCCGCAGCACGGGCAGGTTGTCACCGTGGATCAGGCGATTGTCGGTCAGTCCGGCATCTGATTCGGAGACGCGATACCCGGAATCCTGGTCTTCAAGCAGGACACCCGCCCCCCGGCAGGCGCGGTGCTCCTTCCCCGACCAGCACAACCACGGCGTTCCTCGGAATAAGCCGGCCACACGGTGATCCAGTGCGAAGATCGATACTGTGGATCATACTGGGCTGCTGACGTGGGTAACACCGCGTTGGGTCACTCGTTGTGCTGAGTAGCGTGCATATCGCGGGTAGCGGCGTGCGCCCGCGGGCGCACGCCAAGGCACAGGAGCGTGATGTGGTGTCCGTCGTCGGCAACGCGAGGTTCCACCGGTGGCGCGTCGTCATCCCATCGCTCGCCGCCGCCGTCGCCGGCATCATGATCGCGGTCGCGATCATCCGTGATGAGACTTCGCCGCTCGATCCGGCGCTGATCGCCACCGTATCCGCCGGACCCGCCACCGCGCCGGTGCAGCCCGCGGTCGTGCTCGCGACAAACCCGCTGGCCGGCCCGTTACCGACGCCGGTGCGCTTTGCGCCGGGAGAAACAGTCGATGCCGGTCGCGGCGTCTACTATGTGGACCCGCGCACGGGCGCGGTCGAGGGGTGGCAATTGCCGGATACAGGCGCATCCGCCTATCTGCCGATCTACCCCACGTCACCGACCGGGCGCTACCTCCGCTATGCCGTCGCCGCGCCCGGGGAAAGCGTGCCGGTGCGCGAGCGGCTCTACGACACGCGCACTGGCACGGCACGAGAATTGGGACCGACCTCCTACTATCGCTTCGCCGCCGATGATAGCCGGTTCTTCGCCGCGGGCGAAGACGGCATCACGATCACACGGGTTGAGGATGGAACGGTCGAGCGCACGGTGGACCTGACCGCGTTCGGCTACGCTCACGAGTACGCCCGTGGTGGGGAGTGGTCGCCTGACGGACGGCACATCCTGCTCTGGTTCGCGCTGGGCGCGGAGGATCCACTAATTCACCGGATCGTACGCATCGACACGGCGTCCGGGATCGTCACGCCGCTACATGATGGGCTACTGGCGCAGGCCGGCTGGTCGCCGGACGGACAGCAATACGTCGTCACCACCCACACGAACGTCGAAGCACGCGACACCGCCGACGACCACATGCGATGGCGGCTGGGCGGTGACGAGCTGGGGATGCCGGGAATGATCAAGGCTGGCGCCGAGCCGTTGGGGGGTATCACGACGCCGTTCTACTCGCCGGACGGGGCGAACGCGGTCATTCTCACCAGCAATCAGCGCGCCCTCAATGAGCCGGCGGACTGGCGCGTCCACGTCATCGACCCGCGGCGCGGTGTCGTGCTGTTCCGCGTGCAGAACGCGCTGTCGTGCGGGCGGCGCTGGACGGCCGATGGCCGGTGGCTGCATGTGGTGGGCTTTCGCGGGGACCAAGCTGGCTCGTTTCTCATCGCGGCCGGCGGCTCCGAGATGCGATTCCTGGGGCGGTTCGTCGAGGATGTGTCGCCGGTCGACGCGCGACTGGGCGGCTATCTCGCGCGGGAGGAGGGATTCGCGATCAACGTCATCGACCTCGACACCGGCGCCGTCCGTCCATTGACCCGCATGACGGGCGACCCCGGCTGGGACGTGAACCACGATCCGCCGTGGCTGAACGACGGCCGAATGGTCGTCCACGCGGCGCATCCAGGGCACGGCGGCTGCGGATTCTCCGAACGATCCGGGAACCTCACGGTCGATGAACAGCGATAGATCGCCCGTCCAGCGATGAGACGCTGAACCCGGTATCGAATCCGACATGGGTCCGAAATAAGCATGGTTGGACCGGTGTTCCCGAACCACAAACGAGCACGCGGGGTTCAGCCTGGCCCGCATCCGCGCGGCATTCGCGCCTCGTTCCCGATTGCGATCACCGAACCCGCGAGTTTAGCCACGACCTGCCTCGGTACGGGACCGAGGGTGGCAGCCCGCCGACAGCCCCGCCAGCCGGCCGGTGGCCCACGCCGCCTGGAGGTTATAGCCGCCGGTGAAGCCGTCCACGTCCAGCACCTCGCCGGCGAAAAAAAGGCCGGGGACGAGGCGCGACTCCATCGTGCGCGGGTCAACCTCATCGGTGGCGACGCCGCCGGCGGTGACGAACTCCTCGCCGTTGCGCCGCCCGGTCACGGCCAGCGGCAGCGCGCCAATCAACCCGCCCAACCGTCGCCGGCCGGCTCGGGAGATCTGAGCGGCACGGGTGGCGGGGTCGATCCCGGCGAGCGCGCACAGCACCGGACAGATCGAGCGCGGTAACAACGTGTCGAGCACGTTCGCCACTCCGCGCCCGCCGAGTGCGCCAACGCGCTCCTGCAGCAGCGCATCGAGCGCGTCGGGCGACAGATCGGGCAGCAGATTGATTCGCAACGCCAGCGGCTCATGCTCGTCGTACGGCTCGGCGGCGGCGAGCGAACACAGCGCGAACACTGCCGGACCTGTTACACCGACATGCGTGAACAGGAACGGTCCGCGAAACGTGTAGGCGCGTTTGCCCACAGACCGCGCGGGAATAGTCAGCTCGGCGTCGGCAAACGACACGCCGGCGAACTCGGCCACCCAAGGCTCTCGCACGACATAGGCGTTCAGCGACGGCGCCAGTGGCGTGACCGTGTGGCCGAGCGCCGCGGAGAAGCGATGGCCGTCGCCGGTAGAACCGGTGTGACGGAACGCGGTACCGCCGGTGGTGAGAATCACCGTGTCGCACATCAGATCGCCGGACTCGACCCCGACCACGCTGATCCGGAAGCCACCCCCCTCACGGGTGATGGCCGAGACGCCGTGTCGCGGCCGCACGTCTACGCCATGATTATCGAACACGCCCACGAAGGCGGCGACGACATCACGGCCGTTGTCGGACACGGGGAAGACGCGCAGGTCCGGCTCGGTCTTGAGCGGCACGCCGTGCGCCTCGAACCAGTCCATCACTGCCCACGGGGGAAAGCTGTGCATCGCGTGGCGCAGCCAGCGCCCGCCGCGCGGGTAGCGCTCCAGCGCCTGCCGCACATCGGTGACGCCGGTGGTGACATTGCAGCGTCCACCGCCGCTGATCACCACCTTCGCGCCGAGCCGGGGATTGCGCTCCAGCAGTGTCACGCGTGTGCCGGGGCGCTCCTCGGCGATGGTCGCCGCCGCCATCATTCCGGCCGCTCCGCCGCCGACGACGGCTACATGCGGCGCGGAGTCGGTGAGCTGCCCTCGACCATCAGTGACGAAAGACGTGTGTGGCGCCAGCATGGTGCAGTGCTCTTCACGATGCGCGGGCGATCGACTGGTGTTCACGGCATGTCGAGCACGCGCATCCAATCCTTCCGCAACGGCCGCACGCCGAAATCCGCGATTGCGAATCGCGGGACATCCGACAATTCAATCAGGCCCGTCGGTATATGAGCGCTCGCAAGGTCCGCGCGGCCGGCACGCGCGCCCACTCCCAGTGTACATGTGGTACTGTGACACGACTGCGCCCACGCGGGTGCCAGTGAAAGGAAAGTATCTCTCGTTCGTCGTCCGCATTGTGAAATGTGTAATAGTATCCGACGCGCTCTACCTCCCACATGCCGCGCGGGTTATCCCGCGAAACGCTGTGATAATGCTCGACTAAAGTAAGCGAGATATCGGCCGAGCCAGCAAGTCGAACCGGAGAACCGTCACTTAGCGGCATGTAGTGGGGATCGATCGTGGGGTCGTAGCCTCCACGTACCACGAACACCGCTTGTGTGACACAGGAGACAAGACCCTGCCGCTGGCCAACGTACGTGTGGACGGCAGCGTGGGGGGTTTTACCGGGCACCGGGTATCAGCATGGAAGGCCGGATCAGGTGGGGCCGGCTATCGGGATCAGGTTCGTCGAACTCGCCCGCATCCCACTTGCGGAGGAATTCCCCGGCACTCATACCAAGATGCTGGCGAGTCTGTGCACCCAGCATTGCCAGACCCTCCTCGCGTGTGATCACTCGGATGCGGGGGTTTTCTCGACCGGCTATAGTCGCCATGATCGCGGCCTCCCGTTCAGCCTCGCCCATTTTCCTATTTTAAGGTATCGCCCGGAGATACGCGCTCGCGCAGCCAATCCTCGAAGCGGCCAGTGGTGGCGGCAAGGCTGTCGGCGCGGGTGGCGATGTCTTCCAATTGGTGGGCAAGACCGAGAGGATCGCCGGAGAAAGGCACGCCATTCAGCCGGAGAAAGACATCCAGCGCTGCATACGCCGTACGTCTATTTCCGTCCAGAAAGGCCCGTGCTTGCGCGACACCAACCGCGAGCAGCGCCGCCTGCCGGATGAGGTCAGCGCCTTCGTAATAGGCCGCCATGCGTGGCCGCTGGATGGCGGAATCTAGCAGTGCTTCCGAACGGAGGGGAGTGGCGGTGTACCCCGTTCGCGTCATCACTTCACCGTGCAACGCGATCACATCCGTCAAGCTGAGATAGCGCGCCGAATCTGGTTGCGTCATAACCGATGTTACCGCCCCCCGAGGTATCGATAGCCGGCCTCATTCCGCTTCCAACTCGCCTCGAACGCCTCACGCACTTCCGGCGCGAGCAGCGGGCGAACCTCTACCGCGTGCACCTCGATGCTGACCAGTTGCCCCTCGGCAAGGCCAAGCCTATCAACCTCGTCCCGCGGCACGGTGACGATGAAGCTGTTCCCACTCTTGCGTAGCTTGCCCGTGATCATGCCTTCACCTCCGTATGTATCTACCGACTATACAAAGCATACCACACACCCCCCACCGGCCGATTGGCCGCCGGTACAGCGTACTTTCGGCCGGGGGCAGCGGAGCGCGCGGCCGATACCATGAGAGTTGCTCAGGAACGAGCGATCCCCCGGCACATGACACGTCACTCCCACGTTCCTCCAAGGGTGAGGACGGGAGGTGACATGCGTTATCGGGCGTTGCTCATGCTCCCACGCGTGCCACCGACCACCGAAAGGCTGCTCCCACATCCGTCGCGGGGATGGTGGCCGGGGGTTAGGCGCTCTCACCGCATCCGGCGCCTCACACACTCTTTCAGCGAGAACGACCGATGACACACGCCAATCCGGCAATCGTCGCCGAAGGACTGACGAAGCGCTACGGCACGACCGACGCGCTGCGCGGCCTTGACCTCTCCGTCGCGGAAGGCACGGTCTTCGGCCTGCTGGGGCCGAACGGCGCTGGCAAGACGACGGCCGTCCGCATCCTCACCACGCTGCTGCGACCCGACGCCGGTCACGCGCGGGTCGCCGGCTTCGATGTCGTGCGCCAGTCCGATCAGTTGCGCGCGCATATCGGTCTGGCAGGCCAGTACGCCGCCGTGGATGAATACCTGACCGGGTGGGAAAACTTGGAGATGGTTGGGCAGCTCTACCATATGCCGAAGGCGCGGGCGCGGCAGCGGGCGGACGAACTGCTGGAGCGCTTCGATCTGGTCGAAGCCGGCCACCGCTTGGTCAAGACGTACTCGGGCGGCATGAAGGGTCTTTCGATTATCGGCGAGGTGTGGCAGAATAGCGCGATGGATGCGATCACGATGGGCCGCAGTTTGGTGGACGCCTTTGCCACGGTGCCCGATCCGCGATCGGGCCGTGGTCGCCGGCATCCGTTGCCGGCGG
>JBBQJF010000350.1:0-5673 GCA_038325665.1 Dehalococcoidia bacterium | reverse complement strand
GGACAGCCGTGGCGACGCCCCGATCGAGGACGCCGTGCTCGACGATTAGTCGTCGGCGTCTCCCGCCGCGCTCCCTCCATACGCGAACCCGCTCCTCGACCGCCAGGAGGATCGCGGCGTGTCGAGCGCGTTCACGCGTCTTGTTCAGACGCGTGAATCCGCACTGCTCCCCAATTTATCGTGCGCTACCTGGCGCATGCCGGCCGCTTGCGGGATAAGCTGGCCGCGCTGGAGTACGAACTCCGGGTGGTCGAGCGTAGCGGGAGCGGTCGCGGGATGGCCTACCGGCTCTCGCGCCGGGCGGAGGCGGTCATGAATGCGGGAACGGCCTATGACCTCACAATGCGGCTGGATAAGAAAGCTATCACAGTGCGTATCCTGACACGGCTCAAGGACCGATCTCTGACCAACCAAGAAGTCCGCGCGGCTACACTTCGTCCGGGATGAAGTGATCACTGCATGAGGCTGCCTCGCAATGTCTCTGGCAATGATTCAGCTCAAGCTCTTGGCGCGTTCGGCTATACCATCACGCGCCACAACGGCAGCCATATGCGCCTCACCACTCAGCAGCGCGGTGAGCGTCACATTACCGCCCCACGCCATGACTCATTGCGAGTCGGCACCCTCGCCGATATCCTGGCCGATGTCGCTGAACACTTCGGCATGAGCCGAGATCAGTTCGTTGAGCGCCTATTCGGAAGAGAACGATGACCGACGGCTCTCCACCGTGTGAGTGGTGTGCAGCGGGGAATGCACGGCTCGGGCTAGGCGATGATCGCCACCGTATCGAGGAGCGGCGCGGCCAGATTTCGATCTCCCTCAAGGATCATACAGGCGCGGGCCGTGTCGCGGTCGATGCCCTTGGTGAACAGGCGCCAGGCGGTATCCTGATCGAGCGTGATGATGCTGGCCGGAGGCCCCGACACGTCCTCGTACAGCCCCCAGCGACCGCCCTGCCGGACCAACGACCACCTACCGCCCGCCTCACCCGTGATCACCAGCTTCACGAGTGTGCCCTCCGGCGCGGCCACGTCGCGATAGCCGTGCGGCAGGGCATGTACGAAGGTGTTCAGGACCGACCCAAATAGCGGCCGTTGGAACAGTCCCGGTGCGCCCACCGCCTCACGGATCTGTTGCTGATGCATCCAGCGCTCGGTGTACTCGCGTGCGATGTGGAGCCACCACGGAGCAGGCTCGGGGCCGGCCCAGGCGAAGACCGCGCCAGGTGCCATCGGATCGAGCGCGCGGAGATACGCCACCAGGCGTTCGCCGCTCCAACTCAGCAACTCGACAAGGAGTCGCGGACTGAGCCGCCGCGCGCTCCGCACCCAGTCCTCGTTCTGCTCATCGATGAAGGCGACCAGTTGCTCCCATGATGGCGCGGCCGGGACCGGCGAGTGGCGGTACTGATCACGCCCGCCGGACAGATTGCCCAAGTCATCGGCGAGGATATGCGCCGCGAGATCCTTTACGCTCCAGCCGGCGCACACCGTTGGCGCCTCCCACGCGTCGGGGGGCAAGTCCGCCAGAAGCACGAGCAATTCCGCCCGCTCCACGGGAAACAGATCGACGAGGAGTACCGGCGGCTTCGGTTTCACGGGGTCATTATGCCGGATGGCGGGCGCCGTCGCGAGCGGCCGTCGAGGCGATCACGGAACCAGGGATGTTGGGCGCCGGGAGACGGGAGACGGACTCGCCGCTAGCCCGCCCGTCCGGTTACTCCCGGCGCACAATGGGCGGCGCGGCGTGGAGGGGCGACGATCGGGTCGAGGACAATGACATGACCTTCGACTATTCGCGCGACTTCGCCGCGATCGACTTTCACGCGCATCCGGAGCTGTATCAGGTGGGGAAGGGCGAGCAGGGTGTGCTGCTGGTCGAGCCGTACAAGAGTGAGATTCTACCGCTGTGGCGCTTCCGCACGCCCGAGGCGGCGCGCGAGTCGGCCGGCGCCATCCACGACATCTATCTCAGGTACAAGGAAGCCGGAGACTTCCCCGGCATGGATATGGCGCGGAAGTTCCTGCAGATGGGGTACACGCGCGCCCGCCGTTACGCGAACCACCGAAGCGGGCGCAAATGGTCCGCGGGGCGCGCGGCCGTGCTGCCGCTCGACCCCGACCCGGTCAAAGCCGAGGCGGCGGCGATCTTCAAGGAGCGCTGGCGGCAGGTGGCGGACGATCCGGACTACCGGCGAATGCGGGCGGCGCACCGCCAGCGACATGAAGGTGTACCGCCGCCGTGACTATGCCGTCAGACGGCGGGCGCCCCGCGCGGGGTGGAAGCACGAGCCACGACGCCCGCCATCGTGCCGCGAGCGCTCAGCGCCGGCAGCGTGACCGCGAACGTTGTGCCGGATGTGTCGCTGGCGGCGGTGATACGTCCGCCGTGCAGCTCGATCAGATCGCGGGCTATGGCGAGACCCAGTCCGCTACCGCTGGCGCGGGTGCGGGCGCGATCAAGACGGAAGAAGCGGTCGAACACACGCGCGAGGTCTTCCGGTGGAATCAGTGAGCCGGAGTTGAACACCTCGATGCGCACCATCGGCGGCGGTCCGGCGACCGGCATAACACGCACCGCGACCGTTCCGCCGTCGGGCGTGTATTTGCGCGCGTTGTCGACCAGATTGTCGAGCACCCGCTCCAGCTTACCGGCATCGCCCGCGACCATGAGGGCCGGCGCCGGCGTCGCCGGGGAGGCGACGCCGGTCGGACCGCGGCGCGGGCTCTCGTCCCGAGGCCGCGCGAGCGCGTCCGGCCCATCCGGCGCATCGAGCGAGAGCTGCACGCCCCGTTCAGCGAGCGATGGCTCGAACCGGCGAATGGCGCGGGCGGCGAGCGCGCTCAGATCGACCGGCGCGCGGGCGAGCACCACCTGGCCGGCCTCGATCTCTGACAGGTAGAGCAGGTCATCGACCAGCACCTGCACGCGCTCGGCCTCCTCATGGATGATCGCGCCGGTTTCGGCGGCCCGCGTGGGGTCGTCGATGTCGTGGTCGCGTAACGCCTGTGAAAAACCGAGAATCGAGGTCAGCGGCGTCTTGAGGTCGTGAGAGACGTTGGCGATCAGGGCGCGCATCTGGACATGGCTGCGACCCACCTGGCGTGCCATGTCGTTGAAGGCGGTCGCCAGCCGTCCCACCTCATCGCGGCGGTGGACCACGATCTCCTGGTCGTAATGGCCGCGGGCCATCTCCTCCGAGGCGCGGGTGAGCGCTAGCAACGGCCGGACAACCGAGCGCGCCAGCAGGATCGCGACGATCGCGGACAATCCCAGCGCGATCAGTCCCGCCCACACCAGCCCCGGCAGAAGTCCCTGCCAGGCGTTCACGAGGGTTTGGCGGGGGACGGCGAGCACGATCCGCTCGTTGGGTTCGGGCAGCCGGATGCCGCGACCGGGGCCGCCGGGGCCGGGTCGGTCGAGGGGGCTGCGTACCGATACAAACACCAAGCCGCGCTGATCGTCGCCGCTCCCCCGCCAGGTTCGGTACGAGAACGGTGGTGAGGGGTTGCGATCTACCGGTACATCAAGCGAGCGGCCTTGCAGCGCGCCGCCGCTGTCCATGGTGACCAGTCCGCCGCGGTCAACCAGCAACACCCGTACATCGAGCCGGGTCGCCTCCGCGCGCAGAAACTCGGCAACCTGCTCGGAGGCCGCGCGCTGCCCGCGTAGTCGCAACACGTCGAATGACAGTTGCGACGACGCCACCAGCATCCGGTCGAGCGCCGCCCGCTGCTGCTCGCGCCAGCGCAGCCCGATCGTCGCCGCCCCTGCCAGCAACAGCGCCAGCAGGACTACGCCCGCGTACGTCAGGAATAGCTTGGTGCGCAGCGACATGATGGGGAGGGGTGACGGGTGAGCCATGGAGGGGAGGAGTGCCATCGTGTTATCCCCTCATCCTCACCACTCATCCCTCATTCGGTATCCTTTCAACGAGTCTGTAGCCGACACCCCAGACGGTCTCGATACGCAGCTCGCTGCCGGACAGCTTCTCGCGCAGCCAAGCGACATGGACATCGACGGTGCGCTGGTCGCCGTAGTAGCCCGTGCCCCACACCAAATCGAGCAGCCGCTCGCGGTCGAGAGCGAAACCGGGGAAGCGAGCGAACGTCGAGAGCAAATCGAACTCCTTGGGGCGCAGATGCAGCGGCGCGCCGCCGAGGGTGGCGCCGCGCTCGTCCAGGTCAATCACCAGGTCGCCGGCCATCAGCCGGGTGTGCGGCGGCGGGCCGGCCGCCGCCGAGGAGCGGGCGCGGCGCAGCACGGACTGCACCCGTGCGATCAACTCCACCGGGTTGAACGGTTTCGTCACGTAATCGTCGGCGCCGAACTGGAGGCCGGCGATGCGATCGACATCGCCGGTGCGCGCCGTGAGCATGATGATCGGGATCTGCGACGAGCGGCGCAGGGAACGTGTGACCTCCAGTCCGTCCGGGCCGGGCATCATCACGTCGAGCACGAGCAGGTCAGGCTGCAATTCGCGCACCTTGCGGAGCGTCTCGTCGCCATCGACGGCCGATTCAACGCGGTAGCCGGCCTTGCGCAGGTACAACTCCACCAATTGCACGATATGCGCGTCGTCGTCCGCCACCAACACCAGTGGGGCGGGGGTCGGGTCAGGAGTCTGTTGCCGCGGCGTCACCATGGTTGAATTCAAGCGCATTTCTCCCCGGGTGTACAGTCCCGCTCAACCGGATAGGGTGAAGGGCGACCCCCGGGATCGCCCCTACCGTGCATAATCAATCACGGAACCTGGTGCAAAGTCAGGCGACCCGTTTGGTTCCAACGAGCGCGGACCACGGCCACACGGGCGGGGACCAGGGCGCCCACCGGGTCGCCCGCGGCCGCGAGAGAACCACACGGCCGCGGCCGTGACCGCACTACCGGCCGCGCCGCCCGCCGGGGCCGCCGTTGTCGTCGCCGCGCTTCTGGTCGAGCATCCGGTCGATGTTCTCACGGAGCCGGGTCAGCATGGCGTCGGCCTGCTGCTGGGTGACGCGACCGCTCTGCACGGCCGTCGCCGACTCTTGCTGGGCGGTGGAGATGATGAACTGAGAGAGCTGCTCACGGTTCTTGCCGTGGGCGGCCGCGATCTCCGCCAAGCTCTTGTCGCGCCGCTCGGTGCGGAGCTGGTCCTCGGTGACGCCGAAGAAATCGGCCAGCTTGTCGCCGGCCACGCGACCGACACCGCCCATGCGCTCGCCCATCCCCGGGCCGCCGAAGCCGCGGCCGAAGCCGAACGGGCGGCCGGTACCGGAGTTGATCGCCTCACGGGCACGGGTCGCCTGCTCTGGTGTGAGATTGCCGGCCGCCTGCGCCTTGTCCACCTGCTGGAGCGCGGTCTGCTTCATACCCTCACGCAGCCGTTCGGGCGTGATCCCGAGATTGCGGGCGAGGTCGTTGATGAAGTCGTCCGACCGCTGTTGTCCCTGTGCCGCTCCCGCGACGGCCGCACCCTGACTGGCCCTAGGTGTCGCCGTCGGCGCCGGCGTCCCCGGCTGCTGCGCCTGCACCACGCCGGCCACGGTTCCAGCCGATAGCGCCGCTGCCAGCACGCCGCCGGCTGCCATGGCTTTCCATCCCTTACGCATCGCGTTTCCTCCATGATGTCTTGTTGGGTGTGGTACCAATGCCGCGGGCCGGCCGTCGAGGTCCGAACACGTCCCCTGACCC
>JBBQJF010000349.1:0-5680 GCA_038325665.1 Dehalococcoidia bacterium | reverse complement strand
CGCGTCAACGAGGTCGTGCGCGAGATCAAGGATGGCGGCGGCACGGCCACGGCGCTGATTGGTGATGTGGCCGAGATGGACCACGCCGAGAAGCTGGTGGAAACGGCGCTCAACACCTACGGCAAGCTCGATATCCTGGTGTGCGCGCATGGCATCCTGCGAGAGCGCATGATCTTCAACATGACTGAGGACGAGTGGGACGGGTTGGTGCGCGCCCACCTGAAAGGGTGCTTTGCGCCGACCAAGTTCGCGTCGATCTACTGGCGGCAGTCGCGCGCGGGCGGCCGGATCATCTACTTCACCTCTGACGCCGGCATCCACGGCAGCGCCGGACAGCCCAACTATTCCGCCGCCCACGCCGGCAAGCTCGGCCTGATGCGCTCGAACGCGCGGGCGCTGGCGCGCTACGGCGTGACCTGCAACTGCATCGCGCCGCTCGCCTCCACGCGCATGACCGATCGCGGCCTCAGCGCGCAACAATCCGGCGACAACGCGCCCAGCCGCTCGGCGGGCGGCACCTCGATGGACCCGAAGAACGTCGTGCCGATCATCGTGTGGCTCGCCTCCGAGGCCGGCGGGGTGGCGAACGGCCGGATATTCGGCGCGTCCGGGCACCGCATTAGCCTCTACAGTGAGCCGTACTGGGAGCGCACGCTGTTTTCGGACACGCCCTACTTCGATATCGACAAGCTGTTCGACCAGTGGCCGCACACCCTCGGCCAGGGCGGCTTTCCGCTCACCGAGATGCGCGGTATGTCGCGTCCCGTCGAGCCAGCCCCCACGCCGGTCGCCGGCTCCTGACCTCGACCGCGTCGTCGTGAGAGGCGGGACTCACCCCCCGCCGGGTGTGGACTGCCTCTCACGCCCGTCGTCAAATCTGCCGCCCATATCACCGGACCGCGGGCAGCACCTCGCGGGCGAAGCGGTCCATCAGATCAAGCAGGCCATCGAGTGTGCCGCCGCCGATGCCGAGCGCCTGGAACTCGTTCTCCATCCAGCCCACGCCCACGCCGGAGATCAACCGTCCGCCCGAAAGCACATCGACCGCCGCCGCCAGCCTGGCCGTCACCAGCGGATGGCGGTAGGGCACGATGATCACGCTCGTGCCCAGTCGTACCCGCCGAGTGCGGGCAGCGACGATCGTAGCCCAATTCCCCGGCGCGCTCGGCGATGGCCATGTCCGCGATTGACGCGAGCGGCGTGACCGTCCAATTCCCCGGCGCGCTCGGCGACGGCGTCGATCGCGGCGGTGCGTGTCCACTCGCCCATATGTGGGATCTGCCAGCCGATCTGCATCGTCTGCCTCCTGTTGAACGACCTACCCCCCGGCCGGCCTAACCCCCCGGCGCCCTTCCCTGCAAAGGGAGGGGGAGACGATCAGCCAGATGTGAAGGGGAGCGGTCGCTCCCCTCCCCTCGCAGGGGAGGGGTTGGGGGAGAGGTCAAACCCCTACACCTTCTTACCGCCTCGGCCGGCGGGCGCTTTGTCGTCGATCCAGACATAGCGCCAGTTGGCGTTGCCCCAGTTCTCGATGGTGGTGTAGAGCGACTGGGCGATGGTGTGCGCCCAGGGGTGGGTGCCGTAGAACGTGTGGTAGCCGTTGATGAAGATCTGGAGCGACTGGTCGAGGGCGCGATCGTTGATCTGCTTGGCGATGGTCTTGCGCTCGCCGGCGTTGAGACTGGCGCGCAGCTTATCCATCATCCCGGTCAGTTGCGGGTCGTCGACGTTGCCCCAATTCTGCGGCGAGCCGGGGTAGTACAGCGGCCGGACCACCACGTCCGGGTCGAACCCGGCGACACCGCTGTAGAACGCCGCGTCCTTGAATTCCTTCTTGACGAGCTGCGATTGAACCACGAGAAAGTCCTTCTCGTCGAACTCGAGATCGACTCCGATTGCCTTCCAGTACTCCTTCACCAGCACGTACACCTGCGCCACCGGGTTGGGTGAGAGGAACTGGACCTTGAAGCCGTTCGGTTGGCCGGCCTCGGCCAGCAGTTGCTTCGCCTTTTGCGGGTTGTATTTCATGCTCTCGGGCATGTCGTCCCAACCGAGCGGCCGGTTCAGCCCCATCTGGTCGAACGGCACCGGATAAGAGGGCGTTCCGGCGCCGCGCAACAGCCGCTCCACCAGCTCCTTGCGGTTGATCGCCATCGACAACGCCTGGCGGATACGCACATCCTTGAACAGCGGATTGTTCCATTGGAGCAGGATCTGGTTCTGATAGGTGGCCCAGTGCGGACTGACGACGTAGTATGCCCCCGGCACGCTCTTGACCATCGTCTCGAACTCGTCGGTGTCGGTGAAGCCGGTGGAGTCGAGATTGCCCGAGCGGAAGGCGGCCAGCAGCGCGTTACGGTCGGCGAAGTAGCGCGAGGTGTACTTATCGAGGTAGGGGAGTGTGCGGCCGTTCTTGTCCTTCTCCCAATAGCCCGGGTGGCGCACCGCCTCCAGCCGGTCGGCCGGATCGGCGAAGTCGAGCATGAACGGGCCGGTGCCGATCGCCTGCTGCTTCCAGCGGTCCTCGGGGCCTTCGAAGTGCTCGCGGGCGAAGATCAGGTAGTACGGCATGCCGAGGATGTTAGGCAGGGCGAAGTACGGCTGCTTCATCTCAAAGCGCACGGTGGTCTTGTCGACCGCCGTGACCTTGTCGATCACTTGCAGCGGCACCGACCACACGCTCTTTTCCTTGTACTTTTGGAACGAGTAGGCGACATCCTCGGCGGTACACTCGCGACCGTTGACCGGCGCCTTGTCGTGAAACTTGACACCGCTCGGAATCTTGAAGGTCCAGACAGTATAGTCGCCGTTCGGCTCCGTGGATTGGGCGAGGTCAGGGCCGAACTCCTGCCCGTCGAGGTTGGCCCCCGGCTCGAGCCGCGGCCGGTACAGCCCATTGTAGAAGGGCGGACTCTGCGTGATCGTGACCACCGGCATCAGGTCCCAGTTCGCGGGCGGGCGGGCGCCGCGCAGCAGGTGTCCGCCCTGCGTCGGCGGGCCGGCGGCCCAGTCGAGCTTCCGCCAGTTGTACTTGTCCACCAGCGGATACACGGAGGCGATTGACGATTGACCGGTCGGCGCTGCCGTGGCGTTGGCCGCCGTATCCTGCGTGGCCGGCGCCCTGCCGCCGGACGTACCGCTGTCCTTGCTGTCGCCGCCGCACGCCTCCAGCACCGCGGCCACACCGCCCATCGCCAGGATCGCGCTGCCCTGCATCACTACCCGGCGTCGCGTGACATCCCGCCGCGCCCGTGCACTGGCGCGCTCCTCCTCCTTCCAGTGCTCGTACAGCTTGTCATAGGATGTGTTCTGCTTCATGGTTTTCCCCTCCTCCATTGGTCAACCTGCCACCTGGTTGGGACTCCCTGTTGCTGGCCGGCGCTCGTGGCGCTTGGGAGCGCCTACCTCGCTAGCGCCCTTCCCCGCGAGTGCTGACCTGCTCCCAGGCGCCCGTCCCTGCAAGAGCAGTACCTAACCCTCGGTCGCCCTCCCCGCCGACCTAACCCCCCGGCCCCCTTCCCCGCGAGGGAAGGGGGTGAACGGGAGGCTGCTTCCGTTGCAACGAAGGAACTTCCCTCCCCGCGCCGGGGAGGGGTCGGGGGAGAGGCCGGCTCCCGTCCCCATGCGCTCCGCTCCAGCGCCTGACAGCGGGCGGAAGCCACCGGCCGGGCGCGCGGACGCGGCGCGAGCGCCGCACGTCGGCGCCCTGATCACGTCCCCCTCAGCCGGGGGTCGAGGATGTCGCGCAGTGCGTCGCCGAGCAGGTTGTACGCCAGCACGGTGAGGCTGATCGCGATGCCGGGAGCGAGCGCCAGCCACGGCTGCACCTCCATGTAGCGGCGGGCGCCGAGGTTGAGCATGCCGCCCCAATCCGGGGTCTGCGAACTGACCAGCCCGAGGAAGCTGAGCGCCGACTGTAACAGGATGTTGCTCCCCAGTCCGATTGCCGCCAGTACGATCACGGTTGGCATCACGTTGGGCAGGATGTGGCGCAGCAGCACACGCGGATGACCGGCGCCCAGTACCTGCGCCGCCTCGATATACGCGTTCTCGCGCACGGCCATCGTTGAGGCGCGAATCACGCGGCTGACCACCGGGGCGGTCAGGATCGCCAGCGCCAGCGCCACCAGCGGCAGTTGGGGTCCGAGTACATAGGCGATCACCATCAACATAACCAGCGCCGGCAGCGCCTGAAAGGCGTCGAGCACCCGCTGCCAAAGCAGGTCGAAGAGCCCGAGAAAGTAGCCGGAGATGATCCCGACCAGCGTGCCCGCCAAAATCCCGAGCGCCGTGCTGCCGACGCTGACCGATAGGCTGAGCCGCGACCCGTGGACCACCCGGCTGAACACGTCGCGCCCCACCTCATCCGTGCCGAAGAGATGCGTCGCGCTCGGTTTGGCCAGCCGCGGCCCCACGAACACCTTGTCCGCCGGGAACGGTGCGATCGCCGGCGCCAGCGCCGCCATCAGCCACAGCGCGGTCAGTAGTAGCACCGACACCGTTCCGAGCGGCTTGCGCGCGGCCAGCCGGCCCAGCGTCAGCAGCCAGCGCCGCGATGGCCGGCGCGCTTCGAGTCGCAGCGGTGAAGAAAGTGCCTGTTCGTTCACGGTGTGTTCCTACTGATCTGCCGTTTGGTGGGGGCGACGCATGCGTCGCCCCCACGCCATGTTGACAATCCCGCCATGTTCGCGACCTCATGATGCCAAACTGGCAGCGCCCTCTAGCGGTAGCGAATGCGCGGATCGAGCCAGGCGTAGCTCAGGTCGGTGAGCAGGTTACCGATCACGACCACGACACCGAGCAGCAGGATGTTGGTCTGCACCTGGGTGTAGTCGCGCTGGAGGATCGAGTTGAACGTGAGCTGGCCGACGCCGGGCAGGTTGAACAAGCTCTCCATGATCACCGTGCCGCCCAGGATGAAGCTGAGTTGGGTGCCGATCACGGTGACGACCGGTATCATCGCATTCTTCAGCGCGTGCCGGCCGATCGTGCTGCGCGACGCCAGCCCCTTGGCGCGGGCGGTACGGATATAGTCTTGGCGTAGCACCTCGAGCATCGTCGTGCGGATTAGGCGCATCGTGACGGCGGAGTTGCGGAAGCCGAGGATGATGGCCGGGAAGACGAACTGTTGAGCGTTCTCCCACGGTTGGGTGAAGGGCGAGCGGTAGCCGAGCGGCGCCTGGTAGTGGAACCACAGCCCGAGGAAAATCACCGTGATCGTGCCCAGCCAGAAATCGGGCACGGAGATGCCCGCGGTGGCGATCAGGCGGCCGGCGTAGTCGGCGGGGGTGTCCTGTTTGACGGCGGAGAGAATGCCGATCGGCACCGCGATCAGCAGACCCAGCACGATCGACAGCAGGCCCAATTCGAAGGTGATACGCGAGGCCGTGCCAAAGGTCGTGAACGTGTCGCGCCCGGTTTGCAGGCTGCGGCCGAAGTCGCCGCGGGCGAGTCCACCGATCCAGGTGATGAACTGAACCGGCAGCGGGTCGGTCAGCCCTAACTCCTCGCGGATCTCCTCCAGCTTCTCGGGGCTGTAGATGCCGCCCTCGGCGATGCGCGTCAGCGTCACGTCGCCAGGCACCAGCCGCAGCATGATGAACGTCAGCAACGCGACCGTGAACAGCACCGGCACGGTCAGCAGCAGCCGCCGGATGACGTAGACGTGCATGACGGGACG
>JBBQJF010000348.1:0-5712 GCA_038325665.1 Dehalococcoidia bacterium | reverse complement strand
CATCATAGGCACACACCACGTCGCTATCCACACGGCAGACCTCGAACGGCTCCGCGAATTCTACGTCGAGACGCTGGGTCTGCCGATGGCCGGCGGCTGGCCGGACCACCGTATCGTGTTCGCCGGCGCGGGGAGCACGACCATCGAGCTGATCGAAGAGTCAGGTGATGTGATCAGGGGCACGAGCGGCTGGAACCATCTCGCCTGGGAGGTGAGCGATCTCGCCGCGGCCCACGCGGAGCTTACCGGGCGCGGTGTCGTCTTCCACGTCGCGCCCGAGGAGTTCCCACCGGACGCGCCCGCCTACCGAATCGCCTTCTTCACCGACCCCGACGGCAACGTGCTTGAACTGGTCCAACGGCTTGGAGAGGCGATTGACTCGTAAGCGTTCGGCCACCAGCGCTCAGAGGCCAGCCCGCGCGTTCACCCGAAGGATAGCCGGTCGCCGGCGACCGCGAGCGGGCCGTGGTCGTGTGCCCCAACGAACCGACCGCTGACCGCCGGCGGCTGAGCGCTGAACGCTTACATTGACTGGACGTGATCACGGAGTCCACGCCCGCGAGCGCGACGGCTCTGGCCGGTCGCTCGTGCGCGCGTGAGCCGTTCGAGACATGCATTGCCCGCCGCGCCCGCCGCGGCGGCGCTCGGTATACTCCGGAGCGATGGCTCTATGGAAGCGGCTGACTGCTTGGGTGTATCCCGCGCCACTGCTCGCGGCGCTGCTGTGGGGCGGCATCTATCCCGGCGCGAAGCTGGCTCTGCGTGATATGTCCCCGCTGAGCTTCACCGCGCTACGGCTCGTGCTGGCCGCCATGCTGTTGCTGGCGCTGGCGGCGCGGGAGCGCTCGTCGCGACCCGTCACGCGACGGTGGGCCGTGTGGCTGAATGCCGGTCTCGCGCAAGCGGCCTTCCAGGGACTGCTGATCGCCAGTCTCGCTCGCACGACCGCCGGCAACAGCGCGATCGTGCTCGCCACCGCCCCGGTGCTGACGGCCGCGTGGCTAGCGGTGGCCGTGCGTGAGCGGTTGCGGCGGCGGCAGTGGTGGGGGCTGTTGCTCGGCGTGCTTGGCGTGGGCCTCGTGGTGCAGGGGGGCGGCGTGCGCCTTCCCACGGCACATCTCGCGGGCGACCTGCTGGCCCTGGCCGCGGCGGCGGCATGGGTATGGTACGGGCTGGCCGTCGTGCCGCTTGTCGCCGCGGTCGGACCGTTGCGCGCGACCGCCGGAACCGTGACCGCGGCCGCGTGTGTCTATGTCCCGGTCATGATTGCCGCCGGCGGGCCGCCATGCCAGCGCGTCTCCTGGGAGGTTTGGGCGGGCTTGGTCTACGGCGCGATCGTGGGCATGGTGGTGGCGATGACGCTGTGGGGTCGGTCGATTCATCGCTTGGGTCCAAGGCAGACGATGATCTACATCTACGCCGAGCCGGTGTCGGCGGTGATCATCGCCGCCCTCATCCTTGGAGAGTCCTTCGGCCTGGTCCAGGCCGCCGGCGCGGCGCTGGCGATGGCCGGCGTGTGGCTGGCATCGTGATGCCGCGGGCGCACATCGCCCGCGCGTCGCCCGTCAACGGGAGGGCTGGTGAGACCTCGCGGCCGCTGGCGCGACACACCGCGAGCGATGGCGGCCGGGGAGGGCTGGGTGGACTGACCACCGCGCGACAGGTGGAACTCGTCTGGCCGCGGCGAGACCACCCCGTGCTCCCGATGGCACACGACAGCCTTGGCGACGGGGTCGCGGTAATCAATCGCTCACTCCGGCGCGCTGTGCGGCGCCGGTGCGTGCGAGCCATGCCCGCGCTTGGGCGATGCCGGCAGTGCGGCAACGGAAGCCGATGTAGCCATCGGGGCGGACGGCCACGAGTCCCGCGCCAGGCGTGCTCGTCAGCCGGTGGAAAGTGACGAGCGGACCGAAATTCGCATGCTCGATGTGATCCGCATCGCGGTGCAGCAGCACATGCACGCCCGGCCGGGCGAGCAGGGAATGCAGGCGCACGGGGTGCCCCATGACGGTGACGGTGGCGTCGGGCAGCCGGTGGCCGGAGCGTGGACCAGCACGGAGCCGGGGGTGTCCCTCCACCGATAGGGGGCTGTTGCCGTACGCCATCCCCAATTGTGACACCAACCGGATCGCCCCGGCGACCAATCGACGTTGTCGGAGCAGCACCGGCGCCGCCGGCGCGCCCAGCGGCGCCAGCACGCCGCGCAGCACCGATGGCAGCGGGCCGGTGGAGGCCTCGGCCCAGAATGCCACATGTGTAAGTGCCAGCATGTGGCGCGCCACGGGCCGGCGCTCGCGATCGTAGGAGTCGAGTAGGGCGGCGCGATCAGTTGCATAGGGAGCGAAGGCGAGTTTCCACCCGAGGTTGACCGCGTCCTGGATGCCGGTATTCATCCCGTGGCCGCCGGCCGGCGACCAGGCGTGGGCGGCGTCTCCCACGATATAGAGCCGGCCCTGCCGGAACCGTCCGGCGAGCCGGTGCTGAAGCGGGATGCGCGCCGCCCACACGACCGAGCGGATTCGCGCGGTCAGTCCCGCGCCGGCGACGAGCGCTTGCAATTCCACGAGCGAGACGGGCGGGCGGGGCTGACCAAATGCAAGCGGATCCCGACCCGCGGGCCGGGTCACCAACAGCCGCCAGGTCGCTCGCTCGCCGAGTGCAAAGACAAACAGCAGCCCCTGTCGCCCGGCGACCACGTGGGCGACGCCGCCCTCCAGGTCCCCGTCAAGTTCGACATCGGCGAGCACAACCTCCTCGCCGTACGGCCCGCCCCGCCAGCCGATGCCGGCAGAACGCCGGACGATGCTATCCGAGCCGTCGCACCCCGCGATGACGTCGCGATTCACCAACTCGATGCCCGCCCGCGACTGGAGGGTCGCATGTGCCCTGTCAGCACCATCGCATACCTCGATCACCTCTGTGCCCCGTTCAACCTCGATACCCCGGCCGGCGAGCGCGTGCGCGAGCACCGTCTCCACGTCCATCTGGCGCAGGAGCGAAAGATGCGGGAACGCCGTGTCCGGCAGCGCTAGCTCCGCCAGTCCGGCAGCAATTACGCGGGAGCCGAGGTGCAAGCGAACCGCCGGCGCGACATCCGCACGGGCCAACAGCGCCTCGGTCACACCAAGGGGACGCAGTACCTCTAGCGTGCGCGGGTGCACGATCAGGGCGCGGGACGGACGGAACATCTCCGGGCGCCGCTCGACGATGCGGACGCGGGCGCCGTGATCATGGGCCGCCAAGGCCAGGGCGAGACCGGTTGGGCCGGCGCCCACCACCAAGATTTCGGCTACCCGGCTCATGTGGCCTCCACCAATCGCCACCACGCCGCCGCATCGTCTGGCGCCGTGGCGTCCGCCAGGTGCGGCTCCTGAACCAGTCCGTCGCGTCGTAGTCCGGGCAATACCATGTAGTGGATGGAGTCCGGCACGCATCCCAGCGCGAGCACCCGCCACAGCGAGCGGGCGTAGAACTCGGCGCGCTCCGGGCCGTCCCACTCGTAGATTCCCCGATAGAGGCCGCGTTCGTCATGGGCCAGCCATAGCTTGGAGACGAAGCCGGGGAAGCCGGCGAACAACGGAATGTTGAGCAGGCTCTCCCAGCGGAAGAGGGTATGTCCCCATCCGCGCACGACCCGAAGCCGGAACCCGACCACGAGAGCGCAGGGATTGGTCGGCGGCCAGCCGTCCACGACGGTTTCCCGATAGACAGGGGCCGATGTGCCGTCCGCGAACCGGAGCCGCGTCCCGACGTGGGTGGAGGGCAAGCGAATACGGTGGTGCGCCAGTAGGCCGGCCGTGCTGGCGACACAGCGGACTAAGGCAGGCCCCGCGTCTCCGTGGGGTAGAGGCTGTTGTTCATGCATGACATCCTCATGAGTTTGCCGCCGCTCCGGTGGCCCGCGCCACCTTGCAACCACATCAGGCCGCGGCGTTTCTGAGATACTGGCTCTCCGCGGGATGACTCGTTTCCGCCTCCCGACGAACGAACTCCCTTATCGCGACCGATGGATGAGGCTAGTGCCGTGCGAAACCGGTCGTACGGCCCCGTGAAGCGCGGTGCTTGATGTGGCCCAGCGACTCACCGGGCGACAATCGGCGTGGTCACCGACGGCTTCCCCAGTGATCGTCGGGCGTGGGCCGACTGGACACGTAACAGGGAAACGGCCAGCACCGCTACCCAGAGCATGAAGGCGTAGGCGCTGGTGCGCTCGAACACCCCCAGCCAGGGCGTCGACTCGTTGGCCGAAAGCCGAGGACTCTCCAACCCGGTCAACGCGCCGAACACGAGGAGGACGAGGATGGTCGCGATCGAATAGAGGCGGAACCGCTGCCCGAGTGCGGCCGCCCCGAACCCGACGATTAGCAGGAACAAGAGCGAATCCGTGACCCCGAGCATGATGTGCAGCGTATCGGTGAGTGTACCCCCGCCCGCTGCCAGCACCTCTCGTTGGTGCATCGGGGTAAAGAGCCCCACCAGGTTGACGCCGCCGCCCGCGACCAGCAGCCCGGCCACGACGCGCGGCGCGCGGTTGCGACCCGCGACTCCCCAGACGCCCACGCCGAAGGCGATCACCAGAATCTCACACGCGATCACCACCGCAACGATCAGCGGTCGCGTCGGCGCGTCGATCGCGGACAGCTCGCTGAAGGTCTGGTCCGTGTAGTTGTAGCCCGCATAGCGCAGGGCCGCGACGATGTCCATGGCGACCCACAGTGCCGACGAGAAGATGCCGGCACCGAGCAAGATCTTTCGGAGCATCACGAACCTCCTGGACGAAGGAGACGTCGCCTCCCGCGGCCGCGCGAACCGAATGAAGCGACCTGTCGCGATTCATCTCATCGGCCCTCCCGTTACCGCGACAGCACCCGCAGAGTTATCGTCGGCCGGCCCAGCCGTCGCGGGGCGCTCGTCGGTTGGACGCGCAGGAGGGCAGTGGCCAGCACTGCCACCCAGAGCATGGTGGCGTAGATATTGACGCGCTCAAGTACCCCCAACCAGGGCGTCGGCTCGTTCGCCTCGACCGCGCCCGCCTGTCTGCCGACCAGCGCGGCGAAGACGGCAAGCACGACGACGGTGCCGTACGTATACCAGCGGAAACCCCGTCCGAAGAGCGTGGCCGCGAAGCCCATGCCTGCCAGCAGGAAGAGCGACATGACCATCGTCGTGGGGATGTGCAGGCTGCCTCGCCAGTCTCCGTCGCCTGCCGCCAGCACCTCGCGCGTGTTCATCCGGAAGAGCAGTCCCCCGGCCAGGCCGACGAGCGCGTAGCCGGCCCGCAGCGCTCCGGCGACGCGCGCCGTGCGTCTCGGGCCGGCCACCGTCCAGACGCCCACCCCGAAGGCCGTCACGAGTGCGGCATACGGGATGGCGTTCGACCCGATCATGAGAGGTCTCACCGGGGACCCCTCCGCCAGCAGCTCGCTGAAGTTCTGGTCCCAGTAGCTGTATCCTTCATAGCGCAGGGACGCGATGGTGTCGGTCGCGACATACAACAGGGACGAGACGATCCCGCAGCCGAGCAAGAGCTTTCGGAGCATCACGCACCTCCTGACCAAATGTGACGTCGGGTTCCGCGACCGCAGGCCCATGTGATCGAGCGGTCACTCGGTGCGCCGGCTGACATGCCGCCGGTCCTCTGCATCACTTCGTCTGCAGAGGACATCATCAGGAGGTAGTACCTCAGGGCGCAGCCTCTCATGTGGTCGCTGG
>JBBQJF010000347.1:0-5720 GCA_038325665.1 Dehalococcoidia bacterium | reverse complement strand
CGTGATGGGTTCGATGCTCGGCGCCGCGCTCGCCGTGCTGCTGATCATGACCAACCGCTCGGTGATGAGCACGCATGACATTAAATCGTCGCTCGGTCTACCCGTTCTGGGAGAGATCCCGGAGTTGCGCCGTCGCCGTCGTCCATGGGAGCGCAGCCCGCGTCACGCGGTCCGCATCCGGCTGGCCAGTCCTGCCCGACTCGATGTCGGGCCCCCTGACGCCGGGAGGTCCGGTGATGCGCCCGGCGCCCAGTTCGCGACTGCGCCGCTCGGGTAACGCCGAAGTCGTGCGGCGGATCGCCGTATATCCATTGACAAACGCTGCGCCGGAGATGAGCCGCCAGAGCAGAGAAGGAAGACGACGATGGTCACTGTCAATAATGCGTCCTCGACAACCCCGGACGCTGTGCGGCATTCTGGCACACGGGTTGGTAAAGCGGCGTGGTGGCGGCGCGGACGGACGCGATTGCAACCTGACCTGTGGGGCGAACTCGGAGACGCGGGACTGGCCAACACCGTCCGGCGAATCTACACGCTGTGTGGCTGGGCGCAGGATCATGACGGACCGGGCCGGGTGCTGGCAGTGACCAGCGCCGTGTCCGGTGAAGGCAAGAGTTCAACCGCGCGTGCGGTGGCAATCGCGACTGCACGCGACCACCGCCGCGATGTGCTGTTATTGGAATGTGACCTACTCAGCCCGAATATCAGCGACGACTTTGGCGCTGCCGAGGGTCCCGGCCTCACCGAGATCCTCGGCGGCGCGGCCGTCCTAGATCAGGGGTTGAGGCCGACCGGAATTCCGAACCTCTGGTTGCTCCCAGCAGGCGCGCGTCACGAAAATCCCGCCCGCCTGCTGCGCTCGGCGGAGATGTCGGCCCTGCTGGACGAGGTCCGCGGCCGGTTCGCGTTCGTGATCGTCGATCTGCCGGCGGTGCTCGCCACCAGTGACGCGGCCGTGCTCGCGCGTCAGGCCGACGGCGCCGTGTTCGTCGTGCGCGCGAACACCACGGACCAGCGTGCGATTCACCAGGCGTTGCAACTGCTCTCCGGAGTCACGTTGCACGGTGTGGTGCTGAACCGCGGTCAGTCGAAGATGCCCGACATCGTTCGCCGGATCGTCGAGCTGTAGGGAGTCCCCATGAAGCTCGTATTGGTCTTCTTGTTAAGCATGGTGGTCCTCGGTTTGATGACCGAACGATTTGACGCGCGGACGTACCTGGTGGTGGCCGGTGCATCAACAGTGACAACCGCGCTATTCTTCACATTTGTACGGTTTTGGCTGTGATGACAACATACGCACCCACGCGTGCCCACCTCTCGTTCGGACGGTTGGCGACGTACCTCATGGTGGTCGGCGTCTCACTGATCGCGGTGGCCGCTCTCCTGCTGTTTCATGAACTGGCCCTGATGGCGGTACTGGTGCTGACGCTGGTCGCGCTCACGGTGTGGCGGCCACGATACGGCATCTACGCTGTACTGCTGCTCACGCTGCCGCTCGATCCGGACCCTCAAAGCCCGGTCCTCGGTGGGCTGGGCGCCGCGATGCAGACGGCGATTAGCGCATCGACCAGCATGCAGATGCTCGTCTTTTCGCCAATCGAGTTGTTACTGGTCGTTGCTACGCTCGTCGTCGTGGTCGGTGGGCTGCTGAATCGACGGCCGTTGCGCGCGGCGCAACTCCAGTTGCCCTTGTTGCTCTTCCTCGTGTTGCTGGTGGGCAGCATTGTCTGGGGACTGGCAACCGGGGGTTTGTTCAACATCGCGTTGCAAGAAACGCGGGGGATGGCCTCCGCCGTGATCGTGGCGCTCCTGGTGCCGCAAGTCATGCCGCGCCGCGGCCAGATGCATCACATCATGAACCTGTTACTAATGGCTATCGTGGTACTCTCCATCGATATCATCTGGCGGAGATACACATATTTGGCTGATTCCGAGTATCTTGACTTGGCCTTCAACCACGATACACCGATCTTCATGAACTTCGCCGTCATCCTGTTGCTCGCGCGCCAGGTGTGGCCGGCGACGGTGCGCCAGCGTCTGGTCGCGCTCGTCATCCCGCTCATCTTGTTTGCCGAGATGGTGACTGAACGGCGGGCCGGTTGGGTGAGCCTTGATGTTGCGCTGGTGCTGGTCACGATCTTCGTCTTCCGCCTGCGCCGGAAAGTGTTCTACTTCGTCGCACTGCCGTTGATGCTGATCTACGTGGGCTATCTCGCCGCATTTTGGAACGCCACCGGGCCGATCGCGCAACCAGCACGGGCGGTGCGCTCCATCAACGATCCCGAGGGCCGCGATGAGGCATCGAACTACGCCCGCATATCGGAGCGCCTTAACATCCAGTTGAACATACGGTCGCGGCCTATCACGGGACTCGGCTTCGGTCAGCAATACATCTTTTATGTACCCATGCCGGACCTCAGCTTCTGGCCGCTGTGGCACTACGTCGCCCACACACAGCTCTTGTGGCTGTGGATGAAGGCGGGGCCGCTCGCGTTTATCACATTCCTGACCATTTGCGGAGCCGCGATTGTGCGTGGGGTTCAGCTTCTGAAACTCTCGTCGAACGACCAATCTGCACCGTATCTCGTCGCGGTCGTCTGCGGACTCCTCATGATCATCGTTTACAGTTACGTGGATATCGCATTCAACAGCCCTCGGGTGATGGCATTGATGGGCTTTGTACTCGGCGTGATCGGCTCGTGGGGCACGGACGCGGCGACGGCCCGGGAGGGCAGACGATGACGCTCCAATCGTCCTTCGCCGTGGCTCCTCACGATGGTGGAGCCGGGGCCGTGGCGGCATCCTCAACCACCGGTTTGCTGTCCCCGGTATTGGGGACCGTGGAGACTCCACCGACGCCGCATCCTGTGTCGCCGCTGACGAGTATCGCACGAGGCGCCCTCGCCCTGTTCAGCACGCAGCCGCTGACGTGGACGGCGAGTCTCGCGATGACGGCTCTTCTGCCCCGCTTTCTCGGTGACACGGGGCTGGGCACGTACGCGCTCGCACTCAGCTTCACCACAATTGTCAGCCAGATCGGCTCGCTCGGCGTACCCGACTATCTGGTCCGCCGCATCGCGACCGATCCCACGCGGGCGCGGAGTGAGGGCGCCAGTGCACTCGTGCTGCTGACCGGGCTGGCGTTAGTACTCGTGGGTGCGTTGGCGGTGGCGCTGCCATTCTTTCACGTCTCTAGTTCCAACAACACGGTGCTGCGTATCGCCCTAGCAGGGGTAGGAGTCGCGGCCGCGCAAAGCGTCATCATCGCTCTCTTGCGGGGGCAGGAACGCCACGCACGGTTCGCGTGGCTGACAGCCAGCGCCGCCGTTCTCAACGCTGCCGTTGGACTCACGGTGCTGGCAGCGGGTGGCAGTCTGGCGATGTTCATGACGACGACCGTCGCGATCAACAGCGTCATGTTCGTCGTGGGCTGGCGCTTCTCGGGGTTCCGATTTGACCGAACGGCAATCAATGTTCGCGTCTGGCGGCAACTGGCGGTCGGTGGCCTGCCGTTCTTGGGCATGCTGTTGGCCACGCGCGTCTACGCCGAGGTCGATGCGCTACTGCTGGCAGCCCTGTCGCGCGAGGCGGTGATCGGTTGGTATTCGGCGGCGTATCGCATCATCAGCGTACCAATGTTCATTCCAACCCTGGTAATCACGCCGCTGTTACCCGCGTTGAGCCGCGCCGCGTCCGACCCGGCCGGCTTCCGACACGCGTTACGGCGTAGCCTGACTGCCGTGCTCGTACTCAGTGTTCCGGCGTGCGCCATGATCATTGCCCTGGCGCCGGCCATCCCGGGTGTATTTGGCTGGCCCGAATCATTCCAAAACTCGGTGCCGCTCATGATGATTCTGGCACTGCATACCCCACTGGTAGCGGTGGACATGGTGCTCGCCTCAGGGCTATTCGCCCTCCATCGTGAGCGACGGTGGATGCGGGTCGCCATCGCGGCGGCCGTGTTCAATCCGGCGCTGAACCTCGTGCTCATCCCGATGTTCGAACGCACGCTGCACAATGGGGCGATCGGCGCGGCGGTCGTGACAGTCGCGACCGAACTGCTGATGCTCGGCGGAGCACTCGTGCTCATGCCGAAGGGCATGCTCGGCCGGGAAACCGCATTGATGAGCCTACGGGTGATCCTCTCCGGCGTGTGCATCTGGCTGGTCACCGCGGCTCTGTCAGTCGTGTCCCTCCCACTTGCAATTGGTGCCGGCGGCGCCACATTCGTCGTGATGACTATACTCCTGCAGGTCGTGCGTCTATCTGAGATTCGTAGCATCTATCACATGGGGCGTGCAATGCTCGCACGCAAGAATATCGGCGCATAACCCAAGAGAGTGGAGGACGATTATGCGGTTGTCAGCCGCCATTTGTACACGTAATCGCGATGACCAGATCGCCCGCGCGGTCGAGAGTGTGCTCACGAACGATTATCCGAATTTCGAGCTGATCGTGGTGGACCAGAGTGATTCCGACGCCACCCGTCGCGCCCTTGATGGACTGATACGCGCGTACCCAAACCTGCGCTATGTGCATACCACGCGTGTCGGCCTGTCTTCGGCCTACAACACGGCGATCAGCCGCACCACCGGCGACCTCATCGCTTTCACCGACGACGACTGCGTCGCGCCGCGCGACTGGCTCCGCCAGGTCGAGCGCGCGTTCGTCGAGAACCCCGACGCCGACCTGCTCTACGGACAGGTGCTGGCGCCGGCGGAACTGCGCGGCGCGCCCGGTGTGCTGCCCGAATTGCCGATCCCGGCCCTCCGCCGTATCAGCCGCCGCGATGGTTTCCAGATCTTCGGGATGGGCGCCTGCTTCGCGGCGCGGCGACAACTGTTCAATGACATCGGCGGATTCGACGAGGTGCTGGGTGGCGGCGGACCCTTGCGCTCGTCGCAGGACTTCGATTTGCAGTATCGCGTCTACAAAGCCGGGCTGGTCACGCTGCTCGCACCGGACGTGAAGGTCGATCATTACGGCCTGCGCACGCGGGCGGATTGGCCCAAGACCTTGGTGGCCTATGGCGTCGGTGACGGTGGATTTTACATGAAGCATGCGCGCTGCGGCGATCTGTTCGCCGCCTGGTTGATCATCGGTAGACTCGCCAACCAGACGCCGCGCCAGTTGGTGAAGGCCGCCCTGCGCCGCCCCTACGCCGGTGATTACCTGCGCGGGATGGTGCGCGGACTGCGCGAGAGCTTCAAATTCCGCGTCGATCGCGACAGCCGCCTATATGTGGCGCGATAACCGGACGATGATCCCCTATCCCGGCACGCGCTGACCAATGGGGTACAAGGCCTCACCCGTCGGTAGTTCGAGAAGGGACATTCACCTGGCAGGGAGACTGTGATGTTCGACTACCTAATCGTGGGGGCGGGGTTCGCGGGGGCCGTGATGGCGGAGCGGCTGGCGGCCGGGGCCGGCAAGAAGGTGCTGGTCGTCGAGCAGCGCGACCATATCGGCGGCAACGCCTACGACGAATACGACGACGCCGGCATCCTCGTCCACCGCTACGGCCCGCACATCTTCCATACCAACTCGGCGAAGGTATTCAACTACCTCTCGCGGTTCACGGCCTGGCGTCCCTACGAGCACCGGGTGCTGGCGAGTGTGGACGGCCAGCTCGTGCCCATCCCCATCAATCTCGACACCGTCAACCGATTGTACGGACTCTCGCTCACGTCCTTTCAACTCGAAGCGTTTTTCGCCGAGCA
>JBBQJF010000346.1:0-5723 GCA_038325665.1 Dehalococcoidia bacterium | reverse complement strand
TGATGGCGCGCGTCCGGATCGTGCCGGGCATGGACCCGACGCTGTCCGACGAGGCGGCGATCATCGATCTCGTGCGGGCACTCGACGCGGAGCCGCCCGCCTCGCCGCCTGCCCCGCCTACTCCCCCGCGATTGCCGGCGGAGACGGCACGCGAGGCGCTCGACCGTATCTTCGTCGTGTGGGTCACGGAGGTGCGTCCGCGATTGCGCCCCAACCTCACCGACCCCAGCCTGCCCCCGGAGGGTGAGGAAACCGCGGGCGGCGCGGGTATGCCCGCTCCCGAGACATCGAGCGAACCGGCCATCCTTCTTGCGCGGATCGACTTCGAGCCGGCCGACCCGTTCGACGCGAATGCGCCCCGTATCACCGTTTTCGACCCGCCCCGCGACGACGGCCGGCCGTATCTGCTCCATACCCAGCTCATCCAGGAACTGTTGTTACTGGGCGGCACGGGTGAGGACGGCAAGCCGCGACGGGAGTTCGCCACCCTTCAGGTGCGCAACTCCACACGACTGCTAGCCTGGGTGCATCATCCGGCGGCGATCGAGGCGACGGGCGACCTCAAAGACGCGCTCACGCTGACCAGCAACGGCACGGCGCTGACCATCACCGGCGCGGACCAGGTGACGGGCATCGACAATCTGTTCTCAATCGTGACCGACCAGCCGATTGAGGCGAGCGCGCGGGTCGAGCTGCAATTCCGGCTGGGAGCGCTGCAGATTCGCGGCGGCGGACCGCTGGGCGCCGACCTGGACGGGCAGTCGTTCGCGTACGTCGGCCGCGACGGAGACACGAACACCGCGTACACGTTCGCGGACCGCATCCCGGCGACGCGCGAGTTCGTCACATTCCGCGCGGTACCGGCGGTGGATACGCCGGGGGACGAGCCGGGGCATCTGCTGTTGTGGTTCCACACCGACGGCGATGTCGAACTGCCGGCCGAGATCACCGCCCTGCAAGGGCGCAACCGCACGCCGAAGGTGTTCACCACCCGCCCGGTCGTCGCGGGACAGTCTTCCGCCTTCTGGATCCTGGAGCCGGCCGACGGAACGCTGCGCGACCGCGATTTCCTTGCCTTCCCCTTCGACACGGACACGATCACGACCGGCGGCCGGCCGCTGACCGAGGCGCTACGCGACGGGCAGCCGATCTTCATCGGCCACGACGGTGAGCACACGATCCAGGCGTTCTACGACATTAGCCTGCCGGCGCGCGTGGTCGCGCCCGCGCCCGATATCCGCGAGGAACTGTTGCGGTTGCCGTCGCTGCCGTTCGTGACGGTCACGACCGGGACGCCCCAGCTACCGACCGACTTCAACCTCTGGTTTCATCTCGACCAAAAGCCGAGCGATTCCGAGTTCGGCATCAATATCGGCGGCGATCGGGAACCGTTCTTCCAGGTGTTCGCCGAGGTCGGGCGCGGGCCGGACGCCGTGCCGAACGTTGTGCAGCTCCCTCCGGAATCGATTCAGATCGTGCGACGGCTACGCGCCAACGTGTACTTCGTCCGGATTGAGCAGGACCGCTGGACGGAACTCTCGCGGCGGTCGCCATACCTCCGCTTCGTGTTCCCGCTCGATCTGCGTCTGACGCGAGGACAGGTCGAGGTCAACTCACTCGGCGAATTCATCCGATCCACCGGTGTCAAGTTCACGGGGCATAACGGCGGCGACGAGATCGTCTCGTACGTGCGGCTGCCACTGCCGGTCGGGGAGCGAAACCCATGAGCAACAGTCAGTTCGTCAGCGCCAGTTTCGCGGACGGTCTCAAAGCGCCGCACTACGTTAACGGGCGGCTGCTCGCGGCCGAGGATCTGCGCCTCGAACAGGAGGCAACCCTCACCCGGCTTGGCTTGGCGGGCAAGGCCGCCGGTCATGGTGTGGTCGAGGGTCTGATGGTCAGCGCCCCGCCCGGCGCGGCGGCAAGTGTGCAGGTCATGCCGGGACTGGGCCTGAACCGTGAGGGGCAGCCCGTGCGCCTGCCGTCCGCGATAACGCTGCCACTCGCGCCGCGGGCCGAACCGGGAATCGCGCGGGACGACGCCGGCCGGTTCAAAAACTGTACCTTCGAAACCGTCGATGGCGGCACGACGGTGCCGGGCGGCGCCTACCTGCTGACCGCGGCGCCGGCCTCGCGGTTGGAGGGGCTGTCCCCGCTGAAAGCGGCCGCGGGCAGCACCGCGCCGCCGGGGTGCGCCGCCCGGTGGGAGGTCGAGGGGCTGCAGTTCAAGGCGATCCGCCTGACCGCCTTCAAGCACGGCGACAGCGGTGTCACCGACGCCAACCGCCGCAACCTACTCGCGCACTGGTGTTACGGCAGCGCGAACCTACCGGCCTTGGCGCGCGACCCATTCCACTTCGACCCGCGCTACAGCGGCCTCGACCAGATCGCCGCCGCCGATCTGACGCCGTGCGACCTGCCGCTGGCGGTGTTTCACTGGACCGGCAGCGCGCTCACCTTCGTCGACTCGTGGCCGGCGCGGCGGCGGCTGGTCCGGCCGGACGCGCTGGAGCACTGGCAGGGGCTGCTCAGTGATAAGCGACCGGCCGAGAGCCAAGCGCGATTCCTCCAGTTCCAGGAGCAAATCGACATCCTCGCGCGGGGCGTCACCGGCGGCGTGAGCGTGGCGAGTCATTTCCCGTTCCTGCCGCCCGTCGGTTTCCTGCCGATTACGCCCGCGTCGCTGCTCGAGCGGTTGGGCGCGATCAGCGGTCAGGGGCCGGTCAAGACCCGGCCGTGGTGGTCGGGCCGGCTCCTGCCCTTCTTCAATCTCACGACGCGGGAAGGAGCGCTCGGCGAGCAACCACATGCCACCGGATTCAAGGGGTCGACACGCGCCCAATCGGGGTTCACCGCCGCGGAACTGGCATCGACGGGGATGTCCCCCGGGTTTGCCGCCACGGCGATGTCGTCGCGGACCGCCATGTTCCGCAACGCGGCGATCACCGCCGATCCGCGCGTCACCGAGGTGGGCAACGTTGTCGCCGCGCTCGATGAGAAGCTGGCCGGGCTGGAGGAGATGATCGCGGCCCTCCAACGCCGCGGCGAGGGCGAGCAGCCTCCCCCGCCGGGGCCGTCACAATCCAAGATCAAGCGCCAGCAGCGCCGCGCCCGCATCCGGCAGGCGCGGATCGACATGGTGCGCGCCGGTTTGAGCGCGCCGCGCGAGGTGTCGCGTGGCTTTGACCTCCGGACATTCTTCGGGACGCTGCCGTACCGGATCGGCATCGTCGATCGCGAGACCGTCGATTTCACCCTGCAACGGTCGTGGTACGACGAGGCGCTCGACATGCGCCGGAATCCGCCGCCGCGGGTCGAGGTCTACGTCGTCGCGGACAATCTGGCGAGCCGCGACCAACTGTACGTCATGTTCGCCAAGGCGCTGACCCCGATCTTCTGGCTGCCCCTGGGCGAGGGGAGTGATTGACATGTTGGTCGAGACGGGCGACGCACGGACGGCGATCGGGCGGCTCACCGTTCACGGCGATGACGCGACGGAAGCGGTGAGCGCGACCGTGCTGCGCCTGCGCACCGAGCGGCTGCTGGGCGAGGTCGAGTTACGCCCGCGGGGGATGCCGGCGGGCGCGGTACTGGTAGTGCGGCAGATGCTGCCGCCCGCGGTCCCTCGTGAAAGTGGCCATATCGGTGCGTGGACGGATGCGGTTCAAGCGCGTTTGGCAACGTTCTACCGCGATGCCGCCCGTCCCGCCGCCGGATCATCACCCGAGCGCGCCGCCAGCGTGTTGTTCTCCGACCCCGCCGAGCTACTGATATGCCTCGTGCGCGACCTGCTGGCCGGACGGCTGAGTGATCGATGGTACTGGCGGCGGGTGGTGCGTGGGACACCATCCACACCGGCCGCGACGCTCGCCGGCGCGTTCGAGCAGCATGTGGAGTTCGTCCCGGCGGCGCTCGGCCGGCTCGATGTTCACGAGGCACGGGCCGCCATCGCGCTGCTGGGGCCGGCGCGGGTGAGCGCCGTGGTGCGCGCGCTGCACGCCGCCTTCGCCTTGCCTAATCTCGCGCTCGCGCTCGCGGCCCCCTCGACGCGCGACGGCGCGGTTCCGACGTGGGAGGAAGGGGCGCGGTCGCGTGCCCTACCGGCGGCGCTGCCGTGGCAGCACCGGCTCACGCCCTCGGCCGTGGCCGGTCTGACGCCTCAAGCCCACTACCTGCTCGGGTTGAGTCTGTCGCTGCACGACGCGCCCGCGTCTGCCCGCGGTATTCCGTTCGCGGTGTCGGCCGCTCGTTGGTTGCGGGCGGCGCTCGCGGGAGGGGTTGAGCCGCACGCGCTGGTCGCGACGCGTGGGCCGGATGATGATCGGACCGGCACATCCACCTCGGGGCGACGCCACGACGGCGAGCCGGCTCCCCGCGATCCGGCCGGCACTGCCACGGCGACACAACCGAGCGATGCGCCGCACGCGGAGCGTGCCGCCGCCGCTCCCCGCACACCCGAGACCAGCGGCCGCCAGCCGGCCGCCTCGTCGCCCACATTGGGGTCGATCCCGCCTCCATCAGGCGCGCGCACCGGCGAAGGTCAGGGCGCGCCCGCCGCGTTGGATATGGACGGACCATCCTTCGAGTTGGCGGACGGTCCACAGCACACACTTCCGGCGGACGGCGTGGCCACGGAGCTGGGCGGTGTACTGTATCTGATTCATCTGTCACGGCGGCTCGACCTACCCCATGGCGGAGAGGACGGCGGGGCACTCGCCGAACATCTTGGTGGATGGGGCGTTGTCGAGGCCCTGGCTCGCGGTCTGCTCGGGCCGGCGTACGACTGCTTCGCCGCCGATCCGCTGTGGGCGGCGCTGGAGAAGTTGGGAGGCCGAGCGCCGGGAGCGCCGCTCGCCGCCGGCATGCAGCGTTCACCAGCTTTCCGGCTGCCCGCGGCGTGGCTGCACCGCTTCGGGCCGCCGCACCACGATTGGATCGCGGTGGGATCGCGCCGCCGGGTGTGGCTGGTCGACCGCACCGCCGGCTATCTGGTCGCGGACGTGCCGTCGCGGGGGCGCTCCTTGGAGGAGACAGCCCACGCCGAGGCCGCGGCCTACCGCGCGTGGGGCATCGCGGCAACGGTGCGGGCGAGCGCGGCGCGGCAGACGGTGCGGGCCGCTCGCCGCGATGGCGCAAACCGTTCGTGGGTGCACACGCGGGCGGCGGCGGCGCTTCGTCCACGCACGCCACGAGGTCCGGTCGGGCGAAATCAAGATGCGTGGCACGGTCTGGAAGCATGGACGGTCTATCCGTTCCTCCCTCTTGAGCCGGGAATCGCCGCGACCATGAGCGCGGCCGCCGGCTGGTGGCTGGCGCGGGTGCGCGGCTTCGTGCGGTATCTGCTTGAACGCGCGTGTCGTCTTGCTCGGCCCGCCGCGCTCGCCATCGCCGCCCGTCCCGCGCCCGATGCGGCTGTCCAGGACAGGCCCACGCTCGTCGCCACCCGACCGGCCGGGGCATCGCACCATCAAGCCACCCGGATCGAGGGTGGGGATAGAAGGCGGGCGCGGGGGGCCCCCCCGGCCCCCCGGATATCAGGGCCCCCCCACCCCCGGGGGGGCGGCCGGGTGGGGGGCCCCCGCCGCAATAGGGACCGGGGGGCGGCCGGCCGTGGCGTTTTGGGGGGGGGGCCCCCCCCCCGGCCCCCCCTCCCTGGGGGTGGTTCCCCTTTTTTCTGGGCGCCCGGGGGGGGCCCCCGGCGCCCGCCTTCTATCCCCACTCTC
>JBBQJF010000345.1:0-5732 GCA_038325665.1 Dehalococcoidia bacterium | reverse complement strand
GCGGCCGTTGTCGTACTTCTCATAGGCGCCCGGCTCGGCCGCCCGCGCCAGCGGCGCCCGGGCCATGTGGATCTGGTCGGGCTGGTCGGGGGACCAGTCGGTGTAGTAGACGTAGAGGTAGTCGCCCACCTGCATCGCGCTCGGCTGGCCGGCGCCCCGCGGGCGGGTCTTGGCGCAACTGGGGGTGCTGTTGCGGCCGCTGATGATGGCGCCCTGGCGCGCCCAGGTGACGCCGCCGTCGCGGGAGAGGGCGGCGCCGACGGTGGCGGTGTAGTTGGAGCGGTCGCAGCTCTCGGCGTGGTAGATGCCGAGCAGTTCACCGGGGCGGCCGCTGGGGAGCACGGCGCCGAAGGCGGCGTAGTCACTGTCAAACCCACTGCCGCTCGGTGCCAGCACGGGTTGCGGCCGGCCCGCCCCGTCGGTGGCATGGGGGCGCAACTCCTCCAAACTTGGACCACGAAAGTAGTAGCCGCGCACTCCCGAGGAGATGAACAGCGATACAGCCCGACCCATCCAAAGCTGAGAGACGTGAGTATCTGGGACGGTGGTCAGTCCGAAGTCGCCATTGGGCAGGCCCGGTTCTTCGTGGCCCAGGTCGATATAGAAGCCCGTCTCCTGGGTCAGCGCCGTTTCGGGAACACCGGAAAACGCCGTGGTTGGCGCGTCGGTAGGGGAGGCGGTCAACGTCAGCAGTATGGTCGTGGCCACCACGACGAGCAAAGCGGTCCGCCGGGACATGTGTCGCCTCCAACTGGTGCAGCCAGAACCAGAAAGCGTCTGATGGCAGTTGAGCGCCTGTGCCTGACCAACGATCCAAGAATGAGCGTTCCCCTCGCGCGTTGCCCAGAGGTCAGCGTCAGAACACAACGTTCATCGCGCGCAGAACACTAGCCGCCATCATAGTATCGCCCGCGTGGGGTGGACATCCCCCGAAGTACGTGACGGCGCCCGCGCATTTCATTGAGGCCCTCTCGAATTCGTCCCGGCGCCAGCAAACCAGACCGCGAGCGCCGCGCGCTGCCCCCGGGCCTACACTCTTACGCCGGCCGCATGACTCACGCGCGCGTGCCGGCGGCGCCGGCAGGACGAGGAATGTGGCCGAGCGCCTCCGCGTATACGGCGCCCGTCCGAAACAGCATCTGCTCAAGCGTAAACTCGCGTGCGTATCGCTGGCGCCCCGCCTCGCCCATGCGGATACGCGGCTCCGGCTGTTCGATAAGCGGCACGAGCCGCCGGCGGAGCGCCGCCCGGTCGCTGACCGGCACGAGCCAGCCCGTGACTCCATCGTCGACCGCCTCCTCAACCCCGCCGACGGAGGAGGCCACCACCGGCAGGCCGGCGCGCATGGCCTCCAGGATGCTAAGCGGAAATCCCTCCCAGCGCGATGCGAGCACGAAAATCGACGCGGTCGCCAGGATTGCGGCAATATCGTCGCGTGCGCCAAGAAACTCGACGCGCTCGGTCAAACCTAGCCGTCGCGCCTCGCGCTCAACCGCTCCTCGTAGCGGCCCGTCGCCCACAAGCAGGAGGTGGAAAGGACGGTCGATGTCGGAGAGCGCGTGCAAGAGGAGCGCATGATCCTTTTGGGTGGAGAAGCGCGCGACCATCACGATGCGCGGCTCATCGGTTCCACCGGGTTGTGCACGGTCGGGGACATCTGGCACGCCGTTATGCACCACCACGAGCTTGCTGGCCGGCGCGACGTGGTAGCGGAGCGCCAGCCGTCGGTTCGCCTCCGAAACGTTGATGATCCGCTCACTGATGCCCGAGGCTAACCACTCGCCGGCGACACCGACCGCTTGCCGTTGTCGAGAGATGCCCTCGGCGAATGCCCAGGTATGGGCGGTGAACACGGCCGGCACTCCCGCCGCACGGGCGGCCACCCGGCCGATGAGACCCGCTTTGGAGGTATGGGCGTGGACGAGCGCGGGCCGCAGACGCCGGATGAGCGCATAGACGTCGCGCACGGCGCGGGCATCTTCCAGCGGCCGGATCGGATGTACCAGATGGGGCAGCACGAATACGGGCAGGCCCAGGTCGCGGGCCGCACCGGCGAGGTAACCTTCCTCTCCGATGCCCAGCGCGAGGTCATAACGGTCGCGAAAACCACGGAGAAGATCGAGGAGATGCACCTGTCCGCCGCCGTGCTCCGCGCGTGTGATCAGATACAGCAGCCGCACCGTGCTCACCATCCTCCGCCCCATGGATGCCGCTGGCTCCGCCGGGTGGACCACCACCATCGGCGCCCAGGGTATCACATGCACGGCGGAGGCCCAGGAACCCGAACCCGCCGCGCCGCCACCGCACGCGAGAACCGCGGCGAGAGAAACCGAGATCACCGCGGCGCGCGTCTCAACCGTTCCTCACGGGTGTATGCTCTCCTGCAATGCCTGCCACGTCCGCGCGGCGGTGCGCTCCCACGTAAACTGTCGCGCCCGCTCGATGCCTTGCTGTCGGAGCTTCTGGCGCAGATCCGCATCCTCCACGATGCGTCGGATGCCGCGGCCGATGGCGTCAACGTCGTACGGATCGACGAGCAACGCGGCATCGCCGGCCACCTCGGGAAGCGCGGTGTTGTTCGCCGTCACCACCGGCGCTCCCGAGGCCATTGCCTCGATCACGGGCAGCCCGAAGCCCTCGTAGAGCGATGGGAAGATGAAGGCGAGCGCGGCGTTGTACAGATGTACGAGATCCTCGTCCGGGATGTGGCCGAGCACGAGTGCGCGTGATGGCGTCCGTCCCCGCGACGACGAGCCGGAGAAGCGCAGACCGGTCTGGCCGGCGATCACGAGGCTGACGTCGCCCAGTGAAGCGGAACTCCGCTCCCAGGCGGCATAGAGCCGTGCGAAGTTCTTGCGCGGCGAGACGGCGGCCACGGCGAGAATAAAAGGCTCGCGGATATTTAGACGGCGCAAGGTCGCGGCCACGTCGTCTGCCGGACGTGGACCGAAGCGGGCATCGACGCCGAGCGGCGTTGCCACGACTTTCTCCGGCGATAGTCCGAGCACACGAACGATACGTTCTTTCGAGAACTCCGACACGGTCAGCACGCGGCGCACCCGCCTGACGAGGAGGGGCAGGAACAGGCGGTAGAAGAGCGCGAACGAGCGACTGTACCATTGTGGCTGTTCGAGATGGGCAACATCATGGATCGTGAGCACCTGGTTGGCGACTGCCAGCGGACCAGAGCCTGCCGGCGACCACAGCAGCGCATCATGGGGAACGGCGCGCGGGAGCACGATTTGTTCCCACGGATGTCCCCCGAACCGTGCCCGCGTGATCATGAAGCGCCCGCGCTCAAGCTCGGTATATGCAGCGAGTGGCGGCTCGGGCGCGATCAGCGGTGCGGCGGGCAAGCGCCGGCTCAACTCGAGACAATAGCGCTGTACTCCGGTCAACGCCTGTCGTGTGAAGCGGGCATTTACGGCGACGTTCATCGGTTCACGCTGGCTCATCATCCCGTACGTTGCTCCCACATGCTCAGTGTCCGCCCCGTGTAGAGTCCTACGCGGGGCGATCCGCCCAATCCGGGGATGGGCGAACCGGTTCAGGCGCCATGGACGACTTCTGCACATCAAGATGGGGCAGCAGGGATCTTGGCATTCATCCAAGGTTGGATGCAATCGCCCCGCCAGCATACGATATGACTATCGGTTAATCACAGACGCGCGAGTGATCCATGTGCGCGGTGTCACCCCCGCCGCGGTGCAGGAGACAATAGACGTATGAAGTTGCTCATCATGGTACTGGCCGGCATGCTGATGCTCGCGTGCTCATCGACATCGCCGGCGGTGCGATCGTCGCCGCTGCCCGCTGACCCCCCTGATGCGTCGTCAGCTCCGTGGGAACACGGCGCGTTAGGTGTCGCGAGCGATGGTCGCTACCTCGTCCACGCCGATGGCACTCCGTTCTTCTGGCTCGGTGACACGGCCTGGGATCTATTCCACCGGTTTACCCGCGAGGAGGCCGCGATCTATCTCGACCGCCGCCGCCAGCAAGGTTTCACCGTCATCCAGGCGTCGTTCTTCGCCCCCATGCATCCGATCAGCCTGGCCAATCCCTACGGTGATGCGCCGTTCATCGATAATGACCCGACCCGCCCAGACGTCACCGATGGGTCCGACCCCAACGATGAGCGCCAGTACGATTTCTGGGATCAGGTGGATTACATCTTTACCCTGGCGGAGCAACGGGGTCTCTATATTGCCGCTCTCCCCGCCTGGGCCTATCACGCCACCGATGGAACGCCGGCATTTACAACCGGAAACGCACGCGCGTATGGGCGCTATGTCGCCGAGCGCTACGGCCAACGACCAAACGTCATCTGGGTGCTCGGCGGCGATCGCTTCGTCGTGTGGCGGGACGTGAATTACAGCCCGCTGTGGCGCGAGATGGCAACCGGGATCGAGACCGTCGCGGGTACGGGAGCGCTGATCACCTATCATCCGGGCGATTCGGTGTCGTCGTCCAAATGGCTGCACGATGCTGCCTGGCTTGACATGAACCTGTTCCAGTCCGGCCACGGCACGCGTGATCGCGATAGCTGGGCGCTGGCAGCGGCCGACTACGCCCGCACGCCGCCGAAGCCGACGTTGGACGGCGAGTCGAACTATGAGGACCACCCCGTCAATTGGAAGCCGGAGCAGGGTTACTTCCGCGACTACGATGTCCGTAAACAGGCGTACCGGGCGGTCTTCGCCGGCGCGGCCGGTCACACGTACGGCCACCACAGCGTCTGGCAAAAGTACCAGCCGGGGACACCGGGCATCTACGCGCCGGAGGCGGCCATGTCGTGGATCGAGGCGCTCGACCGACCGGGCGCCGCGCAGATGATTCATCTCCGCCGTCTGGTCGAGTCGCGGCCGTACCTGTCGCGCATCCCCGATCAGGCCCTACTCGCCTCGGAACCAGGCGACCCGAGACAACATGTGCGCGCCACGCGCTCGTCATTTGGTAGCTATGCCATGGTATACATTCCTACCGCGGAGCAAACGGTTACGGTAAAGATGACCGCGATTTCCGGGGGTGTGGCGCGCGCCTGGTGGTACGACCCACGGACGGGCGAAGCGGCCGTGATCGGTGAGTTCCCGACCGAGGGAGTGAGGTCATTCCAGACGCCGGCTCGTGGGCCGGACTGGGTTTTGGTGCTGGACGACCGCGGCCGTGGCTTCCCCGCGCCGGGAGTGGGGACGCTCCGGCCATAGCATGACGGGTGCGCTACCGGCGAGAGCTACCCCATCCCGATGTCGCCTTCAGCACGCCCAGCATCAGACCTGCCTGCCCGCGACGCTCATGCCTCAGGTGAGTGCGTTTCGTCGCGGCGACCGGCGATGGTTCGCCGGCCTTCGGTACGCGTTCAGCCATCAGTGTTCAGCTATCAGTACGCCAGTTCACCGTCAGGATACGCGGCTATCAGGGCTCGCGCCCGCGCCCGGGTCACGGACCATGACCGCGCGGTCGCGGACGGCTGAACGCTCGATGTGCAGATAGTCCGAGGTCTCGTATCCTCTGTCCGTGTGCCCTACGCGACTACTGGTCCGAGTCGCTGATGTTCGTGCGCTGGCGGTATACCGCGCACTGGCGATGATCCACGGTCAGGCAGTGGCTCAATTGGAAAGGAGCGGCCGGTGGCCGGGCGGGTCGGTGCCCGTAACAGCGGTGTGCGGCGGTCGCGTATAGGCAGCGTGTCTGGCGGTCGCCCGCGAGTCCCAGATAGGGGCACGCGGCATACA
>JBBQJF010000344.1:0-5742 GCA_038325665.1 Dehalococcoidia bacterium | reverse complement strand
CGTTATCGTCGCGAAGGAGCGCTGGGATCTCGGGTACGCTCCGAGGAGTGGGACCGGCGAGGTGGTAGACGCCGCTGTTCCAGTCAATGAAATCAGGCGCGCCTCGGGCGATTGTGGTCACCGAGCCTGGTGACGCGAAGAACACCAACGGCCGGCCGAGCTGGCCGTAGTTCGGCCTCCGCCAGTTCAACCACCCGGTGGTCGTCCGCGCCTGCTCCGGCGGGGCGGACGATAGCAGCGCGGTAAGTCCGTGGATCACGAGCACGGCATCGGGTGGAGAGCCGGCGGCAGCACGGTCCACGGTGGGGTACGGATCGCCTTGATCGGCAGGCAAGTCGATCTCGACCACCGGCCGGCCGGTGCTGACCTTCAGTCGCTCCACGATCTGCCGCTCGGCAGCGGTGTCGCACTCGACGAAAAACAGGCCGAAACCGTCGGTCCATTCCAGCGCCTGGACCAACCGATCAAAATCCGCGTGGTCGACCGGACCGTCGCCCACAGACATCTGCTTGGTCATGTCACCCTTCCAATTGCGGGCGGAGGTGGCGGCTGGCGCGAATCAGCGGGTGGAGATTGTACCAATGCTCGTGATTGCGGTACTCCAGCACCAGGCGGTTGAATAGCAGACGTCCCAGGGTTTCGTCGCCCGCTACAAACCGCACCCGTCCGATCTCTCCCAGCCGGTCGAGGTCGGACTGCTGGATCAGCCGCTCATACTCAACAGCCAGCTCGCGCACGGCAAAGTCCACCGCGGCTTCATCGATGCGCTCGCCACCCGCTCGCCTGCCCGCGTCCCAACATGCGAACCGAACCAGGCGGAGCAGGTCGCGCACCACCCCACCGCTGGTCGTGATCAGCCGGTGAACCAGTTCGGCTGACTCGAACACACGCCCGATGGCGGCGCGTCGCGCGACAAGATTGAGCAGCGCATCCCGGCCCGTGGCGCAATCGGTGACACCGTCGGACTCCTTCACCTTGACCATCGGGATCACGAGCACGTCATCGTAGTCGGCGCCGAGATTCGCGTTGAACACCAACGACACGGGCACCGTGTACACGAGGTGACAGTTCGGCGCCTTGAGCTGCTCGGCGTGATGCATGAACAACAGCGCGTGATTCGTCTCGCCGTTGGGCATTACTTGATACGGTATCTTCTCCAGGTTGTCCACCAGGACGACCAGACCCTTCCACCCTTCGGCCGCGAGCTTCGCCTGGACATCATTCAATAGCTCGTTCAACCGCTCCAGGAACACCCGCAACTGCCGGTCGAGCGTCTCCCTGATCTCCCGCCGGCGGGCGCTGCTCGCCTTCAGTTGCCCTGTTAACGTGGTGAACAGGCGCAGCAAGGTCGGAATCTTGACCTCAACCCCGACCTCGGTCTTGAGCGACGCCTCAATATCCGCCCGATCCTCGTGTGTCAGAATCGTTTGGTGGAACCAGCTTTCCAGACTCTCTAATAATTTGGCGTCTAGCTGTATCTCCGTCTTCCGGATGTCGTCGTACACCGCCTGTGCGATGCTTAACAGCACATCTACATGCTCGACATCGGCCGGATCGAGGATATCGAACGCGTCAAAGTAGACCGCGTAAAAGCCTTCACCGCGCAACAGCGCCTGTAACTGCTTGATCTCGGTTGATTTTCCGCTGCCTCGGTGTCCCGTGAGCAACTGGCGGTGGAAACTACCGGGTTCGGTGGCGGTGATGCTCCAGGCGATGCTCGCCGCCAGGCTGGCCCCGCCCCGCGCCTCGGTCAGGTCCACACACCGCGGATCATCAGGGTCCAGCGGCTGGTCGAGGTTGCAGGCGGCGTAGGTGGCGCGCAAGGTCGTGGCCGGATACACCGGTGGCGGGTTCATGGATGGCTCCTGACGACGTGGTCGGAGCCATCGTACACCATCGTCAAGGCTGGACACCGGCCATTCGCGTGGACGAACGTGTTCAGAGTTGGGGCGCCACAGCGAGCCGGGTTCAGTTCTTGAAGAGTGTCGTTGAGCGACGTAGCATCGTTCAGTGACCACGAGCCGCGCCGCGGTTATCGCGCCAACAAAATGCGTATCGTTCGATCTAAGGATGAATTGCGATGAATACTGGCTACACGGCGGTGATCCAGCAAGATGGCCCGTGGTGGATTGGGTGGGCGGAGGAGATCCCTGGCGTTAATTCCCAGGGAAGGACGCGCGACGATCTGCTCGTGAACCTCCGGTCAGCCTTGGAGGAGGCGTTGGAAATGAATCGGTTCGACGCACGATCGACCGCAGCGGGCGAGTATGAAGAGGTGACCTTGCAAGTGTGAAACGGCGGCAACTCGTGGCTTATCCCAGCAGACACGGCTGCACGCTCGTTGGCGAGGGCGCCAAACACTCTTGGTGGGGCAATTCGGCGAGTGGACGCCGTAGCGCGGTCCCCCGACACGCCGAGGTCAGCGAGTTCCTCGCGTGGAAGATCTGCCGAGACCTCGGCGTGCCCGAGCCATGATGATTACACCCCGCCTTGGGCCGTGCGTCCTCCGCGCTCGTCGCTGGTCGCACTGCCTCGCGGTCGGCCCCTTCGATGGTGCGGCACACACTCAAGCGAAACTGGCACATCCCGCCACGACCACACGTCAGGTCGCGTTTTGGCGCGCGTAGCGGTCGAGGCGGGCGAGCTCGTCGGCGTACAGTTTGTTCAGCAGCCGTGGCGCGAACAACCGCTCGAATACGCCGGCGATGCCTTTGGAGCGCTCCCATGTGGTTACAATCCGCACGCGGCTGCCATCTCCCTCCGGCGTAACCGTGAAGGCGGTATTCGCGTTCGAGTTCACGTCGGTTTCGCGCAGCACCCGCCCCGGGTCCGGCTCATCGACCCGCTGATGATAGGCCCGAGTACGGCCGCCGGCCTTGAGTCGGAAGCGGATCACCGTGCCCGCGCCGACACCCCCTTGCTCGACGACGAAATCGGAAAAGGCGTCGGGCAGGATGCGCGGGTGGTGCTGCTGGTAGTCGGACAGATAGGTGTACACGCGTGCGGCAGGCGCTCCCACCGCTCCCTCGGCCGCCACGGACACGGTTGCCATTGTGATTCCTCCATCTGAATTGACGTGGCATGTATGCTCACCGTCTGCTGCCAGTCTCGCGCCGTGGCGCCGCGATCACACCGTTCCCAGGGGCAGCCGGTACCCGGTCGTTGGTACCCCGCACCCGCGTGGGCGGGTCGCTCGCGGCAGATCGACCCGCCGCGGTATCATGGCCCACGCGCCCACCACGCTGCTCCGACCGGCGTGCAGGGGCGTCGGATATACGGCGAGCGATTTCCAGGGGGACGCGGTGCCATTCAAAGATCGGTTTGCTATCGCCGGACTGGGCGTGACCGCGTTGGGACGGCTCCCCGGCCGCACACCCGCGTCGGCCAAGGCCGAAGCCGTGACACGGGCGGTGCGCGACGCCGGCCCACGGCTGACCGATATTGACGGGCTGATCGGCCAGGCGGACTTCGGGGCCGACACCGGCGCCGATCTACCGCGGCGGCTGGGCATCGAGCCGAAGTTCTTCTGGTCACGGATCGCCGGCGGCACCAGCGCGACCATCGCCGCTCGTGGGGCGATCGAGGCCGGTATCGCCCGTCATGTCGTGTGCCTGTGCGGCTCGACCAGCCTGAGCCAGTCCGTGCGGGTCGGGTCGGCAACCGGGGCGGTCAAGAACACGAGCGCCGCGTACGGCGTGTTCGGCCCCGCCGCCGACCATGCGCTGATGGCCCGCCGCGACATGCACGCGTACGGCACCACACCCGCGCAGCTCGGCGCGGTCACCGTGACGATGCGCGCCAACGCGAACCGGACGGGGCGGCTGCCGGTCAACACGGGTGGCGGCCAAGCCTCGTGGGGCTACCTCCAGGGCTACACACCGCTGGCCGAAGCCGTGCTGCAACTCACCGGCCACGGCGCTACATCGGACCGGTCGATGAACTACTCCGACGCCTGCTTGATCCCGCGGAGGGACCGATGAGCGCACCGAGCCGGCCAATGCCTCGAATCACCGTCGATGACGCCCCCTTCTGGGAGGGGGCGGTCCGCCATGAGCTGTCGCAGCAGCGACGCGTCGATTGCCGCACGTACCACGAGCCGCCGGTCGAAGCCTGCTGGCAGTGCCACACGGAACCGCCGCGCATCGAATGGGCGCGGGTCAGCGGCCGGGGCGTCGTCTTCACGTTCAACGTTTATCACCGCGCCTATCATCCCTGGTTCGCTGACATGGCGCCGTATGACACGGCAATCGTCGAGTTGGACGGAGGTCCATTGATACGGACACGGATTACCGGCTGCGCCATCGACCCGATCTCGATCGGAATGCCGGTCGAGGTCGTGTTTGAAGACGTGTCCCGTACGGTGACGCCGCCCAACTTTCGGCCGGCGCTCGCCTGAGCCGGCAATCCGGTACGTCGCGTCGCCCTGTCTGTCAGGATTTCTCGGAACGCCGGCCATGGTTGACTCGCGGGCGAAGCGCGATGGCCGCGTCGCCCCAACCTCAACGAAGAAGGATTACGATGACCGACCCGGCGCTGACTCACCTCCGCATTTGTGACTTCACCGGCCAGCTCGCCGGGGCGGGCGCCACCCGCTTCCTCGCCGCCTTCGGCGCCGAGGTGATCCGTATCGAGGATCCCACCAACCAGGGTCGTTGGGATATCCTGCGCGGCAATCCGCCGTATGTGGACGAACGGCGCGGGATCAACCTCGGTGGCGCGTACAACAACCACAATGCCGGCAAGCTCGGTATCACGCTCAACCTGCGCACCGACGAGGGCAAGCAGGTTCTACGGCAACTGATCGCGGCCTCGGATGTGGTCACGGAGAACTTCGCCGCCGGCGTGCTGGCGCGAATCGGCTTTCCATATGAGGAATTGCGGGCGATCAAACCCGACATCGTCTACGTCTCCAACTGCGGCTTCGGCCATAGCGGACCCTACACCGGCTTCAAGACCTGGGGGCCGAGCGTGCAGGCGTTTTCCGGGCTGACCTTCAGCTCCGGCCTGCCCGACCAGCCCCCGGCCGGATGGGGCTACTCCTACATGGATCACACCGGCGCCTACTATATGGCGATGGCGATCCTGATGGCCGTGTACCACCACGACGCGACCGGCGAAGGTCAGTGGGTCGATTACGCCACCACCGAGGCGGCGATGACACTCAACGGCCCCGCCCTGCTCGACTACACCGTGAACGGCCGCCCGCTGCGCCGGCCCGGAATGCCCAACAGCAACCGCTCGCAATATCCACCGATGGCGCCGCACGGCATCTATCCCGCTGATCCCGATCCGCTCTCGCCCGCTCCTGGCTCGGTTGGGGATTGGGGCGTCGCCGAGGCGTGGGTCGCCATTGCCTGCCGCGACGACCGCGACTGGGCCGCGCTGTCCGCCGCCATCGATGAGCCGTGGGCGGCCGACCCACGCTTCGCGGCGCTCGACGGACGGCGGGCGCACGAGGACGAGCTTGATCGCTTGCTCGCGGAGTGGACGCGGCGGCGCCGCCCGTTCGCGACCGCCGAGATGCTCCAGGCGGTGGGCGTACCCGCCTCGGCGGTGCAAACACCGGAGCAGCGCATCGACCACGATCCGAACACGTCGGCCTGGGGGCTGTGGCCCGAGGTCGAGCAGACCGAGATGGGTCGCCTCCGAGTGGACGGCCTGCCGGTCCACCTCTCCGATTCGGACTGGTCGATCCGGCGGGGCGCGCCCTGTCTGGGTGAACACAACGAGCGGGTGCTCGGC
>JBBQJF010000343.1:0-5792 GCA_038325665.1 Dehalococcoidia bacterium | reverse complement strand
TCACGGTCAGCTACCATGACGTGGGCGCGGGCGCTGTTGGCCGCGCATCCTAACGACGAGCCAGCGGGCTGACTGCCGATCGCTGATGGCTGAACGCGTACCAGATGCTCATCAGTCCATGCCGCTCGTGCTTCTTCCCAGGCCGCCAGGATGTCCACATTGTCGCGGCGTAATCCTTGTACGACGTACGACTGCCCTCTGAACGTTTTGATCGGCATCGATGGAGTCCTGGCCATTTGGGTGAGTCTCCACGCCGCGCGGCGGCGCGTTCCATACTATCGTATCAGCAAGACAGTTCACCTACCGCCGAGGCATGCTGATGGAGACGTGCGTGTTGACCGTCGATCCAGAGCGACCGGACCCGCGGGCGCTGGGGGAGGCCGCGCGCCTGCTGGCGGCAGGAGAACTGGTCGCCTTTCCGACCGAGACGGTCTATGGCCTCGGGGCCGACGCGCGAAACGCCGCGGCGGTGGCCGGTATCTTCACGGCAAAAGGGCGGCCAGCCGACAACCCGCTGATCGTGCATGTGGCATCGGCCGGCGAACTCGACCGCATCGGCCGCGACATCAGCCCGCTGGCGCACACGCTGGCCGAGCGGTTCTGGCCGGGACCGCTCAGCCTGGTGGTCGCGGCGGCGCCGGGACTCGCGCCCGCGGTCACGGCCGGGTTGAGTACGGTTGCCGTCCGCGCGCCCGACCATCCCGTGGCGCTGGGGCTGTTGCGCGCCTTCGGCGGAGCGGTCGCCGCGCCGAGCGCCAACCGCTCCGGTCGCCCCAGCCCCACCCGCGCCGTGGACGTGCTCGCCGATCTCGACGGCCGGATCGCGGCGGTGCTCGACGGCGGGCCGGCGCGGGTCGGGGTGGAATCGACCGTGGTTGATGCCCGAGGCGCGCGGCTGCATGTGCTGCGCGAGGGCGGAGTCACCCGCGAGATGCTCGTCGATGCGGTCGGTCAAACCGCGGTGACGCCCGTGACCGAGACGGGACGCGCCGGCGACTCCGGCCCCGTGCTTTCACCCGGCCTGCGCCACCAGCACTATGCCCCGCGTGGCCGTGTGATCCTCGTCGCCCCGGCGGAGTGGCCCCGCGCGCTGGCCGAATGGTCTGAATCAGCGGAGCGGGTAGGCGCGCTCGGTCGGAATCTACCCGCGGCGCTGCCTCCGCTTCACCATGTGGAGCGAGTGAGCGGTGACGTGCCGGCGTACGCGCGGCAGCTGTTCGCGGCGCTACTCGACGCCGAGCGGGCGGGGACCGATGTGCTGCTGGTCGAAACCGTGGAGGAAACCGGCATCGGTCGCGCGGTGATGGACCGGTTACGGCGGGCGGCAGCCGGCCGGTGAGAGCGGCGCGGGCTGATCGGATGATGTTCTCCGGGGCTATTCGGATGGATGTGTCGCGGGCGCCTCTATCTCGTCCGGCTCCGCGCGCGTACGTCGAGCCGCCCGAAGTCGGGCAATCGCGGCGGGACTCTCCAGCCGTGGCCGGAGTTCGTCTGCCATGCGCTCATCGTCTTCGATCATGCGATCGATATCTTCACAATGGTCGAAGTAGTAGGCGAGCGCTGTAGATTTGACCACGCGTGAGTTGGGGGTGTTGCTCCTGGATCTGGTCAGCAGTTAGGCGGCCACGCATCTGTTGTACGGCGACATGCTTGACCTTGATACGCGTACCGGTGAGGTTCGGCACGCCCTCGGCGTTGAGCGCGATATGCGCATAGGTCTGCCAGCCATCTTTGTGTCCAATGTGTGCTACAAGATCACATTACCACTGACTGTCGGGGTCGTGCGTCGCCCCGGCTTGGCATACGCTCGGCTTCGGGGCCACCTGACGTTATGCCGTGGTATCAGCCCGCGGGAGGCTCCAACCATGATCCTGATTAAAGAGGCAGGTAGAACACCGTATTGTCCGCATCGCCCGAATCATAAGCGCCCGCGATCAGATGCAGGTCGTCAATCGCGCGTGCGAAGGGGATCCGTTGCTGACGCGCGTATGCCAGGCCCGCGAATCGCCGGCCAGACTGAAGCCAGCGCTGGGCGATCACCAGCAAGCCCGCGTCTTCGGTGAACAGGACGAGGCCGAGCGCCGTGGCCCGTTCAAGGACACTTCCGCCAGCTAGTTCAGCGGCCCCGTCTTCTCACGTCGTGATAAGATCGTCGACTTGGGAACGCAATCCCTTGGTAATCGCGGATTCGACATGCTGGTCCATGTACAGTCCGACGGTCCCGGCAAGAAGCCCGTCACTTGCGATTCCACGTTCAACGGATTCACTCGCCTGTACCTCGTTAGTTGATTGAGACGAAACGTCTGACCGCGCCAGTGTCGATCACAGCCGGTTGCCAGATGCCGCACCTTTACGCTAACGTTAACTCATGCGCATCGGACTCGTCACCGACACTCACCTGCCCGCGCTCTACCGCCAGTTGGACGATCTCGGCCCCGAGGCGGCGTCCTTCTTCTGCACGGTCGATCTGATCCTGCACGCGGGCGATGTCACCTCACCGTCGATCCTCGACTGGTTGGAGCAGTTCGCACCCGTGGTGGTGGCCAAGGGCAATAACGACGACTTCCACGACCCGCGGATGCGCCCGGTACAGTTCCTCGATATCGAGGGTTGGCGGATCGGCATGATCCACAATCTCGCGCCCGAGCGCCGCCCGGTAGACCTGCTGCGCGAACGCCACTTCGGCGCCGATGTCGATATCATGATCGCCGGTCACACCCACCTGGAGCGGCTGGAACACCGCGACGGCGTGGTGGTCATCAACTCCGGCTCGCCGATTCTGCCGCACCACAAGGACACCCGCCACGGCACTATTGGTCTGCTCGAACTGGCTCCCGGCCGGCTTCATGCTGAGATCCTGCTGCTCGGGCACACCGAGGGCCGGTACAACCCGGCCACGCCAATGATGCTCGACGTAGAGGACGGCCGCACCCTCCGCCTGATTCATGGCCACGGCCATGGCCCTATCCACCGCCACGGCGCGCACCGCATCGACGCGGTTCATGATGCCGCGGGCGACGGCTGATTCGCGCGCCGGCAGTGGGGGCAGATCAAGACACGCGATACTGCGGCGCGGGGGGCGGAATAAGATTGGGAGCATTGAGCGAGCACACCCGATGCTGAAAGTGCCCAAGGTGGTTGCCAAATGTGGCAAGTCATATTAAAGTGTGGGTGACCCCCCCTGTTCCTTCGGGGGCAGGGCGCGAGGCCGGTCCGCACGGACCGGCCTCTGCTTATTCTTGGCTTTTGATGAAGACGAACATTTACGTCGATGGCTTCAACCTTTACTATCGCTGTCTTAAGGGCACATCGTACAAATGGCTCGATATTCATAAGCTCTGCCAGCTAATTCTCCCAAGGAATACTATCAACCGAATCCGCTACTTTACCGCGCTCGTGGATGCGCGACCGAGTGATCCCACGCAGCCCCAGAGGCAGCAAACCTATCTGCGCGCCCTGGCGACCACACCAGGCCTTTCGATTCACTACGGATCGTTTCTCTCAACGACTGTACGAGGGATGCTGGTCAACCCCCGACCGGGCGGTCCAACCTTCGACGAGTTCCACAAGACCGAAGAAAAGGGCTCGGACGTAAACCTCGCGACCTATCTACTGCTCGATGCCTTTGATAGCGACTATGATGTGGCTATTGTCATCTCCAACGATTCTGACCTTGTGGAGCCGATTCGGGTGGTCCGTGACCGGTTTAGATTGACGGTAGGTGTCCTCCAGCCAAACAAGCGTCCGAGCAAAGAACTCCAGCAGCTAGCCACATTTCACAGGCCGATCCGGCCCGGTGCACTCGCCGGGAGCCAGTTCCCGCCCACGCTCACCGATGCCCACGGCGTCATCATGAAACCGGCGGGATGGTGAGGCGGCTCATCTTCACATCATCAGTGCGGGAATCGCCCTTCCAGCCACTCCGCCAGGAAGCGGTCGAAGCGGGCGCGCGGGTGGTCCAGGCCCGCGCCGGCGGCGGTGGGCTGGAGATAGTGGTCGGCGCCGTGGAGGTCTTGGCGGGTGCGATCGGTGGCGGCCAGCGCGGCCCACATCGCGTCCGCGTCGGCGGGCAGGATATCGCTATCGCCGTTGGCCGCGACGAACAGTGAGGGCACGGTCACACGCCGCGCGCTCTCGATGAAGTTGGCGCGCGACGATGTGCCGCTCCAAGTCGAGAGCCAGGCACGCGGCGACAACACCCGCGCGATGTTCGAGGTGAAGTAGTTGCCGAACTCCGGCCGCCGGTTCATCATGCCGAAGATCGAGCCAACGTCGCGCTCGTTCGGGTCGATTGTCAGGTCGAGGTAGGCCGGGTTGGCGACCGTACGGTAGATCACCATCAGCCGGTGCGGCACCGCCCGCCGTTGCGCCTGGATCAGCGCGTACGGCGGCAGCGACGCCCGGCCCGCCCGTGCCGTCTCGGCGCCCTCGCGTTCCCGCGCGAGCTGGGCGCGGGCGAAGCCGTCGAGCCGCACGGCGCGGGCGCGCTGCGCCGCGCGGTAGCGCTCCAGGAACTCGGGGGCGTAGCGGGCCGTGCCGTGCGTCAGGTCGTAGCCGTTGGCCGGGTTGAACATGTCGAGATCGGGGTCACACGAGAGCGGGTCAGCCTCATCCACCACCGAGGGGTCGAGCGTGTTCAGCAGGAACAACCCCTCGCCGGGGTGCGCCGCCAGGGCGACGAACCCGCCGGCCGGCGGCATCTCACCGCTCAGGTCGATACTGCTGCCGCCGGGGGTGTCGTGATCACGTTCGGCCGGCGGCAGCGTCGCCTGCGCCTGGTAGAAGGCGAACAGCGATGCGCCACCCGAGTTGCCGAGCAGCACTATCTCTCGCACACCCTGCTCACGCAGCCAGCGCATCCCGGCGGCGATGTCGAGCAGCAACCGCTCATGGATCGCCTCGGTATCGTTGTTCAGATAGCGGGAGTTGTGCCCGAAGGCCGCGTAGCCGCCTGCCACGATGCCGGGAATGGCGTAGTGCCGCCCGAACTCGCCCCGCGGGTGCATCACGTACACCGCCGTGGCGGGCGTCGCCCCGGCCGGGCGGTAAAGCCAGCCACTCGACTCGGCGCCGTCATCCGCGAACAGCCGTACCGGCGCGATCGACGTGCCATCCGGCAGTGAGTCGTATGGAAAGGGCAGCATTCGGCGCGGCGGTCCGGCCTGAGTCATCGCATCTTCTCCTCGTGAGCGTTCAGCTATCAGCGCGCGGCGGTCAGCCCGTGCGTTGACCTGAAGGATAGCCGGCCGCCGGCGGTCGCGACCGGGCCGTGGTCACGCCTCCCCACGGCGCGGGCGCCGAGTGCTGCCGGCCGAGCGCTGAACGCGTACGTCTCCTCGGCCCGCCGTTTCCCACTGATCGGGTCGCGTGCCACACTAGATCGTGTGGGGCAGTGTACCTTGCGCGGACTGCCGCGATCATGCGGCTCGGAGTGCGCGATGCACGGCGGGCGGGTGGCCCTAATTCTTATGGTAGCGGCGTTGGGCGCCATCACGACGGCGTGCTCCGATGGCGCGCGTGCCGGCGCGACAGCGACCGCCGTGGTGCAGGTCGAGATCGGCGCCAACGCGCGGTTTGACGAAGTAGCGTATGTGGCCGCCGAGCGGGTGGGCATCGACCGGTTGCCGCGCGACCGTGTTGAAGAGGCAGGTGAGGCGCGGCTGGAGGCGCAGGTGCGGCGTGTGCCGGCCTTCCGCCTGAAGAACGCGCCCAATGCAGCGCTGCGCTACACCTCGGACGGCGCACGCGGATGGATGGCATGGCAACCGTTCGCGGTGCTCTACGCCCGGCGT
>JBBQJF010000342.1:0-5827 GCA_038325665.1 Dehalococcoidia bacterium | reverse complement strand
CCGCCTCCGACCGGGAGCCGATCCTGGACATGCTGCTCCGTCGAACGCCGCTCGACGTGTTGCTGTTTGACCGTGATTTGATTTGCCGCTATGCCGCCCCGGCCGGTGACGAATTTCTCGGCCACCCCCGCGAGGAGTTAGAGGGCCGGCATGCCACCGAGATACTTCCCCCCGCGACAAACGGGCTAGGACCCGTGCTTGAGCGAGCCGCGCGGGACAGAACTCCGTGGCGTGAACCGCGGTACCTGTTCGATTGTGACGTGCGCGGCGTTGCCACATCATTTTGCTGGGTGATCGAGGTGGAGCCGGTACACGTCGGTGGTTACGACGGTGTGATGGTGCTACTGGTCGACAGCAACGAGCTTCAGGCCATCACCAACGAGCGCGACCGGTTGCGCGCGGAGCTTGAACAAGTACGGCGACAGGAGGCGGATCGACGGCGTGCGCTCCACGAATTGCGCGCGAACCTCCGGAGTCTACTCGCGCCTATCTCCGGCTACTTGCAAGTCATCGCCCACCGCCCGTGGATGCTCGCGGGTCGCGCGCCAGCCTCGCTTGTTGGCGAGCATGTCTTGCCGCAGATCGATGAGCTGGTCAGTGCCGTGGACAAATTGGGCGACATCGCCTCGGAGGAGTGAGCGGTGGGGCCGGCCGGTTCGCGCGTGCCGTTCCCGTGCATATTGTGGTCCGCCAAGGCGGTTACGGCACTATAGTGATGGCTCTTCTCGTGCGATACTAGGAAGGAGCGCCGGCACGGTCGGTGCTGATTCTTATTCCCAGGCAGTTCTGATGGACGATTCAGGCCGGCGGATTCTCGTTATCGATGACGCCCCCGAATATCTCGGGTTCATGCGCAGCCTGCTTACCGCCGAGGGGTATACGGTGTCAGTGGCCCAGACGCTCGACGCCGCCCGCGACGGAATCGCGACGCTGCGACCGGGTCGGGACCTGATCATCAGCGACGTACGCATGCCGGGTGCGCCGCCCTTCGCGGTACTCGACATGCTCGACGGGGACGCGGAACGCGGCACACTTCCCGTCCTGCTGTGTACCGGCGCGATTCAAGAGGTGGATGGCGCCGCCGAGCGGTTGCTGCGCCGTGGCACGGGCGTGCTGCTCAAGCCGTTTGACATCGACGAACTCCTCGCGTGCATCGAGCGTCTGTGCCACGCGGCCAGCCCGGTATAGAGCCGGGCGCCATTATCGCAGCGGCAATGCGCGTCCGACATGACCATACACCTGGGCGTTCCAGGCGAGACCGACGTGGGTGCCGCGCACCTCGTGCGCCGTGGTGCGCGGGTCGCCATCGGTACAGGCGCGCCAGTCGACCACCGCGTCCTCACGCGTGTAGATACATGTCAATCGGACGTTCTCGGGCATCGGGCCGGTGAATAACTGCCGCTCGAACTCGCGGGCCGTGACCACGGCATTGCGGGGCGCGCGCCCCTCGCGCACGAGTAGGTCAGCCAGCGCCGCCACGAGCGGATGCGAGGCCGTGCGTGGGTCCTCGCATAGGGGCGATCCCATGGTGATCACATGCGTCACCAGATCGGGGCGCAGGCGCGCGAGTACGCACCCGAGCATACCGCCGAGACTATGGCCGATCACCGTTACTGGCCGCCGTGATTCTGCGGCGATCTGCTCGGCGCGCCGCAATACGCGGGCAATCATGTCGAACGGTGAGCCGGCGACGATGGTAAAGCCCGAGGAGTAGGGACGGTAGCCGGTGCGGCGCAGCCAACTACTCATGATGCTCAAATAGCCATCAGAGCCGAGGAAGCCGGGAAGCAGCAGAACCGGCGTTCCGGCGCCATGCGGCACGCCGATACCGTAATACACGGGATTCATGAACAGCTCGGCCAGCTCCACCCCGGCCCGCTGTTCGAGGAACAGCGACGGCCGCCGCGGTGACTGAAACCACCACGGGGACGGACCCGGCCCGGCCACAGCATTCGCGACCATTCACTTCACCCTTCATGCGCCGACCGGGTTGACGACAGCTATCCCGTTCGCGCTCACTCCGACCGCGTCGGAGTATGACAGTGCGCGACATTCGGTGTCAACACGAGCCGCGTTCATAATCCGGTATGCGCGTGTCACCCTGTCAATTCCAATATACAGGCGTCCTTGCCCCGTTGTCTTCTTCCTTTGAGCTATCCCAAGTGTCTTCCGGGTACGTGTTATGAATCATTGATGTCCAAGAAGGCGGAGCTACCGACATCGCGATATCCGATAATATGCACATCAAGCAAGCGGTCAGTCGCCAGTCGTCAGCAGTCAACGACCGCGCGTCCGCGAGCCGTGACCACGGCGCGGACGCGGGCGCTGATATCCGGGCATCCTAACGGTGAGCCGGCAGGCTGATAGCTGAACACGAATCGCTGACCGCTTACCACCTCAATTGCACATGTCCGATGGTCCACCTTCATGCGTGATCATCGCCCTCTCCCTGCACGATAGCACCGCGTACCACACATCATGCGCCGCGCATATGACAATGTGGTGCGCGCCCGGGAATGGTCGTGTGCAGAGATCTCCCGGGCAGCGTCTACACGCGCCGCGGCCCGGACGCCGTGTGGGGCTATCCGGGCCGCGCGAGATAGCAGTCAGGGGCGGTCGTGAGTGACGCTAGCGAACCTCGGCCTTCGTGCCGTTGCGCGCCTCACGCGAGCGGACGGGAGTGTCGCCGCGCGTGCGTAGCCACTGCACGAGCTTTGGCCATAGGTACTGGTTAGCCTGCCGTCCGGCGATCAGCGAGATGTGCCCGCCGGGCAGCTCCTCGTACTCCTTGTCGGCGCTGCCCACCAGGTCCATCAGCGCCCGCGCCGAGGCGGGCGGCGCGATCGTATCCCGGCGCGCGGCCACGACCAGGATCGGCTGCTTGATGGTGGACAGATCGACCCGGCGCCCGCGCAGCCGCAGCTCGCCCTTCGCCAGCCGGTTCTCACGGTAGAACCATGTGATCCACTCGCGGAAGAACTCGCCGGGGAAGCCAACCCACTCGTTCGACCAGCGGTTCATCGACCGCCAGCTCTGCACGTACTTCTCGTTGCCCAGGTTGCGCCAGAGTCCCACCCAGGTGGAGAGATCCCCGGTGGGTGAGAGTAGCTTGAAGCCCATGCGGACATAGTCTAGCGGCGCGGTGCGGTGCGTATCGACCAGTTTATCCACCGGAAAGGCGCCCTTGGCTGTCCAGGTGGCGAAGAAGCCGCCGTGCTCAAAGTCGATCGGGCCGACCATCATCACCAGATTGCGGATCGGGGCCTCGGGATGGGTCGCCACGAAAGACGTTGTCATCGACACGCCCATACAATAGCCGAACAAGTCCAGCGACGCGGCGCCGCTATGCCGAAGCACGCGTCGCGCCATCGCCGGGATCGTGTCCATCACGGCATCCTCAAGCCCGAAGTCCGCGTCCTCCGGCCCGAGATCGCCCCAATCGAGCATGTAGAGGTTGAAACCCTGGTGCGTGAGGAACTCGACGAAACTGGCGCCGGGCAGATCGAAGACATAGGTACGGCTAATACCGAGATACGGTACGAACAGCACCGGTGTCGCCTCGGGCCGCTCGGTTTGGGCGGCGTACAGATACAGCCGCGCCTTGCCCCAGCGGCCGACCAGTTCACGCGGCGTCAGACCGACCGGCGCGTTACTCTGGTCCCACAGCAGTTCGGCGCCCCGGCCCAGCCGCTGAAAGGCGCTCTCCATCTCCTCGATCCAGCGCTGCGCCACGGTTGGGGTCGTGTCGGTGGTCATTGGGCGCCTCCCGTGGTCGTGATCAGCGACCGCGCAACCGGCCCACGTCCGGCAAGTTCCGTAATCTGATCCGCGATTGCCTCCACCTGGACCTGCAACTCGTCCAGCCGGGCATTCGCGTCATTGATGTTGGTCGCCAGACGCAAGAGATCGGCGCGCGTGGGCATGTTGCAGAACTCAAGCCAGAATTGCATCGTGGTCGTGGCGCGCTCGCGCAGCGGACGCTCGATATTCAAGATCTGATCGAGGAGCCGCCCGCCGGCAGCGGCGGCCTCGGGGGTCTGCAACGTCTGCTCGGTTTGAGCGGTCCATCCCGCGAGCCATTGATCGAATGACTGCCGCCACAGCCCGAACGGGTCGGCGGCCGGCTGGTCATCGTCGCGATTCGGTGCGGCAAGCGCCGCCCATGCTTCGGTCCACGTTTGGAATGATTGCGCCCACAGCGCGGCTGATCGCGACATCGTGTCGTCCGGCATCGAAGCCTCCTTGCTGGTCAACTGGTCCAAGCGGGGTGAGAGATGGTGAGGATGTATATCAGCGGAGTGGGGTGGCAAACAACCGCGATGAGCGGCAGGAACCCGATGGTAAATCCCGTTCACGGACAATGCATGTTCGTGAACTTCATCACAAGCATACCATCAGTTAGACGATTGTCAAGTTGGCGCACACGGTCAAAACGTGACACTTTTCGGACATCTGGCCATCGGATAGGCGGCATGCGCGCCGCTTCGGCGTGCCGTCGTCTGTTGTAAGGGTTCAGCCATCAGCGTGCGGCGATCAGCCCGCGCGTTCCGATTCAGCATGGTCAGACGCCGGCGACCGCGACCGGGTCCGTGGTCTGGAATCCCCGCGGCTCGGCCGCTGACGGCAGACGTCCGCGCGCTTACCTTCGTCCACGCGGAAGCGGATTGAACGCGGCCGGCGCCCATCCACGCGCGCGAGGGATATGGACGGGGTGGGCGGGGAGGGACCCAGCCCTCCGCTCCCATCGTTTGGGATACAGGGAGGAGTTGAGTCTTCCAGAGTCCGCGCGCCGCGGCTTCGCGTGTGCACCCGTGGATTAACGGTTTGCAGATGGTCGCGTGGATATCGATGTCTCCAGTCCCCGCGTCAGGGAGGCGCCGGGAGAAGAGGTGTATCGCCCGTCCACGCGACGCGGCCGCTGGCCGGCGCGGCGCTGGCGCCAACCGCCGGCGTCTCACGCGACAGGCGGCGCCGAGGAGTCAGGGCGCGGCGGCCGCGCCGTCCGTGGGCGGGCGGACGCGCGACGGTCGCGGTCCGCGAGGTCCGCGAGCCGGTCGAGCCGTTCCTCGATCTCGGTGAGACGCTCGCCGAGGGCGATGATGTCGCCACGGGTGGGCAGGTTCCAGGCTTTGAGTGTCGTCTCGAACTGCTGGGCGAGGCGGTTCTGCATGGTCAGTATCGCCTCCATCGAGCGCCCCATGGTCGCCGCGAAGTTTTCCGACCCCATCACCTGGTTGAGATACTGGTTCCACTGCTCCTCGGTCTGCGCGGCCATATCCCGCCATAGTGTCAGCGGATCGGGCGGCGGCTTCTGCTGCTCGGCCATGTCACTGCTCCTCCAGGGAAAGCGATCGCTCGCGGCGGCGGGGCCACTCCATCGACGCGGGGACGGGATGCTCGGCCTTGCGGTATCGGCCACCCGCTCATGCGACCGGCGGGAAGGCGACGCACGCGATCACGGCCTCGGGTTCCACGACTCGTCGGTTCACGACAGTACCGGTTTCCGGCCGGCTGAACCGAGCACGGCCCATACACGGGCACACTGGGGCGGGCGACGCGACGAGCACACGGGAGCGCGCGTCCGCGCCGTATCGTGACCCATTGTACCGCCCCCTTCGCTCGAGGAGATCACTCTCCACGAGGGCGTGTAAACACCAGGTTAAATCACGAATAGATCGTATGCGGGGGGATTGACAGGGGCGCGACCGATCGGGTTATATGTGATTGTGCACACATACACAATCGTGCACCCCCTCAAACGTCTCGGTGTCTTGCAGCCACAGAAGGAAACTCCCGTGAACACCATATCCGAGAGCACGGCCCGCTC
>JBBQJF010000341.1:0-5828 GCA_038325665.1 Dehalococcoidia bacterium | reverse complement strand
GTCACGGGAGCAGCGATTCGAGGCGAAGGCGATGATCAGCGACGACACCGTCAGTTCGCGGGGAACGGTGAGCGCCGGCCCGACGCTCGTGGGCGCCGGTGAGTTCGAGACGGCCACGGGCGAACCGATCGAGCGCGTGCTTGACCTGGCCACCTGGCAACCCGGCGAAAACCTCGGCGCCCTTTACGCGCGTCTGGAACGGCTTGTGGCCGAGGCGGTCGGGCAGGAAGACCGAATCCTTGACGCGATCCGCACCAAGGTCTTTCCCCACCTGCAGCGGACGAACCGTCCCAATGCCCCGCCGAACGTGGGCGTCCACCAGGCGCGCGTCGAGCAGATCGAGCGGGTTCACCGTGGTTTGCTTTTCCGCGGTGCGGTCGAGGCGTGCGACGGTACCAGCTCACTACACGATACCCTGCCGCTAACAATCGCCCAGATCGGTGTCGCCCTGGTCTCATACCAGGGCGACACCAACTCATGGGTACAGCGCATGTACCGGCGTGACCTGTGTGTCGGCAGCGAGGATGTCGCCGGCGACGCGCTCCACATGCTGGAGCGGCGCGTCCATCGCGACGGCTTAGAGATGGAGAACACGCGCGACACGCTCAGCAGCCTCGGCCGGCGGGCAATCATGGCGTACGCCGAGCGAGCCGTGCTGGCGCATCGCTCAAAAGCCCTCTGGCGGATGGGCCATGGCAACCCGACCCCGGTCGAGCTGCTCTCCGGCTCCGGCATGGTCGAGATCATCGATGCCGGGATCGAGCTGATGCGGACGCTGGTGCTGGAGCAACGGCGCTTCGTGTTCGTGCCCAGCGCGCCGAGCGAGCGGATGCTCCTGACGATCGGCAACGCGCTGCGCCCGTTGGAGTACGCCATCGTCGAAACACAGGAACAGTGGTTGCTGGACCTTATCGACTATGGTCAGAACGGCCAATGGGGCGGCGCCGTACTGGCGCGTGTGCGCGACTTCGCCCACGATACCGGCCCGATGGTGGTCAAAGGCATTTACCGCGCCTCGGCTGCTGCCCCGCCTCAGGTGTTCTACGCCCACGTTGAGCACGCGCACGAGGCGGCGCTCATCGCGATGGCCGATAGCGTCTTCCAGGAGCATCGGGGCTTCCCGATGCTGATCGACCTCGCCGACGCCGTGTGCCGGGCGACATTCGACACCGCATCGTTCAACACCTCGTCGGCGCTTGCATACGCCGATGCCGGCCAGCCGTTCCGCTATCTGGCCGAGCGCCGCAGCCGAGCGTAGCGGAGGAAGGAAGCCCGCGATGGACCTGAACGGAAACGGTCACGACGGCGTACGGCCGGTGCCGGAGGAGGCGCTACGGTCGCTGGGCGACGACATCGCACGGGCGGGCGGCGAATGGCATGCGCCGGAGGAGGACGCCGGGGCGGTGGGCCGCACGATGTTCGACACACCGGCCAGCGCCGACGGAACCGTCACGGTGCTGTTGCCGCGCGACAGCATCGCCGAACTTCAACACCAGTCGCTGGTGCGGATCGAGAGTCGCGCTGACGGCCGCTCCTACGTCGGCGCCGTGGTGCATGGTCCGTTCGCGGAACCCGACGGCCTGCGCGCGGATGCGCCGATCATCGTCACGACCACCGTGCGCGGCGGGCCGACGTTCATGCCGAAGTATCACGGCCGCGCACAGGTCGAGATCATCGGTGAGGAGCTTGACCACGGTGCGCTCGTTCCGCCCCGCCGCCGGCCGCTGCCCAACAGTCCGGTGTTCGTGCTGCCGCCAGGTGAAACCGCGCGGGTGCTGCGGACGGCGGGCGCGGTCCGTCTCGGAGTCGCCGAGGCGCACGAGAGCATCGAGATCCGTGTACCGGCCGATAGTAAGGCCGTCTTCCCCCGGCACCTGGGCATCCTCGGCACCACCGGCGGCGGCAAATCGACCACCGTCTCTGGGCTGGTCGCGCAACTACAGAAGGCCGGCATGGCCACGATCATCCTCGATACCGAGGGCGAGTACACCGCCATCTGCGACCCTACCGACCATACGCCGATGCAGCAGGCCCTCGCGAGGCGCGATCTGGCCCCGGCCGGTGTGCCCGACACGCATGTCTATCGCCTGGTCGGCCGCGACACCCGCAATCCCGGGCACACCGATCAGCACGAGTTCACCCTGCGCTTTTCCGAACTATCACCCTACGCCGTGATGGACATCCTTGAATTGCCCGAGGCCCAGGAGCAACGCTACCTCAAAGCGTACGACGCCTGCAAGCGGACATTGTACGATCTGAAAGTCTTCCCGCGAACCCCGGATGAACAGGTAGAGGCGATCGAGCTTGACGAGTTCGAGCGTGGCTATCCCCGCATGCGCCTGGACCACATATATGACGTGGTGCGGATGGCGGAACGACTGGCAGCGGGTGAGCCGCTCATGCCGCTGGTGTCACCCGCTCTCCGCGGGCAGGAGGACGTGATCGCTCGCCATTTGGGCAAACCGCCGAAACAGGACAGCGTACCCTCGTGGCGGGCGCTGTTGGGTAAGCTGGGCCGGCTGCGGCGGCTCAAGGTGTTTGACATGGGTGAGGCGAACGCTTTGTCGTACGCCGACCTGGCGCGGCCGGGTCGCGTTTCGATCGTTGACTTGTCCGACACCGATTCGCCCCAACTCCGCAATCTCGCCATCGCGGAACTGCTCCGCGGGGTACACCAGTGGCAGGAGGAGGAGGCGAAGCGAACAGAGCGTGACGGCGGACGCCTCACACCGGTCATGGTGTTCATCGAGGAAGCGCATGAGTTCCTGTCGGCGACACGCATCGCCAAGATGCGCGTGCTGTTCGAGCAGGTCGCCCGTATCGCCCGCCGGGGGCGCAAGCGCTGGTTGGGGCTGGTATTCGTCACCCAGCTTCCGCAGCACCTGCCGGACGAGGTGCTCGGCCTGATCAACAACTGGGTGCTGCACAAGATAAACGATGCCGGCACCATCAACCGATTGCGCCGCTCGATCGGCGGCATTGACGAGGGATTATGGGAGCGGCTGCCGGCGCTGGCGCCCGGCCAGGCGATAGTCTCGTTCACCAGTTTGTCGCGGCCGTTGTTGGTCGCCGTCGATCCCACTCCCTGCCGGCTGTTGCTGGTCGATTGATGCACGCCCCCGTGCCGCGGACGCTCCTCGCCCACCGTCGCTCGTCGCGGGGGAGTGAATTGTATGACCCCCGACCACCAATCTCAGGACACATGGCGCCGGAGATTGTGCCGGCGCCGGTGGACTGGCAGTATGCGCGCGAGGTCGCGAGCGATTGGACGGCGCGGCCCGGAAGATTGCTAATTTGGGTTGATGCCGCCGGGGCCGCCGAGCGTGTCGGGACCGTCGGGGCCGAGACCCTCTTGCATCCGGCGGAACATCTCCTCGATCTGCTCGGGAGTGATACCCGCCTCGGCGAGAAATCGCTGGATAATCGCGCCCATCTCGGCGGAATCACTCCGCGCCGCGGCGTCCGCCCACTCCAACGCCATCTCCAACGAGCGGAATAGCCCCCGTCGATCGGTTTCGTTCTCGGACGAAAGAATCGTCGCCATCAGCCGCGTGAATAGGTTCGTCGTCGCCGCGATCCGTACGCGATCGTCGGGCGCGGGCGGAAAGTCGCCGGTGACGGTCACTTGCAGTCCCGTGCGGGTATCGGTCGCGGTGTACTGTTGCGCCATGGGGCATCCTCATTTCGTGCGGCGGTCGTGGCTAACCGGCCACGGGTCGCGGGCGCTCACGACGACGGCGCCTCGCATGTCCTGGCGCGCGCACAACCTGCCCGCCATTCGGTCGCGAACGCGCGGCGTCGCCGGCCTCCGAGCAGTCATCGCCACGCACCACATCTCAACGCGATCCGACCCGTTCGGTGGTCAATCAGCGTCCGCATTGTGATGGTAAACATCTGTCCGGCCCGCTACGATCAGGGTAACGCAGCCCGGTGCGGAACTGTATCGCACCAGCGACGGTGCACGTACCTCGCCCGTGCGGCAATGAACACGGCAACGCGGAGGCCGGGGAGGATAGCAATGATCATTGGCACACCGAAGGAGATCAAAGATAGCGAACAGCGGGTGGCCCTCACGCCGGTGGGCGCCGAGGTGCTGGCGGGTGCGGGCCATACCGTACTGATTGAGACGGGCGCGGGTCACGGCAGCGGCTTCACTGATGATGACTATGTCGCGGCCGGCGCGCGGATCGTGCCCGACGCGGCGCGGGCATGGTCGGCCGAGATGGTGATCAAGGTCAAGGAGCCGCTGCCGGCCGAATACGGCTACTTTCGCCGGGGGCAGATGCTTTTCACCTATCTCCACCTCGCCGCCGAACCGGAGCTGACCCGCGCACTGCTCGACCGTGGTGTCACCGCCGTGGCCTATGAGACCGTGCAACCGGCAAACGGCTCCCTGCCGCTGCTGACGCCGATGAGTGAGGTCGCCGGCCGGATGGCGCCGCAGGTCGCCGCGCATGAGCTGACCCACATGCGCGGCGGTCGCGGCAAGCTGCTCGCGGGGGTGCCGGGTGTTCCGCCCGCGGACATCGTCATCCTTGGCGCGGGCACCGTGGGCACGCACGCGGCGGTGATCGCGCTCGGGATGGGCGCGGCCGTCACCCTCTTCGATATCAATCTCGACCGGTTGCGATGGATCGACAGCGCCCTCTCCGGTCGCCTGACGACGGTGGCCGCCAGCGCCCCCGCGATCGCGCGGGCCGTTCGCACGGCGGACGTGGTGATCGGGGCGGTGCTCATCCCCGGCGCGCGTGCGCCCGTACTGGTGACCGAGACGATGGTGCGAACCATGCCGCGCGGCGCGGTAATCGTCGATGTGGCGGTCGATCAGGGCGGCTGCGTCGAGACAATCCACCGCACCACCCACAGCGACCCGACGTATGTGCTGCACGGGGTGTTGCATTACGGCGTCGCGAACCTGCCGGGAGCGGTGCCGCACACCTCGACGATGGCTCTGTGTAACGCAACGCTGCCATACGCGCTCCGCCTCGCCAATCAGGGATTGGGCGCTACCGTTACCGACCCTGCCCTCGCTGCCGGGGTGAATACCCATCGCGGCACGGTCACGCACCCGGCGGTCGCCGCGGCACTGGGATTGATCTATACGCCGCTGACCGCCGAGGCGATGCGCGCCGGCGGCCTGAGCGCCGCGTGACCACGGCGAGGACGACGGTGCGAGGACGTGTCACGACATACGTGTCTCAGGGCGGCTGGCGGCCATGGACGGGTCGCGGATCGCAATGAGACAGTGATTCCGTGACGCACCCCAACGACCGGACGGTTTCGCTGGTAGGTAGGGGTGCGGCCGGCAGCGTTCGCGATGTGATCGCGTTCACGCCGGTCACCCGCGCGGCACGCGTACTCCCCGATGGAGCGCGGGCCGGTGCGCTCAGGTGGTCCCGTCAACCAGTTTGCCGACGACGATCAGGCGCTTGGAATAGTTGTAGTTGGGGTAGCAGGTAATCAGCGTGAGGGTGGCGTCGGGCGTGGGGTTCATGACCGCCGTGACGTTGGGTGCGACCGTCCGGATCTCGGCGATCTCGTAGGTCGTCTTGCGCTCGCCCACGAACACCTCGACACGGTCGCCGATGCGCACCTCGGGCAGACGGCGAAAGATCTCGCCCTTCTTGCTGACCGGGCTGTTGATGTGTCCGGCCATGACGGTGTTGCCGCGCGTTCCGGGCAGCGCCGTGCCGCGGTGATACCCCACGGCGAAGGCGGCGGTGTCCCACACCGGCTTGCCGGCCTCGACGACGATGCCGACCTCAACCACCTTCGCGTCGAGCGCGATGGACGAGATCACCAGGCGGCTGGGCTGGTCGGGACGGGGA
>JBBQJF010000340.1:0-5851 GCA_038325665.1 Dehalococcoidia bacterium | reverse complement strand
TGGCGGCAGGCCGAGTCGCATGAGCCGCGACCGGGCGCCCCCGGCAGCACGGTGGTCGATTACCTGCACGTCAGTCTCCCGGCCTCGCGTGTCCTGCCCTACATCGAGCGGGCCGAGGCGATCTTTGCTGGTCACGGCATGGCCGTCCACGAGTGGGGACTGTGGCACGGTCCGGAGTTGCTCTCAACGGTAGTCTCGCGCGCAACCGACACGACCGCGGACCTCTCGCACGCGACGGACGCCGTGGACGAGGCGTTGATGCTGGTACAAGATCTGGGCGGGTCAATGGAGTACGTTCACGGCGCCGGCCTGCGTTACGCGCACCTGATGGCGCGTGAGCATGGGTCGGGCCTCGACGTCGTGCGCTCGATCAAGCAGGCGCTCGACCCCGGCGGACTGCTTAATCCGGGTAAGCTCGGCTTATGAGCGCCGCGCGTCCTTGCATCGCGCACACGTTTGGCGGCCGGGTCCGGGTGGCGCCACCAGAGAGGCGGAGTGAGCGACGGGGCGGCCCGGAACGCGATGCGACGCGGGTGCGCGGGTGCGCGGGCACTACGGCAGAGGCGCCTCGTGCACGAGCATACCGCCGCGATACCGCAGTCGGATCGGCGCGGGCGAGACGCCCGCGGGCGCGTCTCCAGGCGCCACATTGACGATTCGCACGCGACCGGCGCCGTAGAGCGTCGAGGCCACGGCGTCGAGGTACAAGGCGTGGAATGGCCCCGGCCAAATGCCGTCAAGTAGTTCGACCTCACTGCCAGGGGGCAGACGCGGGTACTCCCGCTGTAGCGCCGACACCAACACACGGTAGTCGTCGCCTTCACGCGCACGTTCGCGGTTTTGAGCGGCGGTCAGCGGCGCGAACACCACGACCGCGACGACCAACAGCGCGGGGCCGGCGATTCGGTCCAGGCGCCGTGCGCCGGCGGCGCGTCCGAGCCATTCCGCCGCCCAGGCGCCGCCTAAAGCCAGCAAGATCGCGTACGGCGCCGATGCCTGGTATGTGAATCGCCCCAGCAGCAGCTCGGGCCGCCACGGCGCAAGGGGGGTCAACGCGATCGCGACCCACGCTACCAGGAAACGCTCGCGGCGGGTGCCGCGCACCACCAGCACCGCGGCAACCAACAGCAGCGCCGCGGCGCCGATATGTCCGATGGCGGTGACGTGCGGTCCTTGCCCGGTCTCAAACGGCGCCGCCAGCCGCGTGAGAAACCACCACATATTTTGTCCGACATGCCCGCCGGGAAAATACATCCGCGTGACGATACCGCTTGGATCGGCGGTGTCGGTCCGGTACGTCAAGACGATGTACGGGATGACTAGCGCCCAAAACGGCAGGATATCGCGCAGAAACGGCCACGCCCTCCGCTTGGGTAGGAACACGTACACGAAGAACAGCACGGTGATCACGCCCGCGGCCGACGCCGCCGACTCCTTTGATAGCAACGCGAGCACGAATGCGCCCACCGTGAACCAATACCAGCGGCGGCCACCACCGGTGACGTAGATCACCGCGCACAACACTGTGGTGGCGTACCATACGACGCTGAGCAACTCGACGGTCGAGGAGATCTGCGCGACGGTGGTGGTATGGGCGGCGTGGATCCCGAAAATGAGACCGGCGGCCAGTCCCACCCCGCGCCGGCCCGTCAGCCGCACCGCCAGCGCCGCCAGCAGGGCAACGTTTGTCAGGTGCAGCCCGAGTGCGACCACATGATACGCCCAAGGGCGCAGCCAGAAGACCCGCACCTCGAATGCATACAAGGGCGAGACCAGCGGCCGCCAATAGGGTATGTCGTCGCGGAGCATGATCGACTTCGCGATCAGATTCCATGGCCCGCTATTGTGGACCGGCCCGATCACGAGGAAGTCGTCGCCGCCGAAATAGTCGTTAACGGTCGGTCCGTACACGACCGCCACGACCGCCAAAACCACACCCAGCCCGAGCGGCCACGTCAACCGGCGCGATATCATTGGCTGCCCTCATGGGCGCTCGTGCACGGCCAGGCGACATCGCCGGTTCTCGGTGCATGCGTCCGCATGCGCGCGGGGTGGGGCCGGACCTGCGCTGGTAGGTGCGAGCCGGTGCGCCGCCCTCCGGCCGGGCGAGGCGCCCGTGACCGCGGGTCCGACGCGCGGCTGCTCCGAGGATGCATAAGACAGGCGCCGGCCGCCCCTCGCATCCGACGCGAACAACGCTACCGCTCTTCGATCGTGATCGTTGAGATCCTGTCACCCTTCGCGACCTGCTTCACGAGGTCCCCGCCGCTCGTGACTTTGCCGAACACGGTGTAGGTGGCGTCGAGAGCCGGCTGCGGCGCGAGCGTGATGTAGAACTGGCTGCCGGCCGAGTTGGGAGCGGAACTCTTCGCCATGGCCAGCGCACCCTCCTCGTGCTTGAGGTCGTTCTTCTCGTCGGGGATGGTATAGCCGGGGCCGCCGCTGCCATTGCCGATCGGGTCGCCGCCTTGAATCACGAAGCCTGGCTCAACCCGATGGAAGGTCAATCCGTCGTAGAAGCCGTCCCGCGCCAGAAACACAAAGCTGTTGACGGTTTGGGGCGCGGCGCGCGGGTCGAGCTGCGCCTTGATTTCGCCGCCCTTCGCCAGGGTTATCGTGGCGATGTACGTCTTGCTCGCGTCAATTTGCAGGGCCGGCGCCGATGGATACGTCTTTTTGGTGGACGCCGCCGGGGTCGGAGACGCCGCCGGACGGCCGGTGAAACCGGTGCTGCCGGCGTCCTTGGCCGGGGCCACCGTGCCGGTCGTGTTCGGGCAGTATCCCGGACCCTCGGGATTGTACTTGCACGACCATGCGTCGATGAACGCCTGCACCCGTGACTCGTCAAATGAGTCCAGCGTCAGCAGACGCTGCCACGCGACGAGCGCGATCCGTTTGCTCATCAGTTGATACGGCGCCAGGGCGACCGGCCGCTTTGCCTCGATCGCGCGGTTTACCACCGGAGTGAGCTGCGCCACCAGATCATCACAGCCGCCGGGGCAGTTGTACAGCACCCACACTCCGCCGTGCTCCAGGAAGTGCGGAATCTCCTCGGCGGTAAGGGCGGTGGTCGAGATCCCCGGCATTGGCAGGTCGGTGACGTGCCAGCCCGACGTGGGTGGGTTGGAATAGTAGGTTCCGTGACTCTGGCCGGGGGTGACGTGGTCGTTGCCATTGGTGGGGAACGCCGTTCCGGGCAAGCCATCAGCGCCCACCGCGGCCGCGACGGTGGCCGCGGACGGATTGCCGCTGTTCGAGTTCTCGTTGCCGCCGCAGGCAACGAGCATCGCGACCGCCCAGATCGCGATGGCCATCAGGAACCGGGGCGACGGCTGGCGTACGGCAGAAGGATAGAGCTTCAGGGTGACATCACCTTTGATTGAAATAGGCCGGCGCCGCGTGGGGCGCACCGTGCCGTCACTCATGGTACACGATTCACGGGGCGCCCCGCGTCCAACGCCGGCGGCGCATCCGTCCATCAGGTGGGGAGACGCACGGGGTCATCGTCGACCCCCTGCCAATCGAGCAGGCCGTCCCGCGCCAAACCGTGCAGGAGCGCCCGCAGCCAGGGCAGGTCATCGACGCTGTAGTCCAGGCGAAGACGCGCCCCGATCAGCGGCGCCGTCAACGCGTCCGCTCCCTCGTGGACGCGCAACAGGTCCACGATGCGGCCGCGGTAAAACCGGGCCGAGTGCGCGTAACGGCCTTGCGGTTTCGTCACCGGCGTCGCACGGTAGCGACCGCCGCTCTCCGCGACCGCCCGGATGCGTGGCGCTGCCGCGCAGAGATGGCGCAAGGGACATTCATTGCACCGCGGCGCCGCCGCCGTACATACTCCTGCGCCCAGGTCCATCAGCGCCTGGTTCCAGTCGCCGGGTCGATCCACCGCCAGTAGGTCATCGGCCAGTCGCTGGATCGCCGGCGGCCGGCGATCTGAATCGACGCCGTCCACCAGCCGCGATAGAACCCGGCGCACGTTGGTATCAACGGCGGCAGCCGGTTGGCCGAACGCGATCGATGCGACCGCGCGGGCCGTATACGGGCCGATGCCCGGCAACGCGAGGAGCGCATCGACGGCCGGCGGCAGCCGCCCGCCGTGGCGCTCGGCCACTTCCCGGGCGAGTCGGTGGAGGTTCACCGCCCGCCGGTTGTACCCCATGCCCGCCCAGGCGCGGATCACGGCGGCGCCGGGCGCGGCGGCCAGCGCGGCGAGGCTGGGGAATTGCTGCATGAAAGCGAGGTACTTCGGAATGACCCGCGCGACCCCGGTCTGCTGCAACATCGCCTCGGAGATGAGCACCGCGTAAGGGTCCGAGGTTCGTCGCCAGGGCAGATCGCGGCGCGCGCCATCCCACCAGCCGAGGAGGGCGGAGTGAACCGCGGAGCGATACGTCTCACTGTCGATGTCGATCGGGGGACTTTCGTCCTGGTACGTCGTCACATCATCGATCGTCGCGGATTCCGCCAAGCCTGTCCAGCGCTCAATATCCCCGACGCCCTGCTATCATGGGGCGGAGTACGGACCGCGACGGCGGCGGGGAAGGCTACGCGCTCAGCCATTAGCGCCCGCGACCGCGCGGTGGTCACGGACGGTGGCCGCCCGGTCGCCGGCGGCTGCACGCGTACAGGGAAGGATTCAGTCATGGATGACAAGCTTGCGCGACTGCACGATGTGCTCACCGAGATGGGATCGGTCGTGGTGGCCTTTTCCGGGGGGGTAGACAGTACGTTGCTGGCGGCTGTTGCCCACGATGTGCTGCACGAGCGGGCGCTGGCCGTGACCGGCATCTCCCCCAGCATCTCCGAGGCCGAGCGCGCCGACGCCGCCGCGCTGGCGGAGCAGATCGGCATTCGCTACCGCACGCTCGACACCTCGGAGATGGATGACCCCGAGTACGTCGCCAACAACCCCAACCGCTGCTTTCACTGCAAGGACGAACTGTTTACGAAGCTGGAAGCGGTGCGGCTCGATGAGGCGGCGAATTGGGTGCTCGACGGCTTCAATGTCGATGACCAGGGCGATTACCGGCCCGGCCAGCAGGCCGCCCGCGCCCACCGCGTCCGCAGCCCCTTCATCGAGGCGGGTCTGGGCAAGGCAGATATTCGCGCGTTGTCGAAGGAGCGAGGTCTGCCCACATGGGATAAGCCGGCGATGGCCTGCCTGTCATCACGCATCCCCTACGGCACACCCGTGACCGTCGAGGCGCTCGCCAGTATCGCTAAAGCCGAGGAGTCGTTGCGGGCGCTTGGAATCCGTCAGGTGCGCGTCCGTCACCACGGCGATGTCGCACGGATCGAGACCGACGATGCCGGCATGGACATACTGCTGAGCGGCGACACCCGCCGTAAGGCGGTCGAGGGCGTGAAGCGCGCCGGGTACCTGTACGTTGCGCTCGATCTGCTCGGCTACCGTAGCGGCAGCCTCAACGAAGTGTTGCCGCTTCAGGTTCTGCATCGCTGATCGGGCGTGCCCACCGTGGGGTCAGGCCGTCGTGTCAGTGCCCCGTGGTCGCGCCCAGGCCCGGCCAGGTACGGCGTGCGGCGCATGATCAGTTCCATCGTTGGCCAATCCCGAGAATGCGGGCGACCCGCCGGGTCGCTCGTGCGATGAAACCTTATCACCAACCCGCGCGGGCTATCAGGCCCGTCGTATTGGGTCGCGACCGCGGCCGGTAATCGCGACATTGTTTTAACCGATGGTCAACCAGATGGCGGGAGGGCTGACGATGGCGGGCGGCATCCTCGGCGTCGATGTGGGCGGCACCTTCACCGACTTCCTGCTGTGGGAGCGCGGCCGCATACGCGTGTACAAGCGGCCCTCGACGCCCGATGACCCGGCCCGCGCCGTAAC
>JBBQJF010000339.1:0-5873 GCA_038325665.1 Dehalococcoidia bacterium | reverse complement strand
TGTCGCCCACCGGCGCGGCGATACACGAGCAGGCCCAGCATCAGCGGCAACCCGATCAGTCCGTCCGGCTGCGCCAGATACCACCAGCCTTGCGTGGTGAAATAGACGGCTCCGTACAGGAGCGACGCGAAGGTCGCGGCGCGGGCGCTCCACATCATACGCGCCAGTTCATAGAGCACGATCAGCGTCGCCAGGGTCCACAGGAGATCAAACAGCCGCACCCGCTGCATCAGCGGACCCGGCAATCGCAGCGCGAGCGCGTACAGAAGATAAATCGCCGGCGGCTTCTGATCCCACGCGTCGATGTACGGAAATCGACCATGGTTGATCGCATCGCCGATTGTGGCGAAGATCGATTGGTCAGGACCAAAGGGATAGGAGAGGGTGGGCAGCGCCAGCAGGGTCACGCCGAGCAACACGGGTATCAGCGGCCAGTACGCGGCGATCACCCGTGCCGTGCCGCTGGTGGCGGGGGTGGCGGCCTGCCGCGCCGGCAGCGTTGTCGTCGACATGGCAGTATCCTACGGTCACACCGGCGCGGGGCGCCAGCGCGCCGCTCGTGGTTCCACACTCCGCACCGTCGCTCGCCCGCACACGAGTCTGGCGTCCCGCAAAGGATACCGCGCCCGACGGCGCGTGTTCCACGGCTCGCGGCCACCACGTACATCCGTGAGTCAAGACTCAAATCGTTCACTCGCGGGTATGTGACATGAATCCCGACTCGCGGGTTGAGCGCCACGGCGCAATTGAGTCCTACCGCGGCGACCACGCTCGCGCGGCTCGGCGGAATGGGCGCCGTTCGTTGCCACGCGCCGGGGCACAGTGAGACGGCGTGATGTGCGTCCTGCCACACGAGCGCGGTTAGCGGCCGGAAGACCGCACGCGGGCCGAGGGCTGAAAGCCCGGGGCGGATCGCTCACGAGGAGGCAAGGTGTACCGGGTACTGGCGCTGATTGCTGTCGTTGGTCTGCTGCTCGCCGCGTGTGAGTCGGGCCTGCCGGAAAAGGGCTGGGTGGATGCCGAATCTGACGCCGCCCTGAGTATCGGCGTGATGACCGTGACCGATGGCCCGCTGGCCGGCGATGGGCAGGTGGCCCTCGCCGGCGCGCGGCTGGCGACGGAGCAGGCGGAGACGATTCACGGCCGGCCGTTGCGACTGGTCGTCGAAGGCGGTGGCTGTGATGCCGCCGCCAGCGACCCGGCGGCCGTCCGGCTGATCGCGACGCCACGCCTGATCGGTGTGATCGGTCCGCTGTGCTCGGCCGCGTGCGTCGCTGCCGCCACGGTGCTGGAGCGACCGGCGATCGCGATGATCACACCGCGCTGCACCGATATCGCGGTCACACGTCAAGGATACGACGGCGTCTTCCGCACCAGCTGGACCGATGCGGTCGAGGCGGCGGCCGCGGCGCGCTACCTCACCGAGCGCCTCCACATCCGACGAAGGACGTTTCTCGTTCACGACGGCACGATCTACGGCCGTGGACTGCGCGACACGTTCCGGCTGTTCTACGGCAAGACCAATCTGTCCGGGAATGACGAGGCATTGACGGGCAGCGCCGAGTACGGGCCGGTGGTGCGCGCGATCACGAAATCATCCGCGCGTGCGGTATTCTACGCGGGCTTCCCCGGGGATGCGGCCCGATTCCTGCAAGAGCTGCGCGCGGCCGGTATCGCCGTGCCGGTGGTGATGACGGCGACAGCCAAAGAGCGGCCGGTACTTCTGGCGGTTGATGGCCGGGTAACGGCGGATGTCTATATCATGGAAGCCGTGCCCATCATCGCGCCCGCCTACCACGCGTTTCGCATGGCCTATCTGGCGCGGTTCGGGGCCGAGCCGGGGCAAATCGCCGCCGCGGCGTTCGACGCGACATGGGCGCTGATCAATGGCGCCACCGCCGCGGCGGAACCACGGAGCGGCGGGCGACTCCGCATTGACCGCCGTCAGTTACTCTCGGAGGTGGCCGCGACCGACCTTGACGGCGCAACCGGCCGGGTGCGCTTCCTTGCCAACGGCGACCGGATCGCGGGCGCGGCGGTGCGCGTGTGGCAAATACGTGACGGCGCGTTCGTGCTCGACACCGAGATCGATATGGAGTAACCGGCCGCGGAGCGCCCGCCCACGGGTTCCGCGTCGTCGGGCAACCGGGCGGACCGCATGACCGAGCGCGGACCCGGACATGGGGAGCACACGGCAGTATGGGATCGATCTTCCTCTTCGATATCGACCTGACCATGATCCGCACGAATCGGGCGGGCAGCATCGCGATGACCGAGACCCTGCACGAACTGCTGGGAATCGAGGACGGCTTCGTCGGTGTCGAGTTCGGCGGACGCACTGACCGCAACCTGCTGCGCGAGGCGCTTCTGAACCATGGACGGCTCAATGGCGACTTTGATGCGCTCCTCACCCGCTTTCAGGAGCGCTACCTGCCGCGCCTCGCGCATCACCTCGAACAGCGCGGAGGGGTGATACTGCCCGGCGTGGTGGAGATGCTTGATGCGACCGCGGCCGTGCCGGGTGCGGTGCTCGGGATCGCCACGGGCAATTTCCGCGGTGCGGCGGAGATCAAGCTGCGGTACTTCGACCTGTGGCATCGGTTCGTCGGCGGCGGGTTCGCGGACGATGGCGAGCACCGCGCCGACCTGGTCGCCGCCGCGATCGACCGACTCCGTCCGCTGGCGGACGGCGTGGACGGGGTCTACATCTTCGGCGATAGTACCCACGACATCACAGCGGCCAAGGCGAACGGCGCCGTCGCGATTGGTGTCGCGACCGGCGGCAGCAGCGCGGCGGTGCTCACCGGCGCCGGCGCCGACTTCGTGTTCGACGGCTTCGGCGATCCCGACACGGTGCTACGCATGGTGCGGGGCAGCGCGACGAGCTGACCGCGGCCCGCGTGGCGGCAGTCTCCGGACCTCCGCATCCGCCACCGTGGCGGGAGGGACGGCTTCGATGACCGCCGCCGTCAGGGCGGCAGCCGCCTGACCTGACGCGCTAACTCGACTCGAAGCGCGTTGTGGTACATATAAGACTGTCGCGGCGTTCCGTTCCCGCGTATCTTATGGTGGGAGACGCGCTCGTTGGCGTTGAGCGGTCGCGGGTTGGTGACGCGCGTCGGAGGCTTCCGTGGTTACGCAGGGAACGATCCTATCTCAGCGTTACCTGATCGAGGATGAGCTTGGCACCGGCGGCATGGGCACGGTGTACCGGGCGGTCGATCTGCGGACGGGCGCCCGCGTGGCCGTCAAAGTGCCGCACAGCTATCTCACGCGGGATGTGCAGTACCTCGAGCGCCTCAAGCGTGAGGCGCAGATCGCGGCCTCGCTGCATTCGCCGCGAGTGGCGCTTGTCACCGACTTCTCCGAGCACAACGGCGTGCCGTACCTCGTGATGGAGTATGTCGCCGGTGAAAACCTGGATGACCGGCTCGAGGCCGACGGCAAGATGCTACCGCGCGAGGCGCTGCGGATCACGCTGGAGGTTGCGCGCGCCCTTGAGGCGGCTGACGCGGCCGGTATCGTCCATCGCGACCTCAAGCCCCAAAACATTCGCCTGACGCAACAAGACGACGTCAAGGTGCTGGACTTCGGCATTGCACGGGTAGTGGGGCAAAGCGGGCTAACCTCCACCAGCATCTTCTTGGGCAGTCCCGACTACGCCGCGCCGGAGCGCGCGGAAGGGCTAGGCGACATCCGCTCTGACATCTACTCGCTCGGGGTGACGCTGTACGAATTGCTCACGGGAGAGCGTCCCTTCGGTGAGGGCACACCCTACACGATTCTGCGTCGCCACGCGACGATCGAGCCGCCGCCGCTGCCGGAGGGATATCCGTCCTCCGTCTACCCGATTGTCGAGCGCTGCCTCGCCAAGCGTCCCGAGGACCGGTATCAAACTCCGGGGGATCTGGCGCGGGATGTCGCGGCGGCGCTCCGTGAACTTGACAACGGTCCGATCGCCGGCACACCATCGCCGCCCACACCGCGCACGACCGCGCCGCCCTCTCCAACCGTGGTGGGCTACACCGGCGTGACGCGCACACGCACGGCGGAGGCCGCGGCGGCCGACACGAGCCCGACCGGTGAGCAGGCGCGACTCGTTGCGGAACCGCTCCTTCCGATCGCGCCGGCCGAGGACCGACCACGGCGCGACCGACGGCCGCTGCTAATCGGTGCGGCCGCGGCCATCCTAATCGGGTTGGTGCTCGTCGGGATGCTGATCGGCCGGCAGATGCGGTCAACTGACACGACACTCGTGGCGCCGGTCCCTCCTGGCTCGGCGCCCGCGGCCAGCGTCACGTTCACCCAACCGGCAGGCGGCGCCCAAGTCCGCGCGCCTGTCACCGTGGCGGTGACCACGGAGGGACTGAACCTCAGGCCGGCCACGGCGAACGACCCGACCGGCCAGCACCTGCACTACTTTCTCGACCTCGACCCCTCCCTGGTGGTGGGTCCAGGGCAACCCGTCCCTACCGGACAGGCGAACATCATCCACACCGACCAGCTGCGGCACACGTTCGCCGAGCTTACCCCCGGCAGCCACAGCGTGACCGTGGTCGCCACCGGCAACGACCACCGACCGCTGACTCCACCCGTGCAACAGTCGGTGTCGTTCACCGTGCTGCCGGCGTTGCCGCCGGGCCGGCCGGGGTCCGAGGCGCCGGTGGCCTTCCAATCTCAGGTGGAGGGCAAGTGGACAATCTCGGTCATCAGGGGTGACGGTCAGGGGCTACGCCGGCTCACTCCGCCAACATCGAACAACGTCAACCCGGCATGGTCGCCCGACGGCGCCGCGCTCGCATTTTCCTCCGACCGTGAGGGGGAGCGGCGTATCTTCGTGATGAACGCCGACGGCAGCAATCCACGACGCGTCACGGCCGGTCCGGGCGCCGACACCTCGCCGTCCTGGTCGCCGGACGGACAATCAATCGTCTTCCAGTCATCCCGCGAGGGCCGGAATCTCCTGTACGCCGTACCGGCCGCGGGCGGCGAGTCGCGGCCGGTAACGCGCGGTCAGCGAAGCGACTCGCGCCCCGCGTGGTCGCCCGATGGCCGGACGATCGTCCTCGTGTCGGAGCGCCCCGGCGGCGGGTCCCGCTTGTTCAGCGTGACGGCCACGGGCGGCGAACCGGTGGAACTGGCAACCGGAACGGGCAACGACATTGATCCGGCGTGGTCGCCGGACGGTTCGCGCCTCGCGTTCGCGTCGTTTCGGGATGGTGGCTGGAACATCTTCACGGTCGCGCCAGAGGGTGGCGTGCCCAAGCGTATCACCGAGGGTTTGCTAAACGTCGTGAACGTCGCGCCGTCCTGGTCGCCCGACGGGAAGGATATCGTCTTTCAATCGGACCGCGACGGGCAGCAACATATCTTCAGGATTCCGGCCGAGGGTGGAACGGCGACGCGGCTGACGGAGGGAACCACATTGGATCTGTCGCCGGCGTGGCCCGCCCGGTGACGGACGCGCGGCGACCGGCACGCGGTCTCACACATCGCCGAGGGGCGCACGAAACCGCGTTTCACCGGTCTGACCGGCTCTCGCCGGCGCACGACGTGCATGCGTGCAACCGACGCCTGTCACGAACACCGAAGCGATGCCGGCACGGGCAAATTCGCCCGTGCCGTGTCGTCCTGTTCTGCCCCGAGCGGCGGCGTTATGCCTCCGCCCGGTGAAGTGCGGCGGCGTCGTACATTTCCTCGGGTTCCGCCATCTTCTGGTCCGCGCGTCCGCCGCTGTACTTCTTCCACGCGTAGAACGCCCCAGCGCCCAACCCGGCCAACGTCAACAGCTTAAACATGGCTCACTCCTGTGGGAAAACTGAATTCGGCCCCCATTCCGCACGAGGGAAGGGACGATGACGCCTCTCCTCCCC
>JBBQJF010000338.1:0-5888 GCA_038325665.1 Dehalococcoidia bacterium | reverse complement strand
CTCCACACGTCCGACGGGACATCGCTCGCTCAGGTTGCGAATGAGTCCGCGGTGCTGCGTTGGGCGCATTCCACCCCCGCTGGCATCGCCGTGCGGCGGCTGATGCCCGAGTTGTACTTCTATGACGCGGAATCGCGGGTGCTCGGGACCGAATACCTCACAACGTACCGACCCCTGATGGAGCACTACACGCGGCGAACGGTGTTTGGCCGTGGCTGGGCGCGAGCTCTTGCCGGCCGCCTGGCCCGCTGCCATGGCATCAAGCGGGAAGACGGTACGGCCGATGCCACCGGCGCAATTCGTCTGATCGAGCAGGGGCCGTTCTCGGCATGGGACCAGGTGACGCCCGAGCAAATCGCATCGCAACCCGAGGGCTTCACCGAGTTTATCGAGATCGTGCAGAACACCGATGGGCTCACGGCAGCGCTGCGCACGCTGCGGGGCGCGTGGCAACCGCGCTGTCTCATCCACGCCGACGCCAAGTCCGACAACATCATGATTCGGCCTCGCTCAATGCTGGGCAGCGCCGACCTGCGCTTCGTCGACTGGGAGCTGGCTGGTTGGGGTGACCCCGCCTGGGACGTGGGGACCGTGATCGGCGATTACTTGTATCACTGGCTGGCGTCGATCCGTCCGAGTGTGGACGGCGGACTCGATGACTGGCTGGCACAAGCGCGGATCCCGTTCGACCGGGTTCGGGTGGCGGTGGCGGCGTTTTGGGACGCCTACAGCCGGCAGGGTGTGCTCGGCGTGAACGGGCCGGACATCGCGCGTGTGGTGGGCTACGCCGGTGTCTTCCTGCTCGACCGCTCCCTGGCGGCGGTCATGACGCTGGGGTCGCTTCCGTCGAGCGCGCTGTGCTCGTTGCAGGTCGCCAAGCAACTCATTCGCGAGCCGGAGATCGCCGCCGGGAGGTTGTTAACATGAGCCATCACACCGTTCGAGCGATCACTAACCCGCACCGGGAGATGCTCGCGCGCATCACCCGCGAGACACGGGTGCTGTCGCCGGCCCGGTATGAGCACATCGAGCTTGGTCGCCGTCGAATTCCTGCCGCGGATGCCGAGGAATCATCGCGGGCGCTCGTCCGCGCCCTCACCGGCCTGATCTACGGACGCTACTACCTGGATGACCCGCGGGCCGCGGATGGATCCCCCCGCGTCGAGGCCGAGCCGGCGCTGATCGCGCAGCGAGAGGATGCGCGGTTCGGCCGTGCCCTGCGTGAGGCCAACACGGGCGCCGGCTATTTCGATGCCGGCTGGACCGTCATTAGATTACCGTCAACTACCGACGACGCCCACGTCGTGCACAAGGGGCGGCTGTCACTGAGCGCGCGGCCGGACCAGATCGCCTCCGCCGGCGGGCAGCCGATCGCCGCCGGCACATCAGTGGCGGTGCGCTTCCCGAAGGACCGGCCGTACGCCATGGCCGGCTTCTACGCGGCCATCAGCTCGGCGGGACCGCCGCCGCGGGAAGCGCCGCTGGTCCGCTGGTACTTCCATCTGCTCCCCGCGGGGGCGCCTGTCTTGATCACGAAACTAACGCGGGGACTGGGAGAGCTGCAAATTCCATTCATATTCAAGGCGCTGAACGATCCTGCCGCGTACACCCGTCCGGATGCCGCCGTGCTCTACCTGCCGCGCGCTGAGTTCGACCGCGCCTGCCCGCTCGTGATCCGAGCACACGAGGCATTGGGGGACGCGGTGCGCCCGGGTGTGCCGGCCTTTACCCGACCGGTGCGGCCGGGACTGGGACTGGCCGACGAACCACCGTGGAGCGGCGAGCGCACCAGCTTCGGGCAGCACCGCTCGCGGCTGATCGCCCGCGGCTTGGTCGAGGCCGCGTTGCAAAAACACAATTCCGCCTCGGGTCGTCTCGACGCCGTGCTGTCCGCGTTTGCGACCGAGCGGATTTCACTCGACGCCCCACACCTCAACCCAGGCTCGGCCGAGTTCGAGGTTCCTGCCCAGATGATTGGAGAACTGCCATGATACCTGCACCCACGTCGCTGAATAATCGGCTAGTAAATGCGACACCGAACGTCCCGAACGACAGCGGCGCCATCGCCATCGTTGAGCGCATCGTGGTCGCCCTGCGTCGGGCCGGTCTGGCCGCCGGCGGCGAAGCCGTGGTCGAGCGCGATCACATGGCAGGCGGCGCGGTGGAGTGGTGGCTGCTCGAAGGAAGCGCCGAAAGCCGCGTATGGGTGCAGTATCTGAGCGACCGCCGGCTCAGGCCTGCCGCAACACGGGTTATGCGCGCGTCGAACGTATTACCGAATTCGGCGGTCGCCCCCCGCGATGGGGTGTACTTGGTAGCTCCGGTACCGGTAGCTCCGGCCACGTACGCCTATCCGGTTGGCGCGGGGGCCGAACTGTTCGCGGCCATGCTCCTGCGTGGCCTGGGCGTGGGCGGGGCGCCGCGGCAGGACTGGTTGTGGCTCCTGCCGCTATGTGCCCGCCTCGGCGCCGCGCTCCGAGACGTCCATGAGGTATCCCGAGGGACGCACACGCGTCCGGCGCTGCCGCGCGCCAACGATGTGACGCGACGCGTGCGCGGTCTGATAGGCGCGGGCCTCACCACTGACGCCGCGTCCGTGCGTGACACATTGGCAGAGTTTCCGCGACTGCGCGCCGCGCTGATCGCGAGCGTGCGCCGCTTCTACCGAGACCCGGACCCCGCGACGCTGCACGGTCGGTACGCTCCTGGCCAGATACTGGTCGATGCGCGACCGGAGTCCGCGGCATTGCCGGAGGTCCATGTGGCCGGCTGGCTGGAGGCGGCCAGCGGACCGCCCGCCTACGATGCCGGCTACTTCATCGGTGAGCTGATGGAACTGGCGGTGTTCGCCGCCGGCATGCGCCACGCGGCGGCCGAGCACGGACTACGCATGGCGGCACGCGAATTCTACAACGCGTATGTATCCCGCTCGGCCGCGACTCTGCCCGAGGGCTTCGCGGAGCACGCCGCGGAATTCGCGGCGCTGAAGATCGTCGAGCATGTGGCCCGTTTTGTGCGGTACTTCGGCGATCCGGGACCAGAAGTGGCTCGACTGCTCCGGGCGGCGGATAGCTTGCTCTGCCCAGACCAGGGGCCGCGGCGGATGGTCGGCGGCTGATGGGCCGCGCCGAGGCAGGAGGTTGCCATGTTTACCGATCAACTACCCAAGGACTTTTCCGCCAAGCGGGTATTGCTTGCCATTACCGGGTCGATCGCTGCCACGGCCGCGACGCCGTACGTGACGGTCATGCGGCGCATGCTCGACCTCGAGGTACGGGCAGTGCTCACGCGTCAGGCGGCGACGCTGGTAGCGCCGCGCGCCGTGGCGGCCGCCTGCGGCCGGCCCGTGGTCGTGGACGGTGACCTGTCGCCCTGTGACGGGACCGTACCGCACCTCGATCTGACCGGCTGGGCCGACGTGCTGCTGGTGCTGCCGGCCACCGCCAATATGCTGGCCAAGGCGGCGCACGGCATCGCCGACGACTTGGTCTCGACCTGCATCGTCGCGGCGGCGTGCCCGGTGGTGTTCGTGCCGGCCATGAACCAGGTCATGTGGGAAAAGTCCGCGGTACAACGTAACGTCGCCACGCTCATGGCCGACGGCTACCGGGTGCTCGCTCCGGCCGAAGGGATGGCGATCTCCGATGGTCAGATCGGGACCGGCGCCCTGTTGGACATCTTCACCGTGCTGCGGGAGACAGCGGACTTCCTGCGCGCTGTCGCACCCACGGCGCGTCGCGAGGAGGCGCGTCTGTGATGCACATGTATCAGATCGCTCCACTGGCGCTGGGACCTACTCTGGTGTCGCTGAGCTTCAACGGGGCGGCAGACCTACCCCGAGCCATCTGGCTGAGCATCGCCGTGGAAGCGGGTTTCTGGCTGTTTGCGGCAGCGACACTACTCGCGGTGTGGCGCCGCGTCCGTCAGAAACGCGCCGCCGGCCTGAACGGCTGGGACGCGCTCGAAAGCAGTCTCGCGGAGGTGCTGCCCCGGCGGGTAGCGACGCTGATATTGGCCGAGTTGCGGATATTCCGGACGTTGGCCCGATGGATCGCGCGCAAGGCGTCGCTGCTGCATTACTGGCGTCGCGGGGCCGGGATGCGCTGAGTTCGTTGATTGCTGGTGGACGGCCATGCCGCCGCCGGCCGGATAGGGAGGGTACACCGATGACCGGACAACGATCTCGCGAGGGCTACTGGACGTGGCGCTCTCACCACGGCTGGGAGCTATGGGTACATTGGTCGTGCGCTCTCATGGCTGGATGCGTGGCGGTCGTGACTGATCGCTGGTTGGACCGCACATATCCCGATAGTCCACCGGCTCGCCGCCGCTTCGTGGCGACGTTGGCGGGGCTGGTTACCATCGCCTCGATCGCGCTCCACGAATTCGGACATCTGCTCGCGGCGCGCCGGCTCGGCCTCGACCCAGTCGCCATGGTGGTGGCGCCGTTCGCCGGAGGCACCACCATCCCTAGGAGTGCGCCAACACCGGCCTCGGAAGCGGCGTTTGTGCTGGCCGGTCCGGCGACTTCGCTGGCGACGGCCGCGGCGGCGGCGGCAACCGCTGGCTGGCTGCCGGATGGTCCGCTACGCGCGGTCCTCGGCCTCACCGCAACCGCCAATCTGGTTCTCACGGCCGCCAACCTGGCGCCCAGCCTGCCGGCGGACGGAGGCGTCGCGGTGCGCGCCCTCTCCTGGCATGTCACCGGAGATCGTGACCGCGCGACACATAACGTGAGGGCAGTGAGCCAAGCGGCCGGCGTGGCGCTTGTCGCGCTCGGTCTACTTATCGGCCGGCGACGCGTGCGCTGGGCGATCATGGGGATCGGACTATCCTCGCTCCTCGGCGGAGCGACGGGCAGCCGCGGCACCACCGATCCATTCGGTGTGATGGCCAACACATAGGCGTTCAGCCCTCGGCCACCGGCGACCGGATGGCCATGGTCCGTGCTCACCACCCGAGCGCGGGCGCTGATGGCCGCATATCTTGACGGTACACTGGCGGACTGATCGCCGAGCACTGATGGCTGAGCGCTTACGTCAACAAGCGGGGACTCGTGAGCGTGGCTCGACGACCAGCCTTCCTGACGCGTCCGGAATTCAGCGCGCGGTAGAAGTTTAGTGACGCCCTGGGAGCGGCCGGGCGAAGCTGAGTTCGTGGCCGTCCGGGTCGGACAGATGGAAGTAGCGCTCACCCCATTCGGCGTCTCGGGGCGAGGCCGCGGGATGCAGACCGGCCGCGACGGCGCGGGCGTACATCGCATCGACATCCGACACCCACAGTACGACCCGGCCCCACCACGACCATTGGCGTTCGGGTGGTTGGGCGATCAGGTTGAGGTAGCCGGAGCCGATCACGAAGCTGGTAAATGACGCCGCGTCGCCGCCGTAATGCAACTCGAAGCCGAGCGCGCGGTAGAACCGCACGGCGCGCGCCATGTCACGCGTCGCCAGCGTGATCGCGCTGATCGACTCGATCATGGGAGAGAGGTTGGGTTGGGCCAGTTCGTGATCAGGCTCGGTCGGCATCCGTGGCTTCCTCCGTGTCCCGACCGAAGCCGTCCGTGTCCGGGTCGGAGCGCCAACCCGCGCGGCCGTCGGCGGCCTGGCACGACCCGTGAGCACGCCTCTCGGGCAGGCGCCGCTCGGGTGGACGTTCGGGCGGCCGCTTCGACAAGGCAGCCACCGCCGCGAGGGCGCGGCTACTGTCGTTCGCCTGGATGACTCCCCTGCACCGGCAACGTGTCCGGGCTGTCGATGCGCGGCTGGTACCACAAGTTCGTTTCGCGGCAGAACTTGCATTTGCGCATCGTGGTCAGCAGTGGCTTGCCCTTGACCAAGCACAAGAACAGCGGCAGCCGGGTACGGTCCACACCCTCCGGGATCGCG
>JBBQJF010000337.1:0-5909 GCA_038325665.1 Dehalococcoidia bacterium | reverse complement strand
CGCTCGACCGGATCGACGGGAGCGGCGTCGCTCCGTGCCGGCTCCAGCGGCTGGCCGGGGACAAGCGCGCGCCGGGACGGATTGGCATAGGCGCTGACGGTCCATTGCGCGCCGCGGCGGGCGACCTCACGCGCCTCGGCGTCGGTCGGCGCGACCGCGATCAGACGAGCGATCGGGGTCGTGCGACCGTCGGTGCGATGGCCGGCGGCGGCCATCCCCGCGCGGTACATCGCCAGCTTGCGGCCGATATCGACGTGGGATGAGTGCGGGTCCATCAGGATCGCATGTCCGGCCGAGGCCGCCCACTCGATAGCGTCGGGTGACGAGGCGGCGACCCACACCGGCGGGTGTGGCTTCTGCAACGGCTTGGGCAGCACCTCGACATCATGGACCTGGATGAACTCGCCCTCGTAGGTCAGCCGTTCGTCGCGCCAGGCCCGCAGTACAACATCCACGTTCTCACGGAAGTGGGCGTAGCTGCTGTCGCGGTCGAGGCCGAACACACCGAATTCGACCGGGTCGTTTCCGCGACCCGCGCCCCAGTTCACGCGGCCGCCGGAGAGCACGTCAAGAAGGGCGACTTCCTCGGCTAGTCGCAGGGGATGATACATCGGCGCGACCGAGACGGCGGTGCCGATCCGCAGCCGTTCGGTTCGGGCGGCCACCAGCATGCCCATCATGTGCACCGACGGACACACCGAGTAGGTGTTGAAGTGGTGTTCCGCCAGCCACACTGCCTCATAGCCGCCGCTGCGCTCCATCATGTCGATCCGCTCCAGCGCCCGGGCGTAGATCGTGGGCAGCGGCACATTGCGGTTCGGCCACGAGAAGAACTGGAGCACGCCAAACTGCATCGGCGGCCGCTCCCGCCAGTCGCTGGATTCGTTCGACGGCGTGTCGTGCTCGGCGGTCATGTCCGTCCCCTTACTTTGCAGCCGCGGTGTGTTGCGGGCAGTATAGCGCCAACGCGACGCTCGCCCCATGCGCGACGCCAGCCGCCGTGAGAGCACCTAACCCCCCGGCCTCCTTCCCTGCAAGGGAAGGGGGAGACGAACTTAGAGTTCGACCATGTCGGGGCAGGGGTGCGACGGACCGGGGACCGGTGGCTCCCCTCCCCTCGCAGCCTGTCCCGGCCTGCCGGGGGGGAGGGGCCGGGGGAGAGGTCGCTCCCGGCGGGCGGGGCATACGTACGTAAACCAGATGCCGAATCACTCATCGCTCGGGTTCGGCGTCGAGCGCGGCGATCTCTGCATCATCGAGGCCAAGCTCGGCGAACACCTCCGCGTTATCCTCACCGAGCAGGGGGGCGCGCCGCCGGATCGCCCATGGGGTGCGCGCGAATCGGTAGGGCGCACCGGGGTAACGGTAGGAGCGGCCCACCTCGGGATGCGCCACCTCGACCGGGAAGCCGCGGGCTGACACATGAGGATCCTCGATCGCTTCTTCCGGCGCGTAGATGATCGAGAACTGGAAGCCGCGCTGCTGGCCGCCGGTGAAGAACTCGTAGGCGGTCATCCGCTCGGCGAGGAAGTTGACGGCGTTGCGAGCGGCGGTGAACTTGGCCCGCACGAGTTCATCCTGCGCGATCTGCCAGAACGAGAACGGTTCACCTTCCATCGCCAGCTCGAAGATCGCGAGGTCGGGAAACTGGTCGAGCAGGCCGAGGTTCTTCATCCAGTCGTGAATCGCGCGGAACTGGGCGGGTGTGCGCGGCGGCAGACCTGAATTGACCTGGCGACCGTCTTTACACCACACCTGGCTTGTCATCGAGGGCGACACGGCCGCGTGACGGCCCGTTTGGCGCTGGACCGTCTCGCGCGCCACCAGCCAGTGATAGCTGCCCGCCTCGGTGGTGACGTTGGAGGCGGCGTGCATGTTGACATCGATGTGCTGGCCTCGCCCCGTCCGCTGACGGTGGACCAGCGCCACCAGCGCTGACATCACGGCGAAGTGGCAGCCGGTCTGGTAGCCCTGGTTGCCGCCGCCCCGCACCGGTGGGAGCGAATGATCGTCGTATCCGCAACTCCACGCCGGACCACCGCCCGCCAGCAGCGTCAGATCGGTCGCCTGCTCGTCCGCGCGCGGCCCGGACCGGCCGAAGGGCGTGATCGACACCATGATGAGGCGGGGGTTGGCCGGCGCCAGGTCCGGCCAGTCGAGGTCGAGCGCCGCCAGCCGGCCGGGAGGCTCCCCCTCCAGGAAGAAATCTGCCGGCGCCACCAGCCGCCGCACCACGTCGCGGCCGTGTTCGGTTCCGAGGTCGAGCGTGATGCCACGTTTGTTGGTGTTGTAGTGCCAGAACCACAGGCTCCGCTCCGGGTCGGGCACGTCACCGGCGAAGGGGGCGAAGCGGCGGGTGGGATCGCCATCCGGCGGCTCGACGGTGATCACATCCGCGCCCATGTCGGCCATGAGCTTGCCCGCGAACGCGCTTCGCTCGCTGTTCAACTCGATCACGCGCAGCCCGGCGAGCGGGCCGGCCGGTCCGCCGGTATCCGCGGGGGCGCGTTGCTCGGCCGCGGGGAGTGGCGTTTCGGCGGGACGGGAGTTGGATGCGGTTGAATCACCGGCGCTCACAGGACACCCTCCTCGTGCAAGGCGGCGATACGGCGGCGGCCCAGTCCCAGTAGGTCGCCGAGCACCCGCTCATTGTGTTCACCGAGGCAGGGGGCGCCACGGCGTATAGACCAGTCCGAATCGGAGAGGTGGACCGGCAGGCCGTCCACTCGCAAGCGACCCATCTCGGTCTGCTCGATCTCGGGCCACAGGCCCCAGGCCGACGTGTTCGGATCGTGGTCGATGCGCTGCTCCGGTGTTTGTACCGCGGACGCGGGCACGCCCACCGCCTGGAGCAATTCAGCGGTCGCGAATGGCCCGCGCCGCCGGGTCCACTCCGCCAGCGAGCGGTCAAGCTCGTCCTCGTGCGCGAGCCGTCCGTCGAGCGCCGCGAACCGCGGGTCCGCCGCCCACGGCTCATCGATGGCAGCGGACAGCGCGGCCCAGTCGCCGTCGTCGCGGCAGGCAAGGGCGACCCACGCCTCACTGATGCCCCAATCGCCGACCGAGCCAGGAGCGGGCGAGAGCGGATCGGGATCGGCGGGATAGATGCCGTGCGGCGCCATGGGTGGATATTGCGAGCGGTTGCTGTTGGGCATCCCGGGCCGGCGCAGAGGGCGGCCGTTAACGGTGTAGTCGAGTAGGGCGGGGCCGTTGAGTGTCATCGCCGCCTCGGTGGTGGCGTAATCGACCCACTGACCTTCGCCGGTCGCGTCATGGTGATACACGGCCATCAGGATCGCCATCGCCATATAGTAGGCGCCGGTGTGATCCATGTAGGAGTAACCCCACCCGGCCGGGGGCTGGTCGGGCAGGCCGGAGCTGAAGGTGAGACCAGAGAACGCCTGTACGCTCGGCCCCCATGTCTTGAAGCCGGTGTAGGGGCCGCTGTGGCCGAAGCCGCAGTTGGAGACGTAGACGATGTCGGGTTTGATCGCCCGCAATTCCTCGTATGGAAAGCCGATTCGCGCCAGCACCCCGGCGGCGAAGTTCTCCGTGACCACATCCGAGGCCGCGATCAGTTGGCGTAGAACCTGCTTGCCCTCGTCGGTGCGCAGGTTGAGCGTGATACCGAGCTTGCCGGCATTGTGGTTGTTGTACGCGCCACCGAGGTTGATCCCGCGCCGTTCGTCCACGTACGGCGGATTGCCGCGCAAGATATCCCAACGACCCTGGTTGGTGGGGTCCTCGATGCGGATCACCTCGGCGCCGAATGCGGCAAGGAAGCGGGTGGCGCCCGCCCCGGCGAGCTGGCCGGTGAAGTCACAAATGCGGAGGTGGGACAGCGCGGGGTCGGTCATCGCAATCCTTCTTCGTTCAGGTTGGGGCGACACGGCCATCGCGCCTCGCCCGCGAGTCAACCATGGCCGGCGTTCCGAGAAATCCTGACAGACAGGGCGACGCGGCGTACTGGATTGCCGGCTGGCCGTCTCAGGCGGGCGCCGGCCGAAAATTGGGCAGCGTCACCGTACTGGAGACGTTTTCAAACACGACCTCGACCGGCATTCCGATTGAGATTTGGTCGTTGGCGCAGCCAGTAATGCGCGTCCGTATCAATGGACCTTCGTCCAACTCGACGATTGCCGTGTTATACGGCACCATGTCCGCGAACCAGGGGTGATAGGCGCGGTGATAAACGTTGAATGTGAAGACGATGCCCCGGCCGCTGACCCGCGCCCATTCGATGCGCGGCGGTTCCGTGTGGCACTGCCAGCAGGCTTCGACCGGCGGCTCATGGTACGTGCGGCAATCGACGCATCGCTGCTGCCACAGCTCATGGCGGACTGCCCCCTCCCAGAAGGGGGCGTCATCGACGGTGATCCGCGGCATCGGCCGGTTCGGTGCGCTCATCGGTCCCTCCCCAGGATCAGGCAGGCGTCGGAGTAGTTCATCGACCGGTCCGATGTCGCGCCGTGGCCGGTGACGAGGCAGATCCGTCCGCCAGGGAGTTGAGTGTCACCGCCGCGGTCGGTGAGTTGCAGCACGGCTTCGGCCAGCGGTGTGTAGCCCTGGAGGTAGCCCCACGAGGCTTGGCCGCCACCCGTGTTGACCGGCAGCCGCCCCGTCAATGCCACATTGCCGGCCTCGACGAACGGCCCACCCTCGCCCTTGGCGCAGAAGCCGTAGTCCTCGAGCTGGACGATCACCCCGATCGAGAACGGCTCATACAGCTCCGCGAAGTCGATGTCACCGAGGGTAATGTCTGCCTCGCGGAACGCGGTTTCTTTCGCCGTCCCGACCGCGTACGACACGTAGTTGCGCTTGCGGTACGACAACCCGACCTGATGACCGAGGCCGGCGCCCATGATCACAACCGGGTCGGGCCGCAGTTCCCTGGCGCGACCGGCGGTCGTGACGACTACCGCCGCCCCGCCGTCGGTGACGAGGCAGCAATCGGGGCGGCGGAGTGGCTCGACCACCACCGGCGCATCAAAGTAGTCGTCGATGCTCAGCGGGCGGCCGTACATCTGCGCCTCCGGCCGCCGGTTCGCGTTGGCGCGCATCGTCACGGCGACCGCGCCGAGCTGCGCGGGTGTGGTGCCGTACGCGTGCATGTGGCGGCGGGCCATCAGCGCATGGTCGGCGGCGGGGCCGAACACGCCGTACGCGGCGTTCGTGTTCTCGACCGCCCCGGCTGCCGACCCGACCCGCACGGATTGGCTCAGGCTGGTTGAGCCGCACAGGCACACGACATGACGGGCGATGCCGGCCTCGATCGCCCCACAGGCGGCGATGATCGCGGAGATCGCGCTGGTGCCGCCGGCGATCAGCGACCAGAAGAACTTCGGCTCGATGCCCAGCCGCCGGGGAAGCTCGGCGCCGGTGTCGGCCCCGAAATCCGCCTGGCCGATCAGTCCATCGATATCGCTCAGCCGCAGGCCGGCGTCGCGCACCGCCCGCGTCACGGCTTCAGCCTTCACCGACGCGGCGGTGCGGCCGGGGAGCCGTCCCAACGCGGTCACGCCCAGTCCGGCGATAGCAAACCGATCTTTGAATGGCACCGCGGCCCCCTGGAGGTATCTTGCCGTGTGTCTAACGCCCCCGCATACGGCTTGGAGCAGCGTGGCGGGCGCGTGGGTCATGATACCGCGGTGAGTCGATCTGCCGCGAGCGACCGACCCGAGCAGGTGCGGTGTACCAACGACCGGGTACCGGCTGCCCCTGGGAACGGTGTGTTCGCGGCGCCACGGCGCGAGACTGGCAGCAGACGGTGAGCATACATGCCACGTCAATTCAGATGGAGGAATCACAATGGCAACCGTGTCCGTGGCGGCCGAAGGAGCGGTGGGAGCGCCTGCCGCACGCGTGTACACCTACCTGTCCGACTACAAGCAGCACCACCCGCGCATCCT
>JBBQJF010000336.1:0-5913 GCA_038325665.1 Dehalococcoidia bacterium | reverse complement strand
CTGTTCGCCCGCCTGCCGGAGAAGACACTGCGGCGGCTGGACAAGATGATGGTCGAGCGCCGCTTCCCGACCGGCGCCGAGATTGTCACGGAGGGCGAGGGCGGCGTCGCCTTCTACGTGCTTGTCGAGGGCAAGGCGGAGGTGTTGCACGGGCACGACGGCCCGTCGATCCGCAACTTATTGCCGGGGGATACGTTCGGCGAGATGGCGTTGGTGGACAGCAGCCCCCGCTCGGCCACCGTGCGCGCCCTCACCGACACCACTTGCCTGGCGCTCGTGAAGTGGGACTTCCTCGCCGAGGTCCGTCAGGACCCCGACTTGGCAGTCGAGATGCTGGAGACGATGACCCGGCGGGTGCGCGACCTCGAGACGCGGCTGGCGACGCTGGAGGCGTGTGTCTGATCGGCGCCCGCTCACCATCGCCAGGAGAACCGCCGCCCATGCGCCGGCCCACGTACCGCTCCGGCGCATGAGCGGCCACGCCGGTCGCTCGCGGGCCGTCGCGAACCGACCACCGGCAAGAAAGGACGCGGCAACTATGAAGCGTAGGCGCGTGATCACGGTCGCTATCTCCGCCGGGGCACATGCCGAGCAAGTCGGTCAGGCAGTCGCGGGGCGGCTGGGCTACCGCTACGTCAACGAGGAGATCATCGACCGGGCCGCCGAGAAGGCCGGGGTCGATCGGACGCAACTGCAAGAGGTCGAGCGCTCACAATCGCTCGTGGCGCGCATCCTCACCGCGCTCGGGACTGTCCCGGCGCCGGAGATTCCCGCCTGGACGGGCAACGAATCGGTGGTTGACCCATCGCCGGCCTACCGCGCCCTGATCCAGCAGGTAATCCGCGAGACGGCGACGGACGGGGAGGTGGTGATCGTGGCCCACGCCGCCGGGATGCTGCTGGCCGGCATGCCCGATCTGTTGCGGGTGTTCGTCACCGCCCCGCTGGAGACGCGAACGGCGCGGGTGGCGGCCGAGCGCGGCATCGACGAGCGGGAGGCGCGGCGGCTGGTCGAGCGCTCCGACCGCGAGCGTGCGGCGTATTTCCAACGGTTCTACAGCCTGCGCCAGGAGCTACCCACCCACTACGACCTCGTCGTCAACACCGACACTCTCACGCCAGAATCGGCTGCCACCGCGATCGTGTGCGCATCGGAGGCGTGAAATCGTGGAGGAATCATCGGCGGTGTCAGCCCGCGCCGCACCTCGCCAGCCGGGCCATCGGCGCCGGTCGGTGCGACGCGCGTGTACCATGGCGGCGTGAGGGCAGGCGATGGCGACGACTGGATATGCGCACATCGTACGCGACGACGACGGTCATCTACGGGTAGGCACGGATTGGCACAAGGTGATTTCGCTGGTGGATGAGCACGTACAGCAGGGCAGTGGACCGAATGAATTGGTCATAGCGTACCCGTCGCTGACGCTCGGTCAAGCGTACGAAGTGCTCGCGTATCAGTACGATCACAAAGATGAGATGGACGCCGAACTCGCGGAGCGCCGGCACGATGCTGAGCGGCTGCGCACGGAACTTGAGGATCCTGTCTTCCGCGAGGAGATCCGCGAGCGATGTACCGCGTGGAATGCCCGTCATGAGTAGTCAATCATGACCGCGCTTTACATCAACCATAACCCCAAACGTGCGGTCTTCATGGGACTTCGCCGGCGTTGTGTCGGTCCTGTAAATTAGCCACTGAGCGTCTGCTTCGTCGCCTGCATCGCCTTGCCGATGGGCAGACCCGCGAATGGAAATTCCAGGCTACGTCCGTGGAAGACCTTGGTCAAAATAGCGCGGTACTCCTTCCCGCCCAGACCAATGATGCGCGCGTAGTCGTACAGTCCTTGCTGTCGCGCCTGGGTTTGCAGCGTCGAGATGGTGACGACCTCCGCTGACGGGCTCTTGAACGTGACGTTGTAGGGTCCGGGAATCATGAAGTCAGGGTTGATGAAGCCGTACTTGGCACTGAGGACTACCCAGCGGTCGGCCCGACGATCGGCGTATGCGCGGTTGACGATGAACGGCGCCCCGGTGTAGGCGTCCTTGGCCGGCGTGGGACCGCGCTCCTGGTTGCGGTCCCAAACTTTGGCGACACCGCACGGTACGATGATGAGCGTTTCGGGGTGCTGCATGGCTCCTCCACCGCGAGCAGCGCCGGCGCTCCTCGCCCTATTGCGTCGCCAAGGCTAGAACTGCCCCAGTATTGTCGATCGACAACATAGCGCAACGAAGACACTATGACGCGTTCGGCGGACTTGAATCGACTGTACAGTCTGCTTGATGACCTGCGTCAGCGGGTGGGCGGCTATCGATATCTGCGTACGTGCCGTGGCCGGGACGGCTGGCCGCATCGCGGCGTCTACTTCTTCTTCGAGCCTGGTGAGATTCGCGATGATGGCATCACGCCACGAGTGGTGCGGGTCGGAACGCATGCGCTGAAACTGGACTCGCGCACGAGGCTGTGGCAGCGGTTGTCCGCCCACCGGGGAACTACTGCCGGATCCTTGCCCGGTGGAGGCAACCACCGCGGGTCCATCTTCCGGTTCCACGTTGGAACGGCCCTGCTTAGCCGGGATGAGAACCGCTATCCATCGAATATCCATGGGACGTGGGGGCGCGGTGGGTCGGCGCCGCGGGAGACCGTTGTGGCAGAGTACGAACTCGAGCGAGAGGTCAGTGCCTACATTGGTGGCCTGCCGTTTCTGTGGGTTGCCGTGCCCGATGAGCCCAGTCCGGCGAGCGATCGCAAGGTCATAGAATCCAATGCCATCGGCCTCCTCAGCAACCGCGCCCGCGTTCCCCTGGATCCTCCATCACTTGGCTGGCTCGGGCACCACGCCGACAGTGCAGCAGTGCGGGAGTCGGGACTCTGGAACGTCAATCATGTGGATCAATCCTACAATCCACTGTTTCTCGACTGCCTGGCGCTCCATGTCGGCGCGATGTGATGGGCTGAGGGGCGCGAACGCCATGCGAACTCCACCGGCGGGTCGTTCTATTCGGAAGAGCCTTGCGGACGCCTAGCGACGCAAACTCATTGGCGGCTACACGCTGCCATAGAGCCGGATGGGGCGACCATATCCAACCCATCCAACCACGCTTGGACCCTGTGTAGTGCCACCGGCCGATTTCGAGGCGTCGTACGTTCTTGTCGTGGCGGTCGGGTGAGCATTCGTGGTGGTTCGCAATTTGCGGCTGCCTTCATCCTGCCGAACACAAATAGTGTGACCTCGAACTCGCGTGGTGCAGAGCCCGATTCTGCCGCGTCTCCGACAACTGGGGGCTGGGGTATTAGTTGGGATCGTAGACACAGGAGCGGGTGAGTTGCCCGATTCTGTGTCCTGCATCTAGATTCGATTTGGCGGAGAGGGAGGGATTCGGACCCTCGAGGAGCTTGCCCCCTACGCGATTTCCAGTTCCGCAAGCTGCGGTCGGTGGTGGTCCGTCGCGCACCGCTTTGAATCTAACCACTTGCGCTTTCATCCACTTTCGTTCGCAGAAAACCGCTGCTTACCGCCGGGGTTGGGGTAGATGGGGGTATGATCGGGGACTGCCCCTTCCGGCGATGGTAGCCGTCCACCTCTCGGCACTGCTTGGAAAAATAGACCTTGTTGGGGCGGTCGGGTATGAAGGCCGGCTGTGGGCAGCGCCGATTACGGCTGACGGCCTCCGGGAGCGCGCTGCTCGTCAGCGCTCTGGCAAACTGGGCATAGACCGCGGCCACGAGGGTGTCGGGATAGAAGCGAATCTCGGTTGGCCCGGCACGCACCACCGCCATATGCACATGGCCACGTAAGGCTTCATTCACCTGCTGGTGTATGTAGTCCCGCATCGGCTCCACCGTATCGCCCCACCGCCAGTGATCCCCGATAAGCTCTAGCTTGGGTTGATCGACGCCCACGTAGCCCTCGACAGCCAAGCGCCTGGCCGGAAGTGGGTAGCCCGGCGCCACGCTCACACTCGCACGCCGGCGTGGCGCCGGAGGAGGGGAGCCGCGCATCTCAACGCGGTCCCACTGCACATACCGGCCCAACTCGCTGGCGGCACGTTCGCCCCGCATGACGAGCTGCCACATTCGTCACAACGCCGCGACGATGCGGCTCTGCTCGCACCATTGGCGGTACGACTCCCCGCGGAGCACCGGGCCAGGCTCTCGGCCGCGCAACACGCGGGGCTGCCCCAGCCAGCCATAGCGGCTGGCAAAGGACAGGACTCCCAGCCGCGTCGGGTGCGTGCCGAGCTGCACGAAGTCGCGCACGAGGTTCCGCTGGCGGAGCAACGGGTAATTGCGCCGGCGCTCGCCCTGGTACACGAGCCACGGCCCAAACTCAGGCTTACCGTCGTCAGCGCCCGATAGCTCAAGGTCGTTGCGCCAGACAAACCCTCCCGGCGGATGGGGATGCCAACGTGCCCCACATTACCCCGTCTTGAAGGTGCTCGTTCGTCAGGTAATCGGCAGATTTCACTTTTTCCTTCACTGCCTTTAGCCTATGCCAGGCGGCCACTGGGGCGCGAGCTGAACCCAGCACATCCGTACGGAGGACGACATGACAGCACACGACTTCACGGTAGGACGCATGCTGCTTCGAGTGCCGGAGGTGGCGCAGACGCTCGGACTCGGCAAGACGACGGTTCACGATCTCATCGCCCGTGGGGAGTTGCGGACGGTTCGCGTTGGTAGGGCGCTGCGCGTGCCAGCGGCAGACTCGCGCCGCTGGGTCGAGGAGCAGACCAAAATTCAGCGGGGCGGGTGAGGTGCAGGGACATGACAACGGCAACTGGTCCCCCTGCCGATCCCGTCGATATCCGCCGCGCGCTCGATCTGCTAATTGAACCGGGCGCGGTGGTGGAATTGCGCGTGCCCGACGCGGGCCGTGCCGGGACCGTCAGCGGCTGCTATGACGACTTGGACCGGCTGACCCAGGACGCATCGCGGCTCAACCACCAGCACGGCATGTGCTACATCACGCTCAACCCGCCGAATACGGCGCTGCTCGCGCGGGAGGCGAACCGCGCCATCGAACACGCGTAGACCACCACGGCCGATCATGACATCACCCGCTTGAACCGAATCGACGGACCCAATGACACCGCAACGGCCGCGTTGCTGAAGAATTGTCTCGAGGCCCTCGCGTTCCGGTTTAGCGATATCGCCGTCGAGGTGGATGTCAGCACCTATAACGCCAGCCGCGTTATCAAACTCTATGGAACCGTCGCAGGAAAAGGCGACAGCACCGTGGAGCGCCCGCACCGGATGGCACGAATTTTGCACGCGCCGGAGCGCCTGGATTCCGTGCCCCGGGATTTGCTCGACGCATTAGCGGCTAAGGTTCCACGCGAACATGCGCGCGAACAGCGCGAGCGGCCGCAGGCGAGGACCGCCGGGCACTTCGATCTCGAGTGCTGGATCGCTGACCATGGCCTGAACGTGCTGCGGGTGAAACCTTGGCGAGGCGGCCGGGTCTGGATCCTTGCCGTCTGCCCCTGGGACCCAAACCACACCGACCGGAGCGCCTACATGGTCGAGTTCGGCGATGGTCCCATCGCCGCCGGCTGTCATCACAATGGCTGTGCCGGTAAGGGCTGGCACGATCTGCGACGGCTCTGTGAACCGGAGCGCGAGACCCGAGAGTCTGGAAGATCGGGTCCGTCGGTGGGTGGTACCACGTCCGCACCACAGCCTCAGGCGGAGCGGATGTGGCCAGACCCGCCTGACTCCATCGCCTATCGAGGGCTGGCGGGCCAGGCGGTGAAGCTCATCGTGCCCACGGCCGAGGCCGACCCTACCGCCTTGCTTGTGAACTTCCTCATCGCATTCGGCAACGCGCTCGGCGCCGGTCCACACATGCTCGTCGGTGCGACCAAACACCTCGCCCGCGAGTTTGCCGTCCTGGTGGGCCGCACCGCGAAGGCCCGG
>JBBQJF010000335.1:0-5916 GCA_038325665.1 Dehalococcoidia bacterium | reverse complement strand
CGACCGGATGGGGGCGCACTTGTCGCCGCCGCCAGCTATTGGCGTTCGACGTATTCGCCCCACGGTGAAGGCAATGCCCTGATCCTGTGGGCGGATATGCAGGCGGTGGGGGCGGGTGACGGCCAGTTGCATGCCATCTATACGGATAATGCGCCGCTGGCGCGGTTTATCACCGACACGCTTACCCAGCACTTCGGCGATTTCCAGAATCGTGGGTTCCCATCGGTCCAGCCGGAGATGGCGCGCTTCTTCCAAGAGTCGGACAGCCGCCGCTATCACCGCGTCGTCTGTCACGGCAGCGAGCGTGAGGTCGTGCTGGAGTGGAGCGACGTGCGCGACCGCCAGATGATCATCGGCTCCGATCTGGCGTTGGGCGGGCGGAGCTTTGAGCTGGCGACGGTGATCTGTCCGTGCGCCGCCGCGACGATCACTATCGATGGCCGGCCCGTGACCGGCGAGGTACGGCTGTCGGAGCGCGATGGCAGGCCGGGCAGCTCGGCTTTCCTCGCGTTCGCGGAGTCCTGGGTGGAAAACGGTCCGGCCGCCGAGAAACCCTCGTAAAGGGAGCGCCCACCGCCCCGTCCCGCTTCCCCCGGCCTCGCCGGGGCAGCGCCGTGACGGAGGGGCCGTGCACGGGTGGCGCGCGTGCGGCGCCATCGAGGGGACCGGGTGTCGCGTGTGGTAGCATGAACGGCGAACGGGCGCGGCGCCCGACCGGGATCGGGGATCATGCGATGACGACTCGTGCTGATGGACGCGCCGGTTTTGATTTCGCCGGTCACTTCGGTGATGGCCGGGTGCTCAATCAATTGCAGATGCTGCCGGAGCAACAGAGCTGGCTGGCGACTCCGCCGAAGAACCCGGCGCGTGTGCCGGTGCTGCTCTACCTCGGCTGCAACATTCTGCGAACCGGGCACCTGGTCCGCACCGTCAATGACGTGTTCTCGATGGTGGCGCGTGCAACCGGGCAGGAGTTCGCCGCGGTGGGCGGACCGGCATACTGCTGCGGCATCGTCCACCACCGCGAGGGCGAACCGGAGAAGGCCGGCCGGATGAGCGCCGCGACGCTGCGTTACTTCGAGCAGTTTCAGCCCGAGCGGGTCGTGATGTGGTGCCCCTCCTGCATCTACTTCTACGACGAGATCGTGCAGGCCGATGTGCCGTATCGTGTCCAGCACGTCTCCGAATACCTGCGGGAGCACCTTGATGCCTTGCCGCCGCGCCGCCCAGTGTCCGGCCGGATCGCGCTGCATTACCATGCCGACTCCGCCCCCCGGCGACGTGAGCGCGATGCCGTGCGCGGCCTGTTCGGCGCCGTTCCCGGCATCGAGTTGATCGACCCTGGTTGTGACGACGGCTGGGGACGGAGCTGCACCTGGCCCGCCGAACCAGACGCACAAGCAGCCTGGCGCGCACGCGCCGCCCGCCAGATGCAGGCAGCGATCGCGCTCGGCGCGGACACGCTGGCGACGATGTATCACGGTTGCCAGCGGCTGCTGTGCGGCTACGAGGCGGAGCAACCCTTGCACATCGAGCACTACCTCACGGTGTTCGGCCGCGCCCTGGGAATCGAGTACGAGGACCAGTACAAGCGCCACCTGCTCACGGGCGACACCGATGCAATCATGGCCGATGTCGCGCCCTGCATGCAGGCGCACCGGCTCGATGAGGCAAAGGTGCGCGCGGTGGTGCAACGCCAGTTCGCGACCGGCAAGGGCATCTAGCGCCGGCTCCGCGCCGAGGATGGCCTGCCCTGTTGCTCGGGTAGAGGGCAACCCGCCGGATCGCCCGCGTATAGTCTCTCGCATGTGCGCGCCTCTACCACGAACCTACCGTCCTGCCGAACCACCCGCCCGCGCGAGGCGTCACCATGGCCCCTCCCGCAACCCCGCATGGAGACGCGCCGCGCTGATACACTCACACGAACAGCCCGTCGTGGGGGGCCGGTAGTCGAGGAGGGCGCTCGGGCATGGGCCGGCTTCGCGTCATGTTCAAATCCGAGTATCACTGTCTCGCGGCGCTGTCCGCCCTGGCGCTGCTGGTCCGATTGCCCTTGCTGCTCACGCCCGGCTACGACGTGCGCGATTACAAGATATGGGCGCGGGTGATCGGTGAGGTCGGAATCGGCGGGGCCTACAGTGCGACCTACCCCTCGCCGGCCCCCTGGCTCAACTATCCGCCGTTCTACCTCTACATCTTGCGCGCGACCGCTTGGGTCTATACCGCTCTCCGGCCGGATGGCGACTGGAGCGAGCAGTTCCTTGCCGGCCTGCTGAAGCTGTCGCCCGTGATCGCCGAGGTCGCGCTCGGTGTGCTGCTGTTTCGCTTCCTCCGCCGCCGAGTCGTCGCGCGGACCACCCTGGTCGCGACGGCCGCGTTCCTCTTCAACCCGGCGCTGATCTGGAACACGGCCTACTGGGGCGGTATCGACGCCTTCCACGCGCTGTTTCTCGGCGGAGCGCTGTTCGCCGCGGCGGCCGGCCGTCCCGTGCGCGCCTGGCCGCTGGCAACGCTCGCGGTGGGCGCCAAGCTTCTGGCGTTACCCGGCGTGCTCGCGACGGTACCGCCGGCGGTGCGTGGCAGCACGCCGCGGCGACTGGCAACCGCCGTCGCGGGGGCGCTCGCCGCCGGCCTGTTGCTGGCCTCACCGATCATCGTGCGCGGCGAATTCGCGGCGATGGTGCGGGCGATGTTCCGCAACCTGGGCAGCTATGCCATCGCCTCGGCCAACGCCCATAATCTCTGGTGGCTGATCACGTGGGGCGACGGCTGGCGACCGGATACCACGATGGTGGCGCCGGGACTCGACTATCGGACCACGGGCTTGCTGATGTTCGCGGCCGTCGCGACCTGGGCGCTGGCGGGTTTGTGGACGCGGGCGGGCGACCCGGTGGCGGTGTGCGCGACGGGCGGATTCTTGGTGTATGCCTTTTTCATGCTGACCACCGAGGTGCACGAGAATTGGGGCCTCGCGATGTTCGCGCCGCTGGCCGCCGCGGCGACGCTTTACCCGCACTATCGACCGCTGTATGCCGTCCTGTGCCTCACCGCGCTTGCCAACCTCGCCCTCCATGATCCGCCGTTACGCGACCTGCTTGGTCCCGGTGTCGACGCGGCGTTCCGCGCGCTTGGATTGCTCAACGCGGGCGTGGGCTGCGTGCTGCTGGTTTGGTGGGCCGCGCTGCTCGCCGGCGCCGAGCGCTGCGCCGCATTGTCGCGGCGGACGGCCGCGCGAACGTCTCCCCCCGCCGGCGTCACGGGTCGATCAGAACGCCGGGGTTGAGCACGCCGTTGGGGTCCACGGCGCGCTTGGCGGCGCGCAGGGCGAGGGCGAACGGCGCGGGGCGCTCCTGGTCGTACCAGGGGCGGTGCTGCCGGCCGACGGCGTGGTGATGGGTGATCGTGCCCCCGGCCTTCATGATCGCGTCCGAGGCGGCCGTTTTCAGCGCCATCCAGTCGGCCTTGGTCAGACCGGGGCGGTAAAGGCCGGCGAAGGTGTAGTAGGGCGCCGGGCCATCGGTGTAGACGTGGGTGAAGCGGCAGTTGAGCGTGCCGCCGCCGCAGATCTCCTTGAGGGCGCGGTGCGTCGCCTCGCGGACCGAGGCGTCGAACGCCGGCCAGCGGTCCCAGGTGATCGCTGTCTCGAAGGTGCCGTTGATCATCCCGATGCCGGTCGAAATCGCGCCGCCGCGTGGGATGAACGCCTCCCGCCATGCCCCCACGGCGCCGCCGCGACCGGTCGGCTCGCCCGACCCCGAGATGAGGATCTCCTCGTCGTCGATCACGCCGCCGGCCCCACGGGCAATCGCGACCGCCTGCTGGATCGGCCCGTCCTGTGGCAGTTCGGCCGACTCGAAGGCGATGATCAGCAGCGAGCGCGTGCCGTCCATACCGGCGCCCTCGCGCGCCAGCTCCGGGTCGAGCAGGCGCAGATTCGAGGGCCACAGCTTCGCCTGCACGATCTGCCGCGTCGCCTCGTACCCTGCCTGCCACGACGGGAAGGTGACGCCGGCGGTGGCGCGGAAGGTGGGCCGCGCCTGGATGCGCATCCACGCCTCGGTGATGATGCCGAGGATGCCCTCGCTGCCGATCACCAGCCGGTTCGGGTCTGGCCCGGCGCCGCTGCCGGGCAGCCGCCGCGACTCCCACCAGCCGGCCGGGGTGAGCATCCGTACCGACTCGACGAACTCGTCGATGTGGGTGTGGTTGGTGGCATAGTGACCGCCGGAGCGGGTGGCGATCCAGCCGCCGAGCGTTGACATGGTGAAGCTCTGCGGGAAGTGGCGCAGGGTGTAGCCGTGCGGGCGTAGCTGGTCCTCGAGGGCGGGACCGTACACTCCGGCTTGGATGCGGGCGGCGCGCGAGTCGCGGTCGATCTCGAGCACGCGGTCGAACTGGTCCATATCGATGGTGACGACACCGTCGTACCCCTCGGGCGGGGTCACGCCGTCCACCACCGAGGAGCCGCCGCCGTAGGGGATCGTGGCGTGGCCGTTGTCCGAGCACCATTCCAACACGGCCTTGAGTTCCTGCTCGGTGCGTGGATGAGCGACGACATCGGGCGGATTCTCGAAGATTCCCCGAATCTCGAGCAGCCGGTCGCCCTTGGTGTGCAGGGCGCGCTCGTAATTGTCGCTGAAGCAGAACGCGGCGACCGCGTCCGGCGGCGTGATCCGAGGGCGGCGCAACTGTAGCTCGTCGATGGCGGGTATCGGCGGCAGGTCGATGGTGATGCCCAGGCGCTGCCCGAGCCGCCCCGCGTCCTCCTGACGTTGCGCCTCGGTCGGCTCCTCCGATTCAAGGCCGTACATCCAAATGCTGCGCCGCGGCTTGGTGACAGACGCCATGTCGAACCCCCCGCCTGGTGTTGAGGGCTGAATCATAGCGACCCTGGCGGACGGAGTCCAAGTCTCCGGCGATTGGCGGGCGATCACCCGGCAATGGGGGATGACAGTGGGGTGTGGCCGGTCCCCGTGCTCCACGCCGCGCCGCGTCTATCAGTGCCATAAATTGCAGCCACTTCTCCCCGGACGTACTATCTCCTAGCGGTGCAACATGCGTACCATGAAGAATGTCCCCGGTCATTGAGCAGGCATCACCATTCGTTAGACGCGCCGCGCGCGATCACTGATCGACTAAGCCGGCAACGCCGGGTGACCCCTTATCACATCGGGAGGACACGTCGTGGCCACGGAAGTAACTCCGGACATTCGTCTGGAACGGGTCGTGATTCTGGGCGCCAACGGGGCGATGGGCGCCGGCTCCGGGGCGATGTTCGCCTCGGGTGGCTGCGATGTCACCCTGGTGGCGCGCGATCTGGGTAAGGTCGAGGGCGCACTCGCGGCGATCCAGGGCATCGCGAAATCGGAGCGGATCGTTGACTCGATGGAGGCGATGACCTACGGCGACGGCCTCGAGAATGTGCTGGCCGACGCCGACCTGATCTTCGAGGCGGTGGCGGAGGACTTTGATCTCAAGCGCGGCATCCTCGCCGACATCGACAAGGCCCGCCCCAAGGATTCGCTGGTGGCGACTGTCTCCACGGGGTTGTCGATCCAGGGCATGGCGGAGGGACTGAGCGCGAGTTTCCGCGCGCACTTCGCCGGTATCCATTTGTTCAACCCGCCCCATATGATGGCCGGAACCGAGCTGATCCCTCACCCCGATATGGCTCCGGCGGTGGTGGAGGCGTTGCGGCGCGCGCTCGCCGAACGGTTCGGCCGTCAGGTGATCGTGTGCGCTGACACGCCCGCGTTCGCGGGTAACCGCATCGGCTTCAAAGTCTTGAATGAGGTCGCCCAACTGGCCGAGCAGCACGGCGTCCAGATGATGGACGCGCTGATCGGCCCCTACACCGGCCGGGCGATGGCGCCGCTGGCGACGATCGATCTCGTCGGCTGGGATGTCCATCAGGCA
>JBBQJF010000334.1:0-5922 GCA_038325665.1 Dehalococcoidia bacterium | reverse complement strand
GGCGCGCCTCGGTAATTGTGCCGTGCTGCTTCGCGAGAATGACCAGTCCAAGTGTCCCCCGCACCGCCACGCCGAGCGCTGCAGCGCATCGGCGTGCCCCCAGATCATCGATCACGGCCTCGGTACGGGGATGCTCCAGCGCCCACGCCAACACCGCTGCTTCCCCCGGCCCGAGATCCCATGCGTGAACGACGGGCGGGATCTCGGGTGTCGCGACGATGCGCAGCCACGACGACGCGCGGACGGCCAGCGCCACGGGATCATCAGGGCCGTACACGTCGATCTCCTCCATCACGGCAGTGGGGGTGACTACATCGCGGGCCACCGATCGCAGGAGGTCCATCGCGTCTATGCGGGCGAGGTAAATCAGCGGCGATGTATCCACAACCGCCGTGTCAGTCGCGGGCAAGCTCGCGCTCCAAATCGTCGAAGTCTACCACGAAGACATCGATCTGCTGTCGAGCGAGTTCGTCCAGGAAAGCGCGCCGGCTGATGCCGGCCACCTCGGCCGCCTTCCCCTGCGAGATTTCGCCGCGTGAGTACCAATGGATCGCCGCCGCCAGCCGCATCGCACCGACGAATTCGTCCGGCGACCGGCGCAACGCCGAGAAGACACTTCCCGGCAAATCGAAGCTCACGGTCGTCATCGTTGCCTCCCTTTCAAATGGGTGTTGGGGTCGGGGGACGATCGCGGTCTTCTCGCCGGGTGGCGCTCCGACCGCACGCTGCGTCGCCCGCATCTGCCGCGTGCCCACCTATTTCCGCGTCTTGGCCCTCTCCACGGCGATGCTGTAGACGCGGCAGAACTCCTCGAGGTACGCCGCCGCCAAAGCCGGGTCGTCCACGATCAGCAGGTTCTCGTCGTTGTCGGTGGCCGCGTTCGCCGTGAAGTTGAAAGAGCCGAAGATCACCGTGCGCGCGTCGATCACCATCACCTTGTGGTGCATCAGGTAGGGGTTGCCGTCGACCAGCACACCCGGACCGGCGGTGCACGCGGGCACCGGCACGCCGGCCGCGGCGGGCGCATCCATGCCCGCGCGACGGAACCGAAGCAATTCGCTCTCTTGCCGTTCCGATTGCAGATTCTCCTGCACACCGCGTACCGGCACACCCGCGCGGAAGCGCTCCTCGATCGCCCCGCCGATCTCGTCGCTCGTGAATGAGAAGGCGAGGAAGGTGATGCTCTGGGTCGCGCCGCGGATGCGCTCAATGATGCGGGACGGCGCATCGCCCTCGGACTCGAAGATCGTCTCGACCGCGGTCCCGGAGATGTCGAGGCGCGGATAGGGCACCGGCTTAGGCTTGGTCGGGCCGAAACGCTTGCCGGTGAACATCTTCTCGAACTCGGCGGTATAGTTCTCCGCCAGCTCGCGCGAGCGGATCAACACGCCGTTGTTGTTGTAGCGAAAGGTATCGTTCGGTGTGAAGTTCCACGAGCCGGTCCACACGGCGGCCGCGTCGAGCACGACAAACTTGTGGTGCATGATCGGCCCGCGGTTGTCATCCACCACCGGCACGCGCGCTCCCTTGAGCCGCTCGACTTGTGCTGTCTTCACATTGTCGGTGTCCGTGACCAGACGCACGCGCACGCCGCGACCCTGGGCGCGCACCAGCGCATCGGCGACGTTGTCCAGCTCCAGGTCGTATATCGCCATGTCCACCGTCTGGCTGGCGCCATCGATCGCGGCCGTGAGGCGCTCGTCGAGGCGTCCGATCGTGCCGGGGGGCGAGGGCTTGCCCCCCGGTTGTGGCGTCGTGAAGTACACCTCGATCCAGTTAGGTAGTCCCGCCGGCGCCGAGGAAGGCGGGGTGGTCGTGACTGTCGTGTCCTCGCCCTGCCCGCGTGTGAGCACGAACACCACCACAGCGGCAACAACCACCACGGCCGCAGCCGCGAGCAGGAGCATCAATCGGTTGCGTGTCACCCCGGTTTACCCCTCTGGCGGGACATCGCCCCGCTTTGGCGATCCGCGTTCCGGCCCGCCATTCCCCTGCTTACCAGGGACGCCGCCGCCGGCCCAGCAATCCGCGCACCCGACCCCACACCGTCGATGCTTGGTCTGCCTGTGACGAGTTCATACGCGCCGGCGGGTCGAGCGCGGCGGATGGCGGCTCCGGCGCATGCGCCGCCGCGCCGGCGCCGTTATTGTCGCTCGAGGTCACCCCGGCGGCATCCGCGTCAACTTGGAGAGGCATATCTGGCTCCGCGACAGGTGCGTTGACCGGCGTCGCCGGTTGTGCGTCACGAGTGGCGTACGCCGCGCGCAAATAGGCGACCGGGTCATCGACGGCAGCGGCCTGATCCGCGAGCGCCCGCGCCTCCGCCCGGATCGTCTCCGCCGCCACGTCGAGCGCCTGACCAGTCGTCGCGCCGTTTGCCGCCTGATCCAGCCGATCGAGCGTTCTATCGAGCAGAATTCCTGCCGCGTCCTCGGGCAGCGCGCCGAGCAAGCGCTCGTCGCTCATGATCTGCTCGGCCCAGCGCTCACGCGCGCCGGCGCTGTCCTCGGTGGTCATAATGTCCCCGCGACCGGAATGTGCAGCGCGACGACCGGACGATACGCCAATCTCCGCCGGCCGTCCGTTGCTACTGATGAGACGGAGTCGTGGCCGCCGGTGAACCGCGGCGACGGTCCCACCGTACCACCAGTGTAGTAGGTAGGGGGCGTGAGACCCTTCTCTGGATGTGAGCGGGCAGGCTGACCATCGAGGACTGACCGCTGAGCGCTGACCAGCAAAAATCGGGGTACTCCCGCATATAATCTCCCGCGCGCTGGCCCGACACTAGTTGCAGGTGAGGGACCATATAAAAGGAGTCGCCGGTATGCTGCGCTGCATTCTGTGTGCATTCGAAACCGAAATGGACGATGCTGTCGTGTTGAGCTCGAGTGGGCGCTGCATCTGCCTACGCTGCTTCTCCAAGGAAACGAACAGTTCGAAGCCGATGGCCAAGGGCCTTCGCCGCGAGTTGATCGCGACCCTCGCCACCATCGAGTAGACATCCTTTCTCTGACACCAGGCGCCTGTCGTCCTGTCAAATCGGGCGCTGCTCGCGGATGACCGCATCCCACCGGTCGGCCGCGGCGGCGAGATGGGCCGTTTGGGACGCGCGACGACATGCGGGGCGCGAAGCTCCTCGACGTATCCTCCCTTCGCGCTCCGTCTGTCGCCTCGCACCGCCGGTCCCCCCGACCGGCGCATCTCCGGCTTCCCCCCCGGCAATTGTCAGCCGTCTTGACAGCCCTCCTCCTGCCTGCCTACCCTGGCGTCACGCTCCGCACACTTGTTCGGAGCGAACAGCGGACGGCGGTGATGTGTGGGCCTGGCCGAACTGTTGACCGACCTGCGCGCGGCGCGCGAACACCGCGACAACTTCGTGGTCTGGCGTGAGATCCCACCGCGGCCGGCCCGTTACGCCGCGGTTCCGCCGGCCGTCGATCCGCGTGTGATCGATGCCTTGCACGCCCGCGGCATCACACGGCTGTGGACCCACCAGGCAGCGGCGGCAGAGGCGGCGCTCCGCGGCGAGAATGTGGTGGTCGTCACCCCCACCGCGTCGGGCAAGACGCTATGCTACAACCTGCCGGTACTCTCCACCATTCTGCGCGACCCATCCGCCCGCGCGCTGTACATGTTTCCCACCAAGGCTCTCGCCCAAGATCAGCTCAATGAGTTGCACGGGCTGATAACAGCGCTCGGTGCTGACATCAAGACGTCCACCTATGACGGCGACACCCCCGGCGAGGTGCGCCGCGCGGTGCGCGCCGCCGGCCATGTCGTGATCACGAACCCTGACATGCTGCACACCGGTGTGCTGCCGCATCATACGAAGTGGCAAAAGCTGTTTCAGAACCTACGTTACGTGGTGATAGATGAGCTACACGGCTATCGCGGCGTGTTCGGCAGCCACGTGGCGAACGTGATCCGGCGGCTGCGACGTGTCTGCCGCTTCTACGGCTCCGACCCGGTCTTCATCCTTTGCTCGGCCACAATCGCCAACCCGCGTGAACTGGCCGAGGGATTGATCGGCGCGCCCGTCACGCCGATCGACGACAGCGGCGCGCCGGCCGGCACGAAGGTTGTGGCGCTCTACAACCCACCGGTTGTCAACCGCGAGCTGGGCATCCGCCGGTCGTCGATGCAGGTGGCGCGGTCGCTCGCCGGGGCGTTGATCCGTGGTGGCGCGCAAACGATCGTCTTTGCATCCTCGCGCACGAGCGTGGAGATCCTGCTCACGTATCTCCAGCGCGAGTTGCGCCGCGATCCCGGCCGGCCGGAGCGGGTGCGCGGATATCGCGGCGGCTATCTGCCCAATGAACGACGCGCGATCGAGCGCGGCCTGCGCGAGGGCGACATACGCGGCGTGGTGGCGACCAACGCCCTTGAACTCGGCATCGATGTCGGCAGCCTCGAGGCGGCGGTGCTACTCGGCTATCCCGGCTCCGTCTCCAGCACCTGGCAACAGTTCGGCCGTGCCGGCCGTCGCCAGGAACTAGCGGCGGCGATCATGGTCGCCACGTCCAGCCCGCTTAGCCAGTACATCGCCGCCCACCCCGAGTTCATCTTCTCCGGCACGCCCGAGGCGGGCCTGATCAACCCGGACAATTTCTACATCCTCATCAGCCACCTCAAATGCGCGGCATTCGAGCTGCCGTTTGACGACGGCGAGCCGTTCGGCGCGAACACGGACGTATTGCTCAATCTGCTCGCGGAAGAAGGACTGCTCCACCGGGAGAACGGCCGCTATCACTGGATGAGCGAGGTCTACCCGGCCGAGTACGTGTCGCTTCGCTCTGCCTCGGTCGATAACTTCGTGATCATCGACACGGGCGAAGACCCGCGAGAGCGCCCGTGGCCGCTCCTGCACGCGTCTCCCCCGGCACTGGAGGAGGACGAACCGCCCTCCTGGAACAGCTCACCCGAGGCGCCGAGCCGGCTCTCGTCCCCTCGGCGCGATGGTGAGCCGTGGGCGGCGTCTCCCGCGCGTGCGGGGACGCGAGGACAGGTGCGCTCCCGCGTGATCGGCGAGGTTGACCGGCCGTCGGCGCCGATGCTGGTGCATAAGGATGCGATCTACTTTCACGGGGGACGCCAGTATCACGTTGACCGGCTCGACTACGAGGAGCGCAAAGCCTACGTCCATGCGGTCGATGTGGACTACTACACGGACGCCGAGCTGGCGGTTGATCTGGCCGTGCTGCAGGAGGATCAGTCGCACGAGTCGCCGGCGGCGCGCTGGGCGCAGGGTGATGTCAAGGTCAGCGCCGTGCCAACGGTGTTTAAGAAGATCAAGCTCGATACCCATGAGAACGTCGGTTGGGAGAAGATCGACCTACCGCAGCAAGATCTGCACACCGAGGCGATGTGGCTAGCGCTGCACGAAAGCGCCACCAGCGGATTGTCGCTCGATGATATCCAGGGTGGGCTGTGGGGCCTGGGCAATCTGCTGGTCAACGTCGCGCCGGTGTTCGTGCTCTGCGACCCCCGCGACGTGCATCACTCAACAGAGGTCCGCGCTCCCCACACGGGCTTACCCACGATCTTCCTGTACGACGCGGCTGCCGGCGGCGTCAATCTCTCCAAGAAGCTATACGAGCTGCGCGATCCGTTGCTTCGGGCCGCCCGTGACCACGTCACCTCCTGTGGCTGCGAGTCCGGTTGCCCCTCGTGCGTCGGGCCGCACAACGAGGTCGCCGGCAACCCCAAGCGCGCGGCCTTGACGATCGTGAACCGGTTGGTATCGTCCGCGCCGGAGCCCGCGGGGACGCGGTGAGTCCACGGTACGTTCGGCGCGTCCGGACGTGCAGAGGAAATCCTCGACCGCATGCAGGTCTCCGCGACTGCTCGTGATGCGGCAGTCCGTGTCTGGCGTGTCGAAGCAGAAGGGTCGGGTTAATGTTCTGGCAGGATCTGCTCCTGGAT
>JBBQJF010000333.1:0-5923 GCA_038325665.1 Dehalococcoidia bacterium | reverse complement strand
ACCGAGTTCGGCCGCAAGACGCAAATCCATCAAGGCTCGTGCAACAAGGACTACTCGTGCCTGCAAGGGGACTGCCCCTCGTTCGTGACGGTGGAACCGGCTGATAGAGCGGGCGCGGGGGCGCCCGGGCGGGTCACGCCGTGGAGCAGAGTGACCCGCCGCGCCGCTCCCATGCGGTGGCTGCCAGGCGCGAAGCGGCAGGAGACCGCGACAGGCCGGCGCGACCTGGTGCGTAGGGGCGACCCGGTGGGTCGCCCGCCAATGAATGGCGTCGTGAGTGCTCCCCAAGAACTCGTGGGCCGTCCCCGAGAGAATGACCCGCCGCGCCGCCCCCACATGGGCGACCGCCCGTTGCCCGAACCGGTGTTGAGCGTGCCGGCGGAGGGCTTTGCCCTGCATATGATGGGCATCGGCGGCACGGGTGTGGTCACGGTCAACCAGATTCTCGGCACGGCCGCCCTGCTCGAGGGCAAGCGGGTATGGGGACTTGATCAGACCGGCCTCAGCCAGAAGGGCGGCCCGGTCGTCTCCGACCTGAAGATCGCCGCGCGGCAACCCGGCGCGCCGCACTCGGGGGAGGGTTCGGGAACCCTGCCGACATCGAAAGTCTCGGCAGGCGGGGCTGATCTGTACCTCGGGTTCGACCTATTGGTGGCGGCCGACCCGCGGAACCTCGACAAGGCAGACCCGCGCCGCACCGTGGCGGTCGTCTCGACCAGCCAGGTCGCGACCGGCCAGATGGTGGTCGATACCACCGCCCGCTTCCCTGCCACGGCCGGTGTGATCGCGGCGATCAATGACCGCACGCGCGGCGCCGCGAATGTCTACCTCGACGCCCAAGGCATGGCCGAGGCGTTGTTCGGCGACCCGATGCCGGCCAACACGATCCTGTTGGGAGCGGCGTACCAGGCGGGCGCGTTGCCGATCGCGTCCGCGACGATCGAACAGGCGATCCATCTCAACGGCGCGGCTGTCGAGATGAACCTTGAGGCCTTCCGCTGGGGCCGGCTCGCCGTGGCTGATCCGGCATACGTCGAGGCCGAGGTCGCGGCGGCGGCGCCACGGACCGCCGATGCCGCCTCGTCTCCGCTCTCAGTAGAGGCGCGACGCCTGATCGATTCGGTGGCGCCGGAGGGGGAGGCGACGCACCTGTCAGCGCTTCGCCGGCTGTTGGAGGTACGGGTCCCCGACCTGATCGTCTATCAGAACGCCGCCTACGCCCGCGCGTACGTCGATTTCGTGCGGCGGGTCGTCCGCACGGAGCAGACCGTGACGCCGGGGCGCGCCGCTATCGCCGAGGCGGTCGCGCGCTATCTCTATAAGTTGATGGCGTACAAGGACGAGTACGAGGTGGCGCGGCTGCACCTCGACACCGCGGAGCAGGCCAAGCTCGCCGCGGACTTCGGCGGTGACGTGAAGGTGACATGGAACCTGCATCCGCCGGTGCTGCGCGCGCTCGGTCTGGGGCAAAAGGTGAAGCTCGGCCCGTGGTTCACCCCGGCGATGCAGTCTCTGCGCGCGATGAAGCACCTGCGCGGCACGCCGCTCGACCCCTTCGGCCGCGCCGAGGTGCGGCGGGTGGAGCGCGAGCTGATCGATGAGTACCGCCGCATGATCGCGACCGCGATGCAGACGCTGACGGCGGAAAACCACCCGAACGTCGTGCAGATCGCCGAACTGCCGGACATGGTGCGCGGCTATGAGGAGATCAAGCTGAACAATGTGAAGCAGTATCGGGCGCGGGCGGGGGAGCTACTGATGGCGCTGAACTGAGCGCGGGCGGCGCTCAGAGGGGCAGGAATACGACCCGCCCTTCGCATTCATCGGCGTGGCTGCACGCGATGAGCGTCGAGAGTTCGTCGATCGCACGGCCGATTGGCAGATTCGTCGGTATTACGACGAGGCCGGACATGGATAGACCGGACTTAATCCGGTCGTACGCGAAGCCGACCATCGTGTTCACGTCATGGGTCACAATCACGCGGCTATTCGCGGCCGTCCGTTCGAGGATGAGCGCATCGCCCGTCTGGAGAAGCCCAACGTCCTTGGCGAGCACGATATCGAGACCCGGCAACAGGAGCCGCGCGCCATCGACGATAGCTTGGTCGACGTTCTCATCCGTGATCAGCCGCTCCACCCTGCTCGGCCTCCATCCGCGCCTTTCGGGCCAGGACACGCGCACGGAAGGCCCGGCTATCTGGGTCGGCTTCCCAGAGGTCGCGCCAGGCGGCTCCCTGCTCCGCGCGTTTCTGGAGGTACGCGTCAACCTCCGGCTGATGCTGAAGATACCATGCAATGACCGCGTGAATGTCCGACAGGGGCACGGAGGGAAACCCGGCGGCGATGCGCTCCGGCGTTTCCCCGACGTGGGGGGCCGTGATGATCGTGTCGAGCGTCACACGTGTTCTGCTCACCCGCACGGTACCGGTATCGTCCATGTGCAGCGGCACGGGGATAGGCTCGAATGTCAATGTCATGGCGCACCGTCCGTGTCCGCCTGCCGGCATTCTGATGCGGGCCAGCCGCTTATATCAGCGCAGCGCGTTTGCCAGTGCAGCTTGTGCGGCGCGGCCCACCGGGCCTTCCTGGTCGAACAGCACCGCGCTCGCGACTCCGACGCCGAAGGGTTCGACCGCTCGCTCTGCCTGGATGCAGATCCACTCACCCACCGGCAGGCGATGCAGATAGATCGTGCAATCGGCGTTGATGAAGCCGGTCGGTCCACTCGCGCCCAATCCCGCGAGCGGGTTAACGAAGTCGGCCGTGGCGGCGATGCGCACCAGCGGACTGGTTGCCTCACCGGCGACCAACGGCACGGGGATGCGAATCCAAGCCGTGGTCAGGCCCGGCTCGTGGGGGCGCGTCACCCACCGCACCTCGATCGTCGTGTGGAACCCCTCGCGGCGCGGGCCGGAGGACGCGCGCCTGCCGGCCAGTGACTCCGTCTCGAACCCCTCCGGACCCGGGGGCGCATCGGAGGTTCCGCCCTCGGTCACCGGCGCGTCGGTGCGGCGCAGCAGCAGACCGCTCGCCCGGCACATCTCGACCCCGCCGGCCAGCAGCGCCGCCTCGACGACGTGAATACGCCGTCCCGCGCGCACGGTGCGGGTCGTGACTTCGAGCGGCGCCTTCGACACCGGCCGGAACAGGTCGATGGTCAGCCGCGAGACGTGCATGTCGGGCGCGCCCGCGTGGCGCTCGATCGCCCTCGCCAGCAACCCCGCGGGCGGGCCGCCGTGGAGGGTATCGTCGGCCCACGGGCTGCCCGCGGCCGCGGTGGGCACGAACTGGTCGCCGTCGGGAATGAACACCGCATCAGTCATTCATGACATCCTTACTGGTGGAGATGTATCGCGCGGGTAGTACCTAACCCCCGTCCCCCTTCCCTGCAAGGGAAGGGAGAGAACGAGTGATTCCTCAGGGGCATAAATGGACTCTTATGATGCTGCCCGCGCGATCGCCGCGAACGCCCGCGCGGTGGAGCCGTCAGGGTTACCCGGGTCGATCAGCGGCTGCGCCATGACTTCACCCATGCCGGCGTCCCGCCAGCGGCGCAACCCTGCCGATACCTGCTCCTCATTACCGTACACTAGCAGGTCGTCGAGCAGCTCATCGCTGTAGCCGGCAGCGACATCGTACCCGGCCGCCGCCCACGTACCGGTGAAATGCACCGAACCGGCGTAGCCCGCGAGTTGCTGACGGGCGAGCGCCCGCGCCGCGTCGACATCGGTGCTCACGGCGATCGGCACATGCGCGATCAGCGGCGGCGCTGCTCGCCCTACCTTCTCGGCGCCGGCACGCAGCGCCGGCAGTGCCTGCTTGACCAGATAGCTTAGGGGAGCCACCCACGAGATCGCGCCGTCGCTCAGCTCGCCGCACAACTCGAAGGCGCGCAACCCGGCCGCGGCGGCCATCACTGGCGTTTGCACGGGCGAGGCAATCTCGGCGCGGGCGGTGACGTATTCGCCCTCAAAATCGACGGCGCCGTCGTGAAGCAGCGCCCGGATCGTGGACAGGTATTCGCGCAGGTGCGTGAGCGGCTTGTCGAAGCGCGCCCCGTACATCCGCTCGGCCGCGCCCCGGCCGGTCGTGCCGATGCCGAGGCGCAGCCGTCCCGGGGCGAGTTGCTCGAACGCCAGCGCCTCTTGGGCGAAGCCGATCGGGTGACGGGTCCAGGTGCGCACGATCGCCGTGCCGAGCAGGATCCGCTCCGTCTGCACCGCGGCGGCGGCCCAGGCCGGCAATAGGTCGAACCCGCGCCCGCTGATCGCCCACGCCGCGCCGATGCCGGCCCGTTCCGCCTGCTTGATCTGCTCAACCGCCGCCCGCGCATCGGGCGCCTGGATCACGACTCCGAACATATCTCGGCCTCCCATGAATGGGTGATGGGTGATGGGTGTTAGGTGTTAGGTGTTGGGTGTTGGGAGGACGGCTCTGCCCCTTTTCCCCGGTCGCGCTCGCATCTGTGACGGTTCCGCGGCGATCGCTGCTGGTCGCATGATAGGAACCCGTCGTAACGTTGCGCGGCGCTGCCCGTGTGAATAATAGGAGATACGCGCGGGAAACGGGCCGGAAGCCGGGCAGCGCGCCGGGGGAGTCGATAGCGGCTGCCCCCACGGTTCGGTCGCGCCCCATGCAACGTGAGCACGTTTGTGTGGTTGCGCGCGGTCATGGCCCCGCGCATGAGGATCAGGAATCGGGCGATCTACCGAATCGCCCCTACCATGGCATGGTTGATGCCGGATCGCTCGCGCCGCCCATCTGGGACATATGCTTGTGCAATACTGGCGCGCGGCGTCGGCCCGCGCATCAGTTGGTGGGTGACAGTTGTATTGGACGGCTTGCCCGGCGTCAGGCGGCGACTATATCGCTGAAATGAGGATTACCCATGTCACTGTATCGCGGCCTGATCTCCCTGGTCATGGTTGTCCTGCTGATGGCAGGGACAGGCTGCGGCAGTGACGACCGTCCATCGATATCCACGACCGGCGTCTCCCCGACCATCGCCGCGACCGCGGGCACGCCGCGGCCGGGTGTGACGGCCCCGCCGAGCGTGGCGTCGCCCACCCTTCCGGGAGACGGCACGGCGATCCGTGGCGCCACGCCCTCGCCCGTCACGGGATCGGCCACCGCGCGGCCGGCCGGCACGGTGACACCGAGTCCATCGCCAACCGTCGGGCGGATCGATGGCACCGTGTCGCCGCTGAACTTCGGCTCGACCGAGCCGGTGACGCTCAAGGCGAACCCTGACCCATTTCCGGGGAACGCCGTGCTGACCGACGTGCGCATCGGCGTTCATCCCGAGGAGGGCGGCTGGGAGCGAATCGTATTCGAGTTCCGCGATTCCCTGCCGCCGGGGAGCATCGCGTACGTCTCATCGGTCACGGGGTGCGGTTCGGGCGCGCCCGTGCCGCTCCGAGGCGGCGCGGTCCTCGTCGTTCGCTTCACTCAGGCGGTCGCGCATGACGATGGCGGCCGGCTGACCATCCCCGGCATCAGGCTGGCCGGGCCGGGGACGACGATCCTCGAAGCGCGGGAGACCTGCGACTTCGAGGGCGAGGTCACCTGGGCGCTCGACCTCGAGGGTACACGCCGCTTCAAGGTCACGAACCTCACCAATCCGCGGCGGCTGGTCATTGATATCAAGCAGTAGCGCGCTACTTAACCCCCCGTCCCCCTTCCCTGCAAGGGAAGGGGGAGATGACTGTTCATGTGCTGGGGTGGAGGTAACTTGGCGGGTTGTCCACATCCCCACCCGGTGGGTCGCCCACGTTTCGTCCAGCGGGTTGCCCGCACCCCTGTCTTCCCCCGTGTGAGCGCGACCGCGCGGCGCCGAAGGATCGTCTGACCTTGCAATAGGGCTGCCGAAGGGTAAACGAGGGTATAGCAGCGAGACCCGTCCCCACGATCCGGATCCAATGGC
>JBBQJF010000332.1:0-5973 GCA_038325665.1 Dehalococcoidia bacterium | reverse complement strand
ATGCCGACAAGGATCAGAAGAGCCGCGACACACAGCGCGGTCCAGTAACGGACGTACCTCATGTCTCCAGTGTAGTCCGCGATGCAATTTGATCGCGCGTTTGCGAAACTCCTGTACGATGGAGATTGGGCGGGCCGCCCGCGTGGCGATGGGAACGAGCACACGGACTGCCGGTGGCTGAACGCGTGCCGCGAAACCGCCACGACGTGACGAGCCGGGGATCCGCGTGCGGTCGTATTGAGCCACGAATACGGCGGCATACGTGCCCCTGGGTGGCTGTCCGGGAGTGAAGAGCATGCCAGATCATGGAGGGCCTACCCCTGCCGCTACGGTGACGGGCGCCGTGCTCGCCGGCGGCCGGTCCAGTCGTCTGGGTCGCGACAAGGCGTTGCTCACCGTGGGCGGCGAGGCGTTGCTCGCGCGGGCGGTCCGCACGATGGCGACGGTTTGCGGCGAGGTGCTGGTGGTCGGTCCGCCGGAGCGTGAGGCGGTGACGCCCGGCGTGCGCGTGCTCGCGGATGAGCGCCCCGGAGTGGGGCCTCTGGGCGGGATCGCGACGGCGCTGCGCGCGATGCGCGGCGCGCGGCTTCTGGCCGTCGCCACCGACATGCCCTTGCTGAACGCTAACCTGCTCCGCTACCTACTGGACCTCTCGGGCGATGTCGCCGTCGTGCTCCCGCGCGTCGATGGCCGCACCCAACAACTTCATGCTGTCTATGCCCACTCGTGTCTCACCATCATCGACGACCAACTGGCGCGCGACGATTTCAAGATTGATCGCTTTTTCGCGAGCGTCCGCGTGCGTGTAGTCGAAGAAGAAGAGATGCGGCGCTTTGACCCCGACCTGCGGTCCTTTCGCAATATCAACACCGAGGATGATTGGCAGTCCGTGCAGGCGCTGATTGACGGGCCGCCATAGATGCCGAGATGCCCTGCCTCGCCCGTACCGCCGCAATAGTTTCGCACCGCGTGACGCTCCCGGTCGCTGCCCGCCCGACACGCGCACGCTGGCGGCCCGCCGCTGCATCGCGTACGCTTGCATAGAGAGTGCGTAAATAGCGCACGCTTCCAGCGTGCGGTGCATAATAACTGAGTAGATACATTTGGGCGCGCGACGCGGCACGGCGCGTGGGATACGATGGAGTCCGCACCGGTCATCCCGCCCCGCTTATTGCGGCTCGCGCCGCGAGGTGACACTGTCGTGAGTCTGACGAGCGTGTCTGAACCCGGCTTGTGGGACGCCCTGCGCGGCGCGGGCGCTCGCCGCGAGCTTGAGGAATTACTCGATCGCCCCGATGTGGACCCATCGGCGCTGGCGGGCAACCTGCGCGATCTCCGCCGGCTCAACCGTGTGCTGGGCTGGTCGGCGGCCATGTGGGATGAGACGGCGGCGGTGCTCGACCGTCATGGTCCGCGCGAGGCAACGCTGCTCGATGTTGCCACCGGTTCAGCCGACATCCCGCGAGACATCGGCCGGCGCGCCCACGACCGGGGGACAGCGCTGCGTGTTCTTGCCTCTGATATTTCGGCGGCAGTTTTGGCGCAGGCCCGCGTCACCGGCGCGCCGGGGCATGGTGTCGCGCTGATCCAGCACGACGGAGCGGCGCTACCGTTTCGTGACGGAGCGATCGATATCGTGACGTGCTGTCTGGCCGCGCACCACTTCGCGCCTGATGCGCTCACGCGACTGCTGCGTGAGATGTGGCGCGTCGCGCGGCGCGCCGTCATTGTCAGCGACCTCGAGCGGGGACGCGCGGGCTATCTGGCTGCCCGTGCGATGGCGCTGGTGCTTCGCAACCGGCTGACGGCGCATGATGGCCCCGTCTCCGTGTTGCGCGCCTATACCCCGGCGGAGCTTCGCGCGATCGCGCGAACGGCGGGCATCGAACGGGTACGCCTACGCCGCGTGTTTCCGGCGCGCATGATGCTGGTCGCCGAGCGCGGAGGTGGATCATGACCGATGTGATCGTCGTCGGTGCAGGCCCGGCCGGCTCCGGCGTGGCGACGCTGCTTGCACGCGCCGGTGCGCGGGTGCTGGTGCTCGACCGCGCGACGTTCCCACGCGACAAGCCGTGCGGCGAATACATGAGTCCCGGTGTGGTCCGGCTCCTCCACGAACTGGGCGCCGGTGAGCGGGTCGAGCGTGAGGCAGGTACGCGGCTGCGCGGCTTTGTCATGGAGGCGCATGGGCGTAGCAGAATGAGCGGATCATTCGGGCATGCGCCGGGTTGGGCGGCGGCGCCCACGTACGGTTTAGGCGTATCCCGCCGCGTGCTCGACACCGCGTTGGTTGATTTGGCGCGTGAGGCGGGGGCGACGGTGCAGGAATCGATGCAAGTCACGGACGTTGTGCGTGCGGACGGGCGGGTTGCCGGCGTGCGTGTGCGCACCCCGCGCGGCCCGCGCGAGCTTCACGCGCCACTCGTGATCGGCGCCGATGGCGTGCGCGGCGTGATCGGCCGCCGGGTCGGGATGGTGGCGCCCCGGCCGGGGATGCGGCGGATCGCGCTCGCTGCTCACATCGAGGGTGTCGCCGGGATGGGCGATTACGGCGAGATGCACGTCGGCCTCGCGGGATATTGCGGCGTAGCGCCGCTCGACCGCGACACCGCCAATGTGGCGATGGTCATCCGCCCGGACCACGCGCCGGCGATAGCCGGTCGCCCGGACGGGTATTTTCGCGAGGCGCTGAGTTCATTCGGTGATCTGGGGCCGCGAACCGCGCGGGGCCGGATTGTCAGGCGGGTGCTGACCATCGGACCGTTGTCGTACCAGGCACGGGCGATGGCCGGCGACGGTGTGCTGCTGGTGGGTGATGCCGGTGGCTACTACGACCCCTTCACCGGGCAGGGTGTGTACAAGGCACTGCGCGGCGCACAACTGGCCGCTCCCGTTATTCTTGACGCTCTCGCGAGCGGAGACGTGTCCCGCGCTCGACTGGCCCCTTACGAACATGCGCATACGCGTGAGTTCCGTGGCGGGCACGCGGTGGAGTGGCTGATTCAGCGCTTCCTCGGCCGGCCGGCGTTGCTGGAACGGGCGGTGCGATTGCTGGGCCAGCGAGGCGGCATGGCTGATACGCTGGTGGGCGTCACCGGCGACGTGTTGCCGGCAGCGCGAGTGCTCTCACCCGCGTTTCTCGCCCGACTAGCGGTCTGAGCGATACGGGCGCGACGTCGCGGCGCCCACCATCCAACCCGCTCCCCGACCCGCGGACGAGCCAGCAGGGAGTCCCGATGGAAAGCACGACCGAGATCATGATCGCCGCTCACCCCGATGCCGTGTTCAATCTGGCCGCGACGGTGGAGGACTGGCCCCGTATTCTGCCGCACTATCGTTGGGTGCGACGGCTCACGGACGCGGGGCCGCGCCGGATCGTGGAGATGGCCGCGTGGCGCGACTTTTATCCGGTGCGCTGGAAGGCGGTGGTCGAACCGGTTCCCGCCGAGCGAAAGCTGCGATTCACGCATGTCGGCGGCCCCGTGCGCGGCATGGAGGTCGAATGGCGCATCACTCCGGTGGAGGGCGGCAGTCACGTTGCCATCCATCACCGGCTCGACCCGCGGCTCCCGGTCATCGGCCGCCTGTTTGCCGAGTACATCGCTAACCGGCTGTTCATCCAAAATATCGCCGCCAAGACACTGCTCTGCATGAAGCAGACAGCGGAGTCCGGCGCCGCCGGCGTGTCAAAAGCGCCTGGCGGACAATAGGTCGTTGACAGCAAGCCGCGGCCCCGCCGGCGGTCGTGCGCATCAGCCGCCAGGGCAGGAGCAACGATTCATGGGTGATGACACCACTATCAGCCACGGGCCGCCGTCCGCCACCGCGGAAACCAGACGGGTCGTGATCACCGGTGTCGGCCCGCTCACGCCGATTGGCTCGGGCCGTGCGGGATTGTGGCAGGGTGTGCGCGGCGGTCAATCAGCGGTGCGGCGAATCACCCGCTTTGACCCGGCGCCGTTCTCATCTCAGGTCGCGGCCGAGGTGCAGGGCTTCGATCCCCACGACTATATGGACAACCGCCGGTGTCGCCGGCTCGACCGCTTCTCCCAGTTTGGTCTTGCCGCCGCGTTGCTGGCCGTGGAGGACGCGCGGCTCGATGTTGCGGACGATCCGGAGATGATTGGTATCTACCTGGGGTCGGCGTTGGGGGGCATTGCGTTCGCCGAGCAGCAGCATCTCGACTACGTGAAGGATGGTCTACGCTCTGTCAGCCCGATGCTTGCGTTGACCGTATTTGGCGGCGCAAGCTCGTGTAACATCGCGATCGAACTCGGCATTACCGGCCCCAACATTGCGAACGCGAATTCCTGCGCCTCGGGTGTGATCGCGATCGGGGAGGCGTTCCGCGCCGTGCGGGGCGGTCATGCCAACGTGGTGCTGGCCGGTGGCGTCGAGACTCCGCTCGCGCCACTGACCTTCGGGTCGTTCGCGCTGATCAAGGCGATGTCCACGGCCAACGACGCGCCCGAGCGCGCATCCCGCCCGTTCGACCGGCGGCGCGACGGGTTCGTGATGGCGGAGGGCGCGGCGGTGTTGATCCTCGAGGAGCGGGAGCGGGCGCTGCGGCGCGGTGCGCGGATCTATGCCGAGGTACTGGGCTACGGGGCCACGACCGACGCGCATCACATGACGGCGCCCTTGCCCAGCGGCGAGCAGGCCGCCCGCGCGATCGGTTTGGCACTCGACGAGGCGCGTGTCGCGCCGCACCAACTGGACTACATCAACGCGCACGGAAGCTCGACGCCGCTCAACGACCGCACGGAGACACTGGTGTTCAAGCGCGCCTTGGGTGAAGCGGCGGGCGCTACCCCGATCTCGGGCACAAAGGGGCTGCACGGCCACGCGCTCGGGGCCACCGGGGCGATCGAGACGGCAATTTGCGCCATGATCTTCGAGCACGGTTGGCTGCCACCCACCACCAATCTCGACGAGCCGGATCCCGAGTGCGATCTCGATTACATCCGTGGCAAGGGTCGCTCGCGACGCGTGGACCGGGTGCTCAAGACCTCGTTCGGCTTCGGCGGCATTAACGCGGCGCTCGTGTTGGGCCGCGATGACGGCAGATCTGGATGAACCGCGCCGCGCCCCACGCGATAGTGGCCGCCCGGCCGTCCAAGGGCGGCGCGTGGCGGCGCACCCAACCCCTGGCCGAGCCGGGTCGGACCACGCTGGAAACGGTCGGGGACGAGGTAGATCGCCCGCGGTTCGCGCTCTCCTATGTTGATCGATGCTCCACTCAATGAGACCATTCCACCTTTGTGACCTCCTTGCTATACTCTGGCGCGAGTTGGCAGTTGCCGCGTGGTACTCAGGATCACTAAAGCGTGACGGGTGGCGTACCCTCCATCCATGGTCTCCTCGCTCAGGGGCGTGTACGAAACCGGTGCAGCGTGGCGCGCCAGCACCCGCGTGCGGCGCACCCGCTCGATGTCCGTGTACTGACCGGACTCAGCGCCCCGGCGCCGCGGTTCGGTTTGCGCGTGGCGGCAGTGAAACCGCGTGTGGTCACGAGGGTGATCGACTGCTGGAGGTGATTGGATGAAGCCAGTTGGCAGGAACTTGAGCACGGCCGCGCGAGCGGTCACGCGTCGTGATGCGGGGGTAGCCGGCTTTCTATCCGCCGTGGGGGTGCTTGCCGGGATACTGCTGGCGGTATTCGTCGTTGTGCAGGATGGGCGGGCGGAGGCGCAGCCGCGTAACGATCGGTTGCTCACCGCCGATGAAGTCGTGGCCGCGTTTCGGGCACTGGGCCTAAGCGTGGACAACGTCCGACCGCAGGTGATCGGCGGAGGGCCAAGCGGTCCGCCAGCGACCGAGAGTGAGGCCTTCGGTTTCTCGATTCCGGGGTTGGAGCCGAGCGGCGGCCGCATCCTGGTGTTCGCCAACGACGACAAACTCCAGAAGAAAGCGGCGTGGTTTCGGCGGTCGGGCGCGACCGTCGTCGTGTACCGAAACGTGATCGTCTGGCTG
>JBBQJF010000331.1:0-5981 GCA_038325665.1 Dehalococcoidia bacterium | reverse complement strand
AGGTCACAGCGAGGACGGTGGTGAAGGCCGTGATGACCCTGACACCGGGCCGGACGTGGTGGACTCGACGCCGCTCGCCCCCGCCTGATTTCGGCGAGTCGGAGATACCGCCTGAGATAGAGAATGGATGGGGAACCATGGGAGTGGGACGCTCCGCGCGTCCCACTCCCTAACCACGAGCCTCGTTGCAACTACTCGAACATCAGCACGGTGCGCGCGACCTCACCCGCCTTCATCGCGCGAAATGCCTCGTTGACATCTTCCAGCTTGCCGCGACGGGTGATCATCTCGTCGAGCTTGAGCCGGCCCTGCATGTAGAAGTCGATGTACTTGGGCATATCCACGCGGAAGCGGTTGGAACCCATCGAGCTGCCCTGGATCTTCTTCTCACGCAGGAAGATGCGGCCGTCAAGCTCAATCTTCTGGCCCACCGGGATCATGCCGACAATGGTCGCCGTGCCGCCCTGGCGGATGCAATCGAACGCTTGCTCGGCGGCCTGCTTGAGGCCGATACACTCGAAGGCATAATCGACGCCGCCGCCGGTCATGTCGCGGATCGCCGCCACCGGGTCGCCGGAGGAGGCATCGACGATGTGGGTGGCGCCCAGCTCGCGAGCGGTGGCAAGCTTATTCTCGAACACATCTACCGCGATGATCATCCGCGCCCCCGCGATGCGCGCGCCCTGGATGGCGGACAGGCCGACACCGCCCGCGCCGTACACGGCTACCGTCGAACCCGGCTCGATCCGGGCGGTGTTCAGCACCGCGCCGACGCCGGTGGTCACGCCGCAGCCGATCAGCGCCGCCTGGGCGAGCGGCATGTCGTCACGGACCTTCACCAGCGCATTCTCGTGGACCAGCATCTTCTCGGCGTAGCCCGAGAGGTTGGCGAACTGGGCGACGGGCTTTCCGTCCCACTGCAACTTCGGTGGGTCGGAGGGGGCGCGCCTCGTCTCGGGGCTGACGCACAAGTTCGGGTGGCCGGTGAGGCACTGATCACAGTGACCACAGAAGACGGACAGGCAGGCAATCACATGGTCGCCCGCCTTCACGTAGGTAACCTGGTCGCCCACGGCCTCGACGATGCCCGCCGCCTCGTGTCCAAGGATCGCTGGTGCAGGGAAGGGGTACAGTCCGTCGACGAAATGCAGGTCGCTGTGGCACACGCCGCTGGCGACGGTGCGGACCAGCACCTCGTGCGCCATCGGCGTGTCGATCTCCACGTTCTCGATGGTCAGCGGCTGGTGGGGGCCATGAAATACGGCGGCTTTCATCGGGTCGTTCTCTCCTTACTCGGTCGCAGCATAACGGCGGTATCGTGATCTTATGGCTGGTGAAGCGTACTGAAAGCGACTCTCGGATGCAAGGCGCGTCCCCGGCGTCAGCGCGGGCGCACCTTGCATCCGTGTTGGGTATAGGGCGATAACTCGTAATGAGAATGTTCAATCGGGGCGGGGACGTGCATGATAGAGATGTCCAATGGAGTCGCGCCGGACATGCGCCGTGCATGGACCGACCGGCTCATAAGGAGGTTCACGATGACGACATCAGCGAGCTACAGTGGTGGCATGCCGGCCGTCGGCGCCAAGGTCGTGACCGCGGATGGTGACGAGCTGGGCAAGGTCAAGGAAGTGGCGGGTGGCTGCTTCAAGGTCGATGCGAAGATGGCCCCCGATTACTGGCTGGGTACCGACTGTATCAGCGCCTCCACCGGCGGCGATGTCCGCCTCAATGTCACGAAGGACCACATCGGCGACGTGAAGATGGACGGCCCCGATCACACCGGGATTCATCGCCACAAGGACTGATATTCGGTGAGCGTGAACGGATAACACCACGCGCCGTCCCCGGTTTGGAACTGGCCCTTGAAATCGCCGGACCTCATCCCGCGCTCCGCTCACCGCCGCTGGCGGCCGTGACCGTAACGCGGGATGAGGTCCGGCGCCCCGTGTGGAGCGTCACCTTGCATGGTGCGATGGGCACACGACCACGGCGGTGGCGTCGTCTGTCGACCGGCCCCACCGGGCCAGCGCGGCGTCGGCTGCCGCCCGCGGGTCGGCCCGCACGGTGGAATCCAGCTCGGCGGCGTTGAGGTGGCTGCTGATACCATCCGTGTAGAGCAGCAGCCACCAGTCCGGACGCAGATCGAAACTGAACGCCCGCACCGTGCGACGCGTGACCCCGACGATGCCGCGATAGGCAATCAGGCGTTGCGACGCGCCCGCCTGCCACAGTTGCGCCTCAATGTTACCAATGCCGGCGTACACCAGCCGGCTGGTGCGACAGTCGATTGCCGCGACCGAAACGGCCGCGCCCCGCGTACCAGCTAACGCCTCGTCGCAACGGGCCAGAGCGCTAAGCGGGTCCAGGTCCGGATAGCGGGCCAGCGCGGTCGTTGCCCGCTCCGCCACCGTGGCCGCCTCCGGCCCGTGTCCGAGGCCGTCGATAACGGCGATACGGCACTGCTCCGCGTGCCAGTGCACCGCCCAAGCGTCGCCGCTAACCTGCTCCGTGGGGTGGGGGCGACCGGCCGCGGCGATGATTAGCGGCGGGTCGGCCATTTGCACGTCTCGATCCTTGTTCCCTGTGGGCCGCTCGAAAGCTCGAACGTGTCCATCAGCCGCCGCACGCCGGGCAAGCCGTTACCCAGTCCGCCGCCCGTGCTGTACCCGTCCTCGAGTGCTCTGCTCACGTTGGCAATTCCCGGCCCTTCGTCCTGGCTGACCACCTGCACACCCGTGCCGAGATCTCCCGTGACCGACGCGAGGCTAATGACGCCGCGCCGGGCATAGCGGAGCAGATTGGTGGCCAGCTCCGTGGTCGCCAGCGCAACGCACTCGGTTGCCTCCTGGTCGAGATCTACCGCTCGCGCCAGTGCCCGCGCCGCGCGCCGCGCGCGTGCCGGGTCAGCGGTGGTGGCGACGGTGATCTGCCGTGGCGCCGGCTGCTCATCGCCGCCACTTGCAGATGGTAATGGTGGTTCCACGCCCGAGGGCACTGTCGATCTCCATCTGATCCATCAGCCGGCGGGTGCCAGGCAGTCCCAACCCCATGCCGTGTCCGGTGGTGAAACCCTCACCCAGGGCGAGATTGATGTCGGTGATCCCAGGTCCGTCGTCGGAGACGACTATCTTGATGCCCGACCCGTGCAGCGCGTCCGTATGCGTGTGGATTGTCACAATCCCCCGGCCACCAGTAGCGTAGCGCACGACGTTGCGCGCCAGCTCGGAGACAGCCGTGGCGATCCGGCTCTGGTTCACTACGCCGAAGCCCAAGCGCTTGGCCGCTTCGCGGGCGGCCTGGCGGGCGGCGACGATGTCGTCCTCTCCGGCGATGGGCACCCGCAGATCGACCGCGGCGTCATCAGACACGACGCGCCTCGCGGGCCGCCAACCGCCGAAGCATGGCCATTCCCTTGGCGGCATTAAGGGCCGTTGGTACCCCCGTCAGGTCCAGTCCCAGCTCCACCAGGGTGATCGCGACCGCCGGCTGAATACCTACAATCACGGCATGCGCCCCCAGGAGTCTGGTCCCGACGCCGATGTCGTGCAGCAGCCGGCCAAGGAACGAGTCGACCGTCTCGACGGCGGAGAGGTCGAGCAAGACGCCGTGGACGTCAGTGCGCTCCAGGGTTTGCGCCAAATCCTCCTGCAACTGCAGGGCATCGTGGTCGCGCAGCTCCTCCTGCACGGTAGCGATGATCGTGTGGTCCACCTGGATGATGGGTACACGGGACATCTATGCCACCCCTCCGTCGGCGTCGAGCAGCGAGCCACCCGCCGGCGCCCCTCGCCGCGGGACGACCTCGAGACCGAGGCGGGTGAACGCCAGCTCCAGCCCCTTGGCCAGCGTCGTGCGTGTTGTCACGCCGCCGAGGTCGAGGCCGAGGTGCACGAGCGTGAGGGCCGTGCGCGTGGTCATGCCGACGATCAACACCTGGGCGCCCAGCAACCGCGCCGCCGCAACCGTCTCCAGCAGGTGCTTGGCGATGGCGGTGTCGATCAGGGGTACGCCGGTGATATCAAGGATCACGATCTCCGAGCCGGTTTCGACGATCTTGTCGAGCAGCGCCTCGTTCATCGTTTGGGCACGCGCTGTATCGAGGCTGCCGACGATTGGTAAGGCGAGCACGCCCTGCCAGACCTGGATAACCGGCGACTGCATCTCCACGATCGTCCGGCGTTGCTCATCAAGCATGACCGCCTGCTGAGCAACGGTGTCCTGGTCACCACGCGGCTGGTTGGTCATGGCAGGGGGACTCCTTCAAGGTCCGTATCGGTCGGGGACCGCGGCTGGCCCGACAGCCGTGGCAGCGTCAGCCGGAAGCTGCTGCCGTCGCCGGCCGCGCTCGTGATCGTCAGTTGCCCCTCGTGGGCCTGCACGAGCTGGTGAGCCAGGGCAAGGCCCAGCCCCAGGCCCTGGGATTCGACCGTTCGCGCTTCCGGCGCCCGGTAGAACCGCTCGAAGATGTGATCCTGTACCTCGGGTGACATGCCGATCCCGGTATCAATCACCTCCACCCATACCCGCGCATCGTCGCCGCCTGTCCGAATCGTCACCCGCCCGCCGGCAGGTGTGTAGCGAATGGCGTTCGAGACCAAGTTGCCGAGTACGCTTAGGAGCGCCTCTTCATCGCCGAGTACCGGCAGCTCGTCCGATCCCGGATCGAACACCGAGACAATGCCCCGTTGGGCCGCCGGCTCCTCGGCCCATTCACGCGCCCGCGCGACTATGACGGCCAAGTTTTGGGGACCCTGCTGCAACTGGGGGGCGCTGCCGCGGCTCGCCTCGTACAGGTCCGCCGTGAGGCGGGAGAGGCGGGTGAGCGCCTGTCGCGCCGACTCGATGAAGGGCGGCACCGACTCGATCTGTTGTCGGGCGACGTGCCGCGCGACCATGTCGAGCGAACCCTGTGCCACCGTCACTGGTGTGCGCAGCTCGTGAGAGACCGTGGCCAGGACATCGGCGTGCATCCGCGACGACTGCTCCAGCGCCTGTGCCCGCAGGTGTGACTCCTCTGCCTGACGCGCCTGTTCCGCGAGGCGCAACTCGACCGCCTGCTGGAATTGGACGCCGTAGGCGATCATCACCTCGAGGAGGAAAAGCAGCCCATCGACGCCGGCGCCCGCCACCTGCCGCGGCGTGAGTCCGCCAACCGCACACTCCAACGCCTCGACGTGCACGGCGACGAGGTCTTCGGGACCGAGCCCGCGTTCGACAAGGGTTTGGCCGAGCAGGGACGCTTTGTAGAGGGCTGCCTCGCCGCGACTGCGGAGATAGTCGGCCAAGCAGTCCCGATACGCGGCGATCACATCCGTCATATCGATGGGCGTGGTCATTATCGTCCCCCCGAGTCACCGAGATGATGGCTGGCGCGCGGGCGGCGCAACACCTCCGGCAAACCGCTTGGCCGGGGGCAGTTACGGACTCGACAGCGACCACAATAGTACTAGCCTTCGCGTTCAAAAAGCTATGCATCTGCCGAAGGACGCGTGAACGAGCAGACGCGAGAGGCATGGGTCGTCCGTCCATGCTACCATCACGTCGCGCCGGTTATCGACGGCGGCGCCAGCTTGGCGACCGGCCGTGCTCCGGCGAGGATTGTACCGTGTGTCCCGGGTTTGAACCAATCAGGACAAAGGTGGCTGCTTCGCCCGGTCCCGGCTTGCCGGGGCGGGCGGGGATGATTCTGCCTTCGCGAGCCGCCGAGTGGCCCGCCCGCCGGCCGGTCTAGCCGCGCCCCACCGCGTGGACACTGCCGGATTCGACCCGCTGTCGCAACAGATACCAACGGGCACGGGCTCGCTCGTATGTAACCGTACCAGTACCCGCCGCCATCGCCTGGCCGGATGGACGGCTGCCCGCGCCGCATCCGCCCGTGTCGCGCCGGTCCCGGCGTGACGGGGACGGGACAATGCCTCCCGACAGGGTGCGAGCGGCGGTGACGTTGGGCGTGTGCGCTATCGCCGTGGAGAAAACGA
>JBBQJF010000330.1:0-5986 GCA_038325665.1 Dehalococcoidia bacterium | reverse complement strand
GCGAACTGCACTGGGACGACCAACGCAAGTTCGGCTCTTGGGTACTCACGGACGACGCGACCCGGGCGCTGCAGGGCATGGGGCCGGAGCCGCTGGACGACGCGTGGACCGTGGGCGAGCTTGCCGAGGCCCTGCACGGACGACGGGCGCCGATCAAGGCAGTGCTCCTCGACCAGCGGCGTGTGGCCGGATTGGGCAATATCTATGTCGATGAATCGTTGCACGCGGCCGGCATCCATCCGCTGCGCGCCGCCGGCTCACTGACTCTCGACGAGACGACCGGGCTCCACGCGGCCATCCGCGCCGTGCTGGAGAAGGCAATCCGGCTTCAAGGGTCCAGCGCGCGTCACCATGTGGGCGGCCTCGGACAAAGGGGCGCGATGCAGGAGCAGTGGCGCGTGTACGACCGTGGCGGCCAACCCTGCTACAGTTGCGGCGCGATCGTCGTCAAGAGGCGGGTCGCCGGCCGTGGCACCCATGTCTGCCTGTCGTGTCAACCGCTCGCGGACTCCGACGACGGGCAATCCGAAGCGGCGCTCCGGTCAATGGAGTCAGACTAGCTGTTCGCCATGGGTACCCTACAACCGTCGGTGACCGCTGGCAGTTCATGGGGTGTGGATGTGTTTACTGAGTCCTGCCCTCGGAGGCAACGCCATGACGAACAATGCTCTGCAACCCCTGTGCGCCTCATGTGGTCAAGCCGTGGTCGGTGTTGATGGCAGCCGCGGAGTGCGCTGCGGTCCATGTTTCGACACCTATCTGCGGTCGGTGGACGCTGACTTCCTCGATCACTACGCCGAGTTCGGCGCGCGCTCGCGCCAGGTCGTGGCGGAGACGTGCCTGCGGGCGCTGGTGCTTGCCAACACGGGCGACCGCAAACTGCTCGGCATGACGATATACGAGCAATTCGTCAACTCCGCCTCCGATCTGGTCGCGCTGGTGGCCGCGCTACGGGCGCGGTCGGTGGCGCCGATCGCCCGCACGTTTCTCGACTTCCATCTCGATGCGGAGGACGCGCGGCGATTCTTCGCCGGCGTGGCGACGCTGAGCGGCGTTGAGATGCTGGCAACCCTTGGGCTGCCGGCGCCGGCGCCGGCGCGGCCGGGCCGTGCGCGCGGGGGTGAGGCTGACGTGTCACGCGCCCTGCGGCTCGCGCTGGCCGATCTGCACCGCCTGAGCGATTTCCGCGACTTGGGCGAGCGGGCGCTGGCGCTGGCCTCCGACCACCTGCGCAACGGCGTCACACTGGCAGAGCGTACCGGCTGGCTCGCCGGCCGTGAGTTGTCCCCCACACAGGTGGCGGCGATCGCGATGGACACACGGAGCGGGCGGATCGACATCGCCGCGCTGCGCGTGGATGAGGAGCGCCTGGCGCAAGTGGTCGATGCGATCGACGTGATGACGCGCCTCACCCGCAACATCATCCACGCGTTCGTCCACACCCACGAGCCGGCCGCCTTCATCAACGGTTTCCCCCACGCGCCGCGGGTGCGCGCTGGCTGACCATGCGCCCCGGCGCGGGCTAGAGCAGAATCAGCAGTGGCCGGGGTATCCCACCGGCCGCGGGCGACCCATCGGGTTGCGCCCACGAGAGACGACGGACCCCCAGAATAGGGGCGACCCACCGGATCGCCCTGGTCGCGGGCCGCGTCACCGTGAGCGCGGCCATGCATTTGCCCACGAGGTCGCCTGAGCATGCACTCGGTAGGAGGTTCAGCGCATCTACTCGGTTCAAGGCGCTCGGACCCGTGCGCTGCCCGAGGCCGTGGCGGGTTCACCCCGATGACCGCCATGCGCGTTCCCGGAACACGCGGCCCGTCGGGTCGGCGGTACCCACGGGCAAACTCCACGACCGAATCTGATCAGCCACGAGCCTCCTCCCCCCGGTCGCGCCGGGGACGTTCGAAGGGTGGCGTGATGCCGAAGACACCGTTCCGTCGCGATTCAATCACCGACGTGCCGGGCCTGCGTGTGGGCCACTGGACCAACCGGCGTGCGGCGACCGGCTGCACCGTGGTGTTGTGTCCGCCGGAGGGTGCGGTCGCGGCGTGCGCCGTGCTCGGTGGTGCGCCCGGCACGCGTGAAACCGACGCCCTCTCGCTCGGCGGCCAGGTGCAACGGGCGCACGCGGTGCTCCTCACCGGCGGCAGCGCCTTCGGCCTCGACGCGGCGACCGGCGTGATGCGCTGGCTCAGGGAGCGGAACATCGGTTTCGATACACGGGCGGCGCGGGTGCCGATCGTGCCCGCCGCCGTGATCTACGACCTTGGCGTCGGACGGGCGGATGTCTGGCCCGACGCCGATGCCGGATACGCGGCCTGTGACGCCGCCCGCGTATCCACACCGCGGGGAACTGTCGGCGCCGGCACGGGCGCAAGCGTTGCCAAGCTGGCGGGAATCAAGCGGGCGGTCAAGGGCGGTGTCGGCGCCGCCAGCGAGTTCACGTCCGAGGGCGCCATCACCGGCGCGCTCGCGGTGGTCAACGCGGTCGGCGAGATCGTCGATCCCGACACCGGACGGCGGGTGGCCGCCATGCGACCGGCCGAGGGAGAGCGGGAGGATGCGATCGCGTACCTGCGCCGCCGGGGCAGCATCCCGCCGCCGGTGGCCGAGAACACGACCATCGCCGTGGTCGCTACCGACGTGCTGCTCGACCGCGCCGGCCTGTATCGGATAGCGCTGATGGCCCACGCCGGCCTCGCCCGCACCGTGCGCCCGGCATACACACCCGGCGACGGCGACACCGTGTTCGCGATCTCCACGGGAACACGGATCGAAGAACGACCCGACCTGGGCGCGCTGGGAGCTCTCGCCGCCCGCGCGATCGAGCGCGCGATACTCGATGGCGTCCGCCGCGCGACCCCGCTGGCTGGCATGCCAGCCGCCGTCGCGCCCCCGTCTATCCGGCCGGTGGCAGGAGCCGATCGTGCCTGGGTCGCGGCGTACATCCTCGATGCATGGGGCGCGGACACCGTCATGTCACGCGGCGTCATCCACCGGCCCGCCGACCTCCCCGGATTTATCGCCGAGTCAGGCGGCGACCCGACCGGCCTACTCACCCTCCATGTCGCCGGCGAGGACTGCGAGGTAGTAACCATCAACAGCCTCGTGCCGGGCGCCGGAGCGGCGCTGATGGATGCGGCCGAGCGCTATGCCCGCGGACAAGGTTGCCGGCGGCTGCGACTGGTCACGACCAACGACAACATGCATGCCCTTCGCTTCTACCAACGGCGGGGTATGCGCATCGCCGCGGTGCGGCTGGGAGCGGTAGACGACGCGCGGGCGCTCAAGCCGGAGATCCCGCTGACAGGCAACGACGGCACCGGCATGCACGATGAGATCGAGTTGGTCAAGGAACTCTAACGACGGCGCGTCCCCGAGCGTCAGGGGTAGGTCATCAGGCTGGGCAGCTCACCGCCTGGCCGGGGCGTGAGTTCATCAGCGCGATCCGCCGCCGCGTGTCGCGCCCGCGCCCTCTTTCAAGCGTCGGGCGCGCCAGAGGTATTCGATGTCGTGCAAGTGTAACTCGCGCGCCAGTTGCAGCACCGTGATCTCACCACGGTACGGGTGGCGGCCGGCGCGACGCCAGTGGCGATCATGCAGATCCCACAGAAGGTACTGTGTGCGGCGACGCACATGGGCGAATGAGAGCACACTTTCGTCGGGGTCGTCACGACACGCATCCGGATCGTCGCGCACCGCCTCCGCATCCACGACATCGAGGTTCGGTAGACGCTCCGAAAGTATGAGGTCGAGGTAGCCGGAGACCATCTCTTCGTACGCGAGCACATGCGCGGCAATCAGGCGAAGGGACCAGCCATCGGCGTCGAGCACGTCCGCGAGGCGGCGCGGACAGCCGAACAATTCCTCGGCCAGTTCGTTGCCGGCCTCGGATATCGCCTTGAGCAGAAAGCGGTGGCCGCCGGGGTCAGGTGTGATCTCGCGCATTGGGCTGCCGCTCCGCGTATGCCGGGGCTGGTGCATCGTCGGTTGGAGCGCCCAGATGGTCCGCGGTCGCGGCCGGGCGGTCCAGGGATTCCGTCAACGCGACCCGCCGTGTCGCCCGCGGCCCCTCGTGGACATGGCGCGACCATTTGGGCCTGGACGGATGGCGGTATCAAGCGCTAGGTCGCGAGAAAGTCACCGCCACCGGTGGGCGGGGCCGGCGCGCGAGCGAGGCCGCGAGGCGACGTCTCCCACCAGTAGTTGCGCCTCACCGTTTGCCGCGGTCCTTCCAGACCCCACACGGTGCGTACACACGACTTGAGTTTCGGGCACTCCACGCAGTAGGTGAGCGCGTACCGCGCCGTCTGCGCGCGATACCGACCAAAGCACCGCGACAGATCCGGCGCGCGCCGGTTGCTGTCTGTCATCGATTGTGCCGACCTTTCCGGACCCCACCCCTGGAGCACCGGCCGCGCTCAGCATACCATGAGCCTCACGCCCGCACTACGCGAACCGATCGGCGGCCCATGCGCGGGCGTCGTGCCGGCGCTCGGTACGCGGGCTGGGCGACGCGGCTCCGGGGGTGGCAGCGCCGTCTCCCGTGCAAGATCGTCAGGGGCGCCGTGATTGGCGGGCGGCGCCCTCATGACGCCGCGTGGGCCGCTGCTGATCATGAAAGACGGATTCTCGAATACCCCCGCGTAGTGAGCAACCATTGTGGCCGCCGTCGCGAGCGCCGCGACCACGCCGAGACGGAGCGCGGGCATGGCAGGCGATACATTCGACCAATTGGTACACGCGGCCCAGGCGTGCCGCCGCTGTCCGGCGATGGAGGGGCGGCGGCGGGTGCTGAGCGCCCTCAATGGAACGCCGGGCGCACGCGTGATGTTCGTGGCCGAGGCGCCCGGGCGGCGCGGAGGTGATGTCACCGGTGTGCCGCTGTCACGCGACGCCAGCGGAGTCCGCTTCTCGCGGTTGCTGGCGCTGGCGGGATTGGAGCGGGCAGAGGTATTCATCACTAACGCGGTGTTGTGCAACCCGCGTCATCCGTCCGGTACGAACCGTCCCCCGAGTCGCGCCGAACTTGCCGCGTGCTCGGGATGGCTATCGGCGCAGATCACCCTTGTGAATCCGCGCGTTGTCGTCACACTTGGCGCGGTCGCCCTGCGGGCGCTGGCCGACTTAGAGCCGCACTGCTACCGCCTCGGCGCCCAGGCCGGTCGCGCGCTGCCGTGGGCCGGCCGGCTGTTGGTGCCGCTGTACCATCCATCGCCCCGCGCGGGTTTGAGCCGCCCGTACACACAACAAGACGACGACTTCCGCGCGCTCGGGGATCTGGTCCGCGCCGGTCACGGCCCGTGCGATACTTCCGACTCGGCGGCGGAGAGTTCAGGGGCGCACGACTCCCGCGACCAGCTAGGGGGCGGACGCGAGGTTTGACCATGTCCAACCCCGGCTGCCTGGAACAGTCCCCCCCGAGGTCGGCGCGAGGGAGTGGACGCTGACGGCGCGCCGCTCTACTCTAGATTGCGCACGAACGCACGAATGACCGCTGCTCCCGAGCAATGCGAGCGCTCCGGCGCTCGTCTACAGAATTGAAGCGTCAACGATGAGCCTGTCCGCCCTCCCATTCGCGACCTTTCTGCTGATGCTCGAATTCGGCGCCGGTACGCAGATCGTGCTGCTGGCGCCGCAGTTCCGCGGGCAGGTCGCGCCCGGCTTTCTGAAGATGGGCGCCCTGATGGCCCTGTGCGGCGCCGGTCTCGCATTTTGGCTCACGGTCAGTTTGACTACCACCGGCGACATCTCAGGCTACCGTCTCGACGACCGCTTCGCCGGGCCGATGCGGGTTGCGGTCGGCGCATTCTTCGCGCTAACCGTCGCCTGCACCTGGTTTACCTGGCGAAATCGGTTCGAGTTGGGTAAAGCACTGGGCATCGCGGCCTCAGCGGCGGCTCTGGCGGCGGTAGCGCTGGCGGCGGCGGTGATTCAGTTGCCGACGTGGGGGTATCCCGGGGCGCTGTTGTCGCTGGTGGCCGGG
>JBBQJF010000329.1:0-5996 GCA_038325665.1 Dehalococcoidia bacterium | reverse complement strand
CCGGGCTAGCGTCTCCGGTTGCTCCAAATCGATCCACAAGCCCGCGCCGTCCACGATCTCCAGCGCGGCGTTGGGCATCGCCCGCGCGAACGCCTCGCCGCACGCGAGCGGCACCACCCGGTTCTCCCGGCCCCACACGACGAGCGCGGGAATCTCCACGCTGCCGAGAAGGTGAGGAAGCTGGTGCGAAAACATGTAGGGCTTCCAGGCGATGCGGGCGGTCATCTCGCGGGCGTAGTCCCAGGCCAGATCCTGCTCGCGCGACACCTCCTCGCCGAACAGCCGCACGAATGACTCTTGGCCGGCACAACCCGACTTCACGTAGTCGGTGAGGCTGGACATCATCTGGTCGAGCACCTCGCCCTCGGAGGGACGGATGCCCATCGCGCCGGCCAGCACCAGCCGGCGGAAGCGGCGCTGATTCATCGTCGCCATCTCCGCCGCGATCCAGCCGCCGAAGCCGAGGCCGACCAGCACGGCCGAGTCGATATCCAGCTTATCGAGCATCAGGTGTGTGATGATCGCGATATCGCGCGGATGACGCGCCCAGGCAGGCCGGTCCGACCGGCCATAGCCCGGCAACTCGGGCACGATTACCCGGAAATTGGCGGCGAGCGTCTCGTACAGGGGAATCCAGCCCGCGTTGCCGATGTCGTGGTGTATCACTAACAGCGGCTCGCCGGCGCCGCCCTCCCACACGCGGATATTCAGACCAACCACCTCGACCGACCGCTCCTGTCCCACGGTTGATGTGTTCACGCGACCTCCCTTGAAAATACCTAACCCCCCGACCCCCTTCCCTTGCAGGGAAGGGGGAGGAACCGGTTTCATGCTCGGTGGCGCCCCGGCGGGGTATGAGCGACTCCCGTGAAAATAGGTGATAGGGACGGGATCTTGGGTGTTCGGGGGACGGACAATCCTCCCTGTTTCCGCCTCCATGCGCTCGTGATGGCAGCCCCTTCACTGAACATGCAGCCTACCGCCGTGCCGCGGGTGCCACCAGGCCGGAGTCGTGCTCACCGCGCGAGGCGACGCCCGACGTCCACCCCGGCTGCCCAAGGGCAACGCCGCGGTACCGCAGCATGAGTCCCGCGCCGAGTGTCAGGCCGATGGCGGCGCTTCCGGCCATGACAAATGGGGCGCCGTATACCTCCGCCAGCGCCCCGATCGGAAGCGCGCCGAGAAATGATGCGCTGATGCCCCACGTCCACAGGCTCATGATCCGGCCCTGCATCTCGGGTGGGGTCGCGGTCTGGAGCATCACCGTACCGAGATTGATGTGGCTCATCGCCCCCAGCCCGACCAGGCCGATCAGCGCCATCGACAGCACGAAGCTCCGCGATAGCGAGAACAGCAAGAGACTGACGAAGAACAGCACGAAGCACCCCTGAAAGAGACGGCCGCGATGAGGATAGTCGCTCAGACGAGCCAGCACCACCGCGCCGAGCACCGACCCGACCCCTCCCGCGGCGCTGAGCAGGCCCAATCCCGCCGGCCCCTGATCGAGCACATCCTTCGCGAACACCGGCAGCATCGACATGTACGGCATCCCGAAGGTGCAAAACACCAGATTGGTCAGTACCAGGGCGAACAGAATTGCCGGGGTCGCGATGGCGTGCTGAATGCCCGCGCGGATGTCGCCAAGCACCGATGCGCGGGCGCTCACGACGGCGCGCGGCCGGCTCGCCAGCACGAACAGCGGGAGCAGCCCGAGCAGGTAGCCGGCGGCATTGACGTACATGGTGCCGCCCGAGCCAATCGTGCCGATCAGCACCCCGGCCAGCACCGGCCCAATCACGCGCATGCCATTCTGTGCCAGCGCGTTGAGCGCGATCGCGTTCAGCAGATAGCGCCGCTCGACAAGCTCACTCGCGAAGGCGTGCCGGATCGGCACCGTCAGCGCCTGCCATGTGGCGGCGAAAAAGGCGATCACGAGGATGTGCCAGATCGCGACCGCGCCGGCGGTGATCAGCGTGGCGAGCGCGAACACCGCGATGCCGCTGCCCGCCTGCGAGACGATCAGCAGACGGCGCTTATCGAGCCGGTCACCGAGCGCCCCGGCAAACAGCGAAAAGAAGAAGAACGGCGCGAAGTTCATGAAGGCGACCGCGCCGACCCAAAACTCCGAGTGCGTGCGCTCGAAGACGAAATAGCCGAGGGTGATCTGTTGCATCCCGAGGCCGATCGCCTGACCGACTCCGCTCCACCACAACAATCCAAACTCGCGCTGACGCAATGCACTAAAGGTGCCGAGCCGCGTGGGGCCGGCGCCGGCTCCGACGGAAACGGACATGAACAACTCCACGAGTGCGAGGTGATGCAGAACCAGAGGATACGCGGCACGGGCCGCACGACCGTGAACGGCGCCCGCCGCGCGGACGCTGAGTCGCCGCGGGTCGGTGGCGTTCGACTGCCGGCAGCGCCGCTCGCCCGCCGTCCTGAACGCGGTTCGCGCTCCGTATGCGGAGTATACGCTGTCATGAAGTGATGGAACAAATCGGGTCGGGACATCCCGGTCACCCGTGCGCGCGGTGGCTCACCGCCCGCCCCGCAGGCGCGGATCGAGCACATCGCGGAGGGCGTCGCCGAGCATATTAAAGCCAAACACCACCATCGCTAGCGCGAAGCCCGGCCAAAACGCCATGCCCGGTTGGTTCAGCATGTACTGCGCGCCGGAGCCGCTGAGCATCTGGCCCCAGGTCGGTGTCGGCGGCGGCACACCATAGCCGAGGAAAGAAATCGTCGCTTCCGCCAGGATGAATCCGCCCAGCTCGACCGTGGCGAGCACCATGATGATCGCGAAAATGTTGGGCAAGATATAGCGCAGCATGATGCGCGCATCGCGGGCGCCGACCACTCGCGCGCCCTCGATGTAGCTATTCTCGCGCACACCGATCGTCGCACCGCGTGTAACCCGCGTGGTTCGCGAGGCTCCAAGAACGCCCAGCACCACGATCACCGACCGCAGCCCCGGCCCGACGATCGCGAGCATGCTGATGATCAGGATCAGGCCGGGAAATGAGATCCAGATATCGACCAACCGCTGCAAGATGATGTCGAGCTTGCCGCCGAGATAGCCGCTGGTTACGCCGAGCAGGGTACCGATACCGATCGAAAGAGCGGTGGCGCCGACGCCCACTAACAGGGAGATACGGGCGCCGTACACGATGCGGCTGAACAGGTCGCGGCCGAGGTTGTCGGTGCCGAGCCAGTAGGTCGCCGACGGGCCTTGCAGCCGCTCGCGACGATGCATCTGATCATATGGGTAGGGGATGATCAGATCGGCGAACACGCCGACCAACACGAACACCACCACGATCACCGCGCCGATCGCGCCCAGCGGTTTGCGCCGCGCGAACCGCCAGCCGGTTGAACACGTCGCCGAAAACACACCGCGATGCGGACGAGCATCGACAGCGAGTAGCGTGTCGAGATTGGTGGTCGCCATCGCCTGCACTCCGCGACTATTGGTACTTGATGCGCGGATCAAGATAGCTGTAACTGATATCCACCAGCAGATTGGTGGCGATTACCACTCCGGCGACCAGCAGATTAACCCCTTGCACAATTGGGTAGTCGCGGTTCTGGATCGCCTGGATCAGATAGGTGCCCATGCCGGGAATGCCAAAGATACTCTCCATCACCACCGAGCCGCCGACCAGGATCGGAATCTGAAGTCCGATGACCGTGACCACCGGGATGAGCGCGTTCTTCATCGCGTGCCGGACGACCACGGTGCGGCCGCGCAGCCCCTTGGCCCAGGCGGTGCGAATGTAGTCCTGTCGCATCACCTCAAGCATCTGCGCCCGTGTCAGCCGCATGACAGTGCCATTGGTGACAAGCCCGAGGATCGCCGCCGGCAGCGCCATGATCTGGAGATTCTGCACCGGGTCGTCCCAAATATGACGGTATCCGACCGGCGGCGACCACTGCCACCAGATCGCCGGGAACGTGATGACGAGGATGCCCAGCCAGAAGCTCGGCGCGGACAAGGCCATTATCGAGAAGCTACGGGCGGCATAGTCCACCCAGGTATCTTGGCGTATCGCCGATGCGACGCCGATCGGGACGGCGAGCGTGATCGAAAAGGCGATCGCCAGCACGCCGAGTTCGACCGACGCCGGCAGCCGCTGGCGCAGCTCCCACAGCACACCGCGGTCGCTGCGGAGTGACCGGCCGAGATCGCCTTGCACCACGTCTCCGATCCACGCGAAGTATTGGGAATACAGCGGCCGGTCCAAGCCCAACTTCGCGCGTAGCTCCTGCTCCGATTTGATGCTGATGCGGTACTCACCCAGCATCTGGTCAATCACGTCGCCGGGCAGGAATCGCACCATCGAGAACACCAACACGGTGACGCCCACGAGTGTGGGTATCATCAGAATCAAGCGGCGGATGATGTAAGTGCGCATGCGTTCCACCAATCGCGCGTGATGGTGTGATACTCGTCGCGGCGGGCGGCGGCCGCCTCACCGGACACGGCCCGGGGCGACGGCTCGCACGCGCCGGGCCGAGCCGCGAGGGCCTGCCTGGCGCATCCACATCCGCGCGGCAACCGTGCTCGGCCGAGACGGAAGCCGGGTTCAACCGCGACGGACCCGCCCCGCGTGTGCCGGCGACAGTCCTATTCCCGCCAGAGAGATGTGATCGCGTCGGCAAAGCCGTAGGTGATGTTCGGCCGGTAGTTCTTGACGATGGGCGCCACCGCCGCGTAGCTGTAGCCCTGCACGCCTGGCACGTAGTACATCATCTCGGCGTTGTAGCGCTGCACATCCCAGATGATCTTGCGGCGCTTGCCCTCGTCAAACTCCCGCCGCTGAGCATTCAGCATCGCGGTCATCTTGGGGTCATTGACGCGCGAGTTATTGAGCTGGTTATCGGGGTTGAACATGCGGAAGAACAACAGATCGGGGTCGGTGAGGTCGGTCTGCGGCCCAAAGGTTACACCGGTGAACTTCCCGGCGAACGTGTTGCTGATGTAGTTGCCGTACTCCTCCGCCACCGGCTTAAGGTTGAAACCGCCCTCTTTCAGCGTGGACAGCACGCCCTCGGCTCGGTGGGGGAACACCTTGCCGTAGCCCGGCGAATAGTGGAACTCGGCCTCGACACCGTTCGGGTACCCCGCCGCCGTCAGCAACTGCTTCGCCTTCTTCGGGTCATATAGGAACAGGCCCGCGGTATCGCCCATGTCCTTGCTCTTCGGATCGAGATACCACTTCGGCATGCCGGGGCTGATGACGTTGTTCCACACCCCCTTGCCGTCGTGGAACAGATCAGCGTAGCCGTCGCGGTCGTACACCAGTGACAGCGCTTGCCGGACACGGGGGTCATTGAAGGGCGCCTTGTTCGCCGGGATCGAGTCGCCGAAGAACATGAAGTAGGCGCTGTTGACCAGGTATTCGAGGATGGTCGCGTTGGGCTTAGTCTGCTTGACGGTGGGCAACTCCTCAATGGTCGGAGCCATAAAGCCGATCTGATCGGACTGGAACAGCGCCAGCGTGCGGCGCGGGTCGTTAACGATGAAACCCTCGGCCACATCGACATACGGCGTGGGCTTGCCGTAATAGTCAGGGTTCTTCTTGTAGACCAGGCGGACCCCCGGCTCGTACGTGTCCCACAGGAACGGGCCGGTGCCGACGTGCGTGTTCTTGACATGGCCGTCCTTCTGCAAAAGCTCGGGCGGCAGGATGTAGAAATAGTGTGGGGCGGCCAGCAGGTTGGTGAGCGCGACGTACGGGAACTTGAGCTTGATGACAACTGTTGACTTGTCCGGCGTCTCCACCTTGTCAATCACGCCGGTGAACACGTCGCGCGACTGGGCGTTCTGCATGAAGTAATCGATGTCGAACTTAATGTCCTCGGCGGTCAGGCCGCGGCCGTTCATCGGCGCCAGGTTGTGCCACTTCACGTCGGGTCGCAGCTTGATGATGTACGTCTGCCCGTCGTCAGTGACCTCGGGCATCGATTGGGCGGCGTCCGTCGCGACCTCGTAGTCC
>JBBQJF010000328.1:0-5998 GCA_038325665.1 Dehalococcoidia bacterium | reverse complement strand
TGAAGGTGTGGCCGGTCGCCGTGACGGTCGGGCTGACGTGCCTAGCAGGGTGGACGGTAGCGATCGCTCCCGGCACGGCGCTTGCCAGCGGCGCGGCGCTCGCCGGCACGGCGTTTCTCGCGCGGCGGCCCGTGGCGGCGGGTCTGGTCATGATTCTGTTCAGCTCAACCGTGTTCACCATCGCATACATTCCCAAGTTTGAGTTGCCGGGTGGGCAGGGCATCTTCGTCACCGAGTTGATCGCGGCCGGCTACATCGGCGTTCGCGTCCTACGTCTGCTCCTGTTGCGCGACGATACGTACCGATTGCGCCCGCCCGACATCCTGCTGGGGCTGTTCGTGTCGTGGGTGCTGGTGTCGGTGACTCTCGCGATCGCCGTGGGGCACATCGACAACGCCGTGGCGCGCGACTATGGCCGCCATTATTTGCTGTACACGTCGTTCTTCGTGTTCGCCGGGACGATACGCGATGAACGGTCGGTGCGCCGTGCCCTCGGCGTGCTCCAAGCGTTCGCGGCGGTGACGGCGGCGCTGACCATCGCACAAGCGATCGCCGGCTACGATACGCGGCTCTTCTTCGGCGATCCGCTGCACTATATCCAGGGTGGTCCTGACATCTATCCACGCGTGCGCCCGCCCGGGTTTTACCTGACGTATGCCATCGCCGTCGTGACGGCGGCCACGTTTCTGACGGCGCGGGGCGGACGGCGGTGGCTGTACGCCGCCTGCCTCGTCCTGTACAGCGTCGCGCTCCTAATTAGTTTGCAACGGATCGTGTGGGTGGCGCTGGTGGTGGGCCTGGGCGCCTACATCCTGCTGTCGTCCGCGCGCATGCGGGCGCGCATGGTCGGGCCGGCGCTGGTCGCGGTGGTGGTGACGGCGCTGGCAGCGACCACGCTGGCGCGGTTCCTGCCCGGTTTCGGCGCCGCCGCCGTGGAACGTCTGAACGAGTTCGGCACGAGGGATGATGTCAATACGATCGACAAGCTGGTCGAGTACCGGCACGCGCTGCGTCAGATCGCGCGGGCGCCCCTGCTCGGCAGTGGCCCCGGCGCCGAGTACGGCGCCACCACGGCCGATACGCTCACGGGGGGAGGCGCGCCCGAGGCCAAGCGCTACACGCATAACGCGTACATCAATCTGCTGTTGTATTTCGGCGCCGTTGGCTTGCTGCTGTTCGCCGGATTCCTCGCGGCGATCATGATTCCGGCGCGGCGGGCGCTGGCGCTCACTCCCGACCCGGCGCGACGCAATCTGCTCGCCGGCGCGCTGGGCAGCGTGGTGGTCGTGCTGGTCAGCGCCCTGGCGATGTCGGTGCTCGAGCTGCCGGCGATGGCGCCGGTGTTGTCGTTCCTGCTGGCCGCCGCCGTGACGCTGAGCCGCACCTCCGCCACCAACTCGCCGCGACCCACGCCCGAGCATGGCCGGTCCATCGCCGGCAATGGCACGGGAATCCGATGACAGCGGAATAGCAGGCATGATCTCGATCATCACCACGACCTACAACCGTGCCGGAACTCTCGGCCGCGCGCTCGACAGCGTGCTGCGCCAGACGTTCCGGGATTGGGAAGTGATTGTCGTCGATGACGGATCGACCGATGATACCGATGCGGTGCTCGCCGCCCATCAGGACCACCGCATCCGCGTCTTGCGCCATCCACACAACCGCGGGGTATCGGCGGCGCGCAACACGGGATTCGATGCCATGCGCGGCGACTGGTTCACTATCCTTGACAGCGATGACGAGATGACCCCCGACGCGCTGGCGACGTTCGCGCGGCTGATCGCGCGCCACGGCGATACGCTCGACTCAATCTCGTGCAACTGCATCGATTCGCGCACGGGCGCGCTCAGCGGCCACGGATTCGACCGCCACCAGTGGCTCGACTACGACACGCTCGCGTCGCGTGCCGGCGGTGAGCATTGGGGGGTGATACGGAGCAGGCTGCTCGCCGGCCGGCGCTTCAACGAGCAGATCGCCGGCCAGGAGGCAGTGCTGTGGTGGAAGATCCACCGAGGCGCCGGCATCTTCTATCTGCATCGCGGCCTACGCATCTACCATACCGAGGGAACCGACAGTATCAACCGCGACCGATCGTATGATCCGGCGCGCATCGCCCGCATGAACCGTTCGTTTCGCACCTTGTTCACCGAAGAAGCCGCCTATGTCGCGTATCTGAGGGCGCGTAACCGGCGGATGTACGCGGGTCTGCTGTCGGACGCGGCCGTGTGGTTTCGGCTGGCGGGCGACCGGGCACACGCGTGGAGTCGTGTGCGGCAGCATCTGCGATACGGGTCGCCGGTGCGGTCACTGGCGCTCATGGCGCTGATGCTGGTCGGAGCATCGTCGATCCGTCCGATGCGCCGGGTTCGAGACATCGTGAGGAATCGAGCGTAGGCGCGGCGGCCGGTGGTGGTCAGGCCCACGCGGGTCCGCCTGACCACCGGTCGCGCCGGGCAGGGACGTGTGCAGCACGCGATCGATGTCGAGCGAGAAACGGCGGGCGCGGGCGGCGCGTCGTTCGTCAGCGCCCTCGGCCTGACCCTGCTGGGCAGCGTCCTCACGCTCGGCGCGACCGCGATCAACAGCGTGATCGTGAGCCGGTCGCTCGGTCCCGAGGGTCGAGGAACCTACGTACTTGGCTCCGGAGCCGTCGCGACATTGGGGCTGCTGCTGAGCGGCGGGCTGCAATACGCGAACACCTACTGGGCCAGCCGCGACCGGTCACGGGCGCCGGCGCTGTTTTGGCACTCTCTTCTGTGGGTGATGGCCGCCTCGACCGCGCTGGCGACCGTCTACGCGATCTGGCCGGTGTGGTTACGGGCGATGTTGGGCGGCGACGGCCGGCGGGAGTTGGGCTGGTTGGTGCTGAGCGTCACCGCCGCGTCGGTACTGACCGAGTTGTTGGTCAGCCTGCTGGCCGGTCTGCGTCGCTTTCACGCGTATAACGCGGTGCGCGTCGTGATCCCGCTGGCGCTGGCGCCGGCCAATCTCGTGATGGTGGTGTTCTTCTCGGCCGGTGTGGTCCCTCTGGTCGCCACATGGGCCGCCGTATACGCCGCCGCGGCGTTGATGGCGGTGCTGCTCGTGCGGTTCCGAATGCCGTTGCCGTTTCAGGTGAACCGGCGCACGTTTGTCGCCTCGTTCACGCTGGGCGGGCGCGGTTTCGTGGCCGCCGTCGCGGGTGTGTTGCTGCTGCGACTCGATTTGTTCCTCGTCGGTTGGTGGGCCGGGGCAGCCGCGGCGGCGTTCTACGGGACGGCTATCCTACTGGCGGACCTGACGCTGCGGCTGCCCGATGTCGCCGGCCGGGTGCTGTTCCCGGCGGTTGCCGCCGCTGACCATGCCGCCGGTGTCGCGCTCTCCGCCCGCGTGCTCCGCCATACGCTGGCCGCGACTCTGATCGCAGCGCTGGCGCTGGCGCTGGTCGGGCAACCCTTGATCATGCTGGCGTTCGGCGCGGCGTTCGCTCCCGCCTACCCCGCGTTGCTGGCGCTACTGCCGGGGACGGTGGCGCTGTCCCTATCGATTGTTGTGAATCACTATCTCGGCGGTCAGGGATTTCCGCGCATCACCGTGATCGCGCCGGTCGCCGCCCTGATCATCAACGTGGCCGTCGATCTGGTGACGATCCCCCGCTGGGGAGCGACCGGCGCGTCGATCGGCTCCTCGGTCGGATACTGGGTGATGGCGGCGTTGCTGCTGCGCGTCTTTGCGCGGGAGAGCGGCATGGGGTTGGCGACCATGCTGCTACTGTCGCGACAAGACCTTAGGGAGATGCAAGATATGGTGCGCCGCCGGCGATCCATCGCTTCCCCGGCTTCTCCCCGATAAGTGGAGGGGGGCCAGTTCCTTCCATTTGGCCGCGGGACTCGGCCGGCCCTCTGGTCGCTCGCGGGTTTGTCCCGCCATCTTGGTGAGCAATCAGCCGGCATGATAGGTGCTCTCACCCACTGTCCAGAGGTCGCCGCGCGTGCACAATCCTCAGCCAGCCGGCATGATTGCCCAGCCATTCACGCGCGGCACGCGGCAGACGGCGGCCGATCACCGGCCAGTGCGTGTGATCGAAGTAGCGCACATCCATCCGAACCCCGTCGAACTGGCCGAATAGACGCAGCGCATCCTCGCGGTCGTACACCTTCGCCAGCGGACAGTCGGGGCCGTCGGTGTTGGCGCTCAGCCAATCCCCGCCGCGGCCGCTCCTGCCGCGTAGCAGGATGTCGCGGTGTCCCGCGAGCTTCCAACGCGGCAGCCCTGTCATGCGGGCGATCAGCGCCGGCGCGAATGACGGATACAGCAGCCAGCGCATCAGCCGGCGCAGGACCATGATCTCGACCAGATAGTTGATCGACGATTTGTTGTAGATCATGACGCACACTGTGCCGCCCGGTCGCAGCACTCGGAACATTTCCCGGACGGTCGCCTCGGTATCGGGCGAGTGATGAATCACCCCCCAACTATACAGGTGGTCGAAGGCGCCCTCCGCGAACGGCAGCCGCTCGGCGTCGGCGACCGCGAACGCGCCGGGCGCGTTCGATAACTCGAACTGCTCGCGCGCCTGACTGACGCCGGCCGGCGTAAGGTCCAGCCCCGTATAGGTCGCTCCGTGCGTCGCGAACTGGAGTCCATCGGTACCGATGCCGCAGCCGATCTCCAACACACGGCGACCGGCGAACCGGTCGAATTGGGCGGTGTGCGGCAGAAACGGCAGCATCGCGTAGCGCCGCTCCGTGATCTCGGCGAAGTACTGCCGCCGGTCGAGCGTCTCCGACAGCCAACTGCCGCAGGGGTGGGCGTCCCAGAACGACTGTACGTCGCGTAGTGTGGCGGTCATGGGGGAGCCTTAGGGGGTCACGGGTCACGGGTCACGGGTCATAGTAGCAGGGTCGTGGGGGCGGGGGAGGCTCGCGGGTGGAGTGGCGGATGAGGGATGGGGTATGCCGTGGATGGAGGCAACTCGATGGAGTGAATCCGGGGGGAGAATATGGACCGCCTATCTATCGGGTGGATGAGGAGGGAAAACCTCGATCAACCAAGGTAGAGGCGACCCGATGGGTCGCCCGCGTTCGATGCCTGGTGCTACGGGCGCGGGACGTCAGCACTGCCCGCGACGTGAGCACGGATAGGCTTGCCCGCGTGCGACGCCGTGTGGGTAGGGGCGGCCGGCAGGGAATCGGACCCGTTGCCGGATCCGGTGCGGGCGGCAGTAGCACGCTCGCGCGGTCTGTTGGGCGGGAGTGGTATCATCGCCGCCGGGACTGGGAGGGGGTACGAACGTGACGGCGAGGCGCGGCGGCCGGGTGTTGGTGGTGGTGGATGGGCTTGGCAATGGAGGCGCGGAGCGCCAGGTGGCGTTGCTGGTTGAGCATCTGCCGCCCGAGTGGGAACGGCGGGTGTGGAGCATGGCCGGCGGCCCCTTCGCCGGTGTGATCCGGGCGACAGGCGCGCCATTGCAGGTACGTGAGCGGGCGTTCCGACTGGATGTGCGGCCGGCATTCGACCTGTGGCGAGAGATCGTCCAGTGGCGGCCGGATGTGGTGCATTCATGGGGCTGGATGTGTACCGCGGCGGCCGGGCCGGTCTGCCGGCTGCTTGGCATTCCCGTGATCGACGGCACAATTCGAATGGGGATGGTACCACCCTATCATGGTCGCGCCGCCCGGCTGAGTATGCGCTGGGCGACGCGGGTGATCGCTAACAGCCACGCCGGATTGGAGGCGTACGGCATCGGCCGGGCGCGGGGTCGTGTCGTTCACAATGGCTTCGATCCGCGACGGCTGTCGCACTGCACGCCGATGGCCGGCGCCGAAGTTGGTGTGGCGGGTGAGGTCACATCGGACGTGGGCGCGGCTGAGGCGTACACGCCGGCGCCGGACGTTGGGGAGCGGCGCGTTGGGCGTGCATGTGGGTTCGTCTCGGCGCGCGCCGGGTCGCCCTACCCGCCGGCGCCGGACGTGGATGATCGGCCGTTCACCGCGGTCATGACCGGTCGGATGGT
>JBBQJF010000327.1:0-6003 GCA_038325665.1 Dehalococcoidia bacterium | reverse complement strand
CGGGCAGAGCGCTCGAACTCGGTGCGCTCGGCTGAGGCGCCGAACAAATCGACGGCGGTACCCTCGTGTTCGCGACTCTCGGTACGCATAATTCGTCTCCTTCCTCGTCGATTCAGGGTGGATGACTGAACCGCCGGGTCTACCCACGGCTAACCACCACGTCGGACCCGGCAGCCGCACTTAGCACGCGGCGCAGACGGTGATAATAGGGACTGTCACCCAGGTGACGAACCATCGCGCCGTCTGTGGCTCGCCGGCCCGGTCTTGAGCGCCGCGCTCGAAGGCCTCGCGCTCGGCCGCGGCGCCGAACAACTCGGCCGCCTTATCATTGGGATTGCCGCGGGACGTGGTGTTCATGATGACTTCCTTTCTTTCCCCAGAGGGGCTGGCGTGATTGGTGACACACGGGCGCCCGTGCGGTGGCACACGCGAATGATGTGCCTGTCACCCACACTACCGGCGCTTCAAGCGGCCGCCATCCAAGGAACCACGACTCTTCGCGTCGAAGCCGAACATACGAATCGAGCATCAGGTGGCGGGAACTACGCACACGGTCGTGCGCGCACGGCAGTGGAAGGTAAGCGGCGACGGGTCACATTCGGCCGGGTGGCTCCCCGCGGTCAGCTGAACCGCTTCCTCCATGGGCGCGGGCGTCGAAGGCGGGTTGCCACATCATTCCCGCACGGGCGACCAAACCCAGGCGCCAGACACCGTCGCTGCCGCATCCACGGGACGCTGATATACCCGCGTGGTCGGGACCGACATGGCGCTACATTCGCGGGTGAAAGGTGGTTCTCCCGTTCGAGCCGCGGCGCGGTTTCCGTCCGAGCGCACATCCAACGGCATCAGCGCAGGACATGGAGGAAGCCACGAATGCCGGCCGAGCCTGATCACGGGCCGGCTTAACCCGACCTCTCTCCCATGATCGCGTCGATCAGCGCGATCACGCTGGCGACCCATGATATGGTCCGCGCCGTGCGGTTCTACCGCCCGCTCGGTTTCGAGATGCGCTACGGCGGTGAGGGGGCGTCGTTCACCAGCTTCGTGATCGGCGCCGGCTACCTCAACCTGATTGCCCAATCGCCGGAACTGCAGTGGTCGTGGTGGGGCCGGGTCGTGGTGTGGGTAGCGGATATCGATGCGATGTACGCCCGCGCCGTCGCGGCCGGCCCGCGTCCCGAGGCGCCGTCCCGTGACGCCGAATGGGGCGAGCGCTATTTCCATCTGACCGACCGGGACGGCCACGAACTCAGCTTCGCGCGGCCACTCCGCTGACCGTATTGAGCCTCTGCTGAGCGCGGCGGATCCCGCATCATGTTAGGACGGCTGATCGTCGAGCCACGCGAGGTCCGCCAAGTCCTTTGCTCTGCCCGCGGCACGCTTGTTCTGGATCAGATGTGCTCGGCCTATCACCGGCACGTCCAGACCTTCTAATTCGACGGTGACTCGCCGCGGCCAGGTTTCGTCAAACGTTACGCCATCAATTGAGGTAAGAATATCGATCCGGCGCGGCGCGACTCCGATCTGGAAAACGAGGTCGGGCGTCGTGAGGTCGTCGAGCGTCAAGTCAAGAACGGGCGCGCCGAAGCGGCCGAGCGCTCGCCACACGCGCTCGGCGTTCTCGGGGGACCGCCGAATCCAGATGTCGATATCTCCGGTGGCGCGGGGCAGCCCGTGCGCGGCGAGAGCGAACGCGCCCACGAGCAGGAACTCAACGCCTTCCTCGGATAACGCGGACAACATGTCGCGGAAGTCGGGATTCAGCATCGACTTCCCCCGTGAATGCCCACGCATCGAGCGCGAGTTGCCACATCATGGCGATCCGTTCGGCGGGAGTCGTCCGTGCTAAGTCCGGCTCGCGTCCCTGCTCGGCGAGTCGCGTGACGCGGATGGGCGCGTCGCGATGATTCATGGTGGCACCGTACCATACCGAATTCACGACCGGCCACATCGCGTCGCTCGACGCGGTGACTGCCGTATCCGCGGCACGCTGATATACTCGCGTGGTTGGGACGGCGATGAATGCGTTGGCGGGGCTGCTGGTTTCCCACATTCCGTGCTTAGCCCACGTTCACGCGCGGGGGCGCCACGGTAACCCGCCGGGTCGCCCTCGGGCGCCGGATACCCACGCGGCTGATCTGTAAAGGCCCAAGGTGAGGAGCAGAACGATGGCGACGGAAAATGTGCGGATGCCGCAGCATCGGGGTGTGGTCATGGGACGCGGGGGCATGGTCGCCACGGCGCACCCGCTCGCCTCGGCCGCCGGGTTGCAGATCCTGCGCGAGGGCGGCTCCGCGGCCGACGCGGTGCTGGCGGCGGCGGCCGTCACCGGCGTCACGATTTGCGGCACCAACAACCTCGGCGGTGACATGTTCTGCCTCTACTACGAGGCGGCCAGCCGCACCCTCACCGGCTTCAACGGAAGCGGCGGGGCGGGCGCCGGGGCAACGATTGACGAGATGCGTCGTCGCGGCCACCGCCATATGCCGGCGCGCGGCCCGCTCACCGTCACCGTACCGGGCGCGGTTCACGGCTATTGCGAACTGCACGAGCGCTTCGGCACGATGCCGCTCACCCGTCTATTCGCGGACGCGATCCGTTACGCCGAGCAGGGCCACCCCGTCTCCGAGCGCACATCCAATGGCATCGGAGCGGGCGCGGCCGAGTTCGGCGGAACTGAGACGGAATGGGCGCGCATCTACACGCCCGATGGGCGTGTGCCGCGGCCGGGCGACATTCTCATGCAGCCCGAGTACGCCGCCAGCCTGCGCCAGATCGCCGAGGGCGGGCGCGACGCGTTCTACCGCGGAGAGATCGGCCGCCGCATCGTCGCCGCCCTGGAAGCGCGCGGCGGTTTCCTCACCACCGATGATCTGGCGGCCCATACCACCGAGGTGTACACGCCGCTGAGCGCGACCTATCGCGGGCGCACGGTTCACGAGACGCAACCGCCGTCGCAGGGCTTCATCGTGCTGGAAATGCTCAACCTGATCGAGCCGGACGACCTCGGCGCGATGGGCTGGGGCAGCGCCGCCGCCATTCACCGTATGGTCGAGGCGAAAAAGCTGGCGTTCGCTGACCGGATCGCCTACATGGGCGACCCGCGCTTTGTCGAGACGCCCACCGACGAGCTGATCAGCAAGCGCTACGCTGCCGAGCGCCGTCGCGCGCTCGATCCGCATCGCGCCCAAAACGAGGCGCCGGCCGGCATGCCCCGCGGCGTCGCCGCCGATACGACCTACCTGTGCGCCGTTGATGCTCAGGGCAACGCCGCGTCGTTTATCCACACGCTATACTCTGGCTTCGGCAGCGCCGTCGTCGCGCCCGGCACCGGCATCACGCTCACCAATCGCGGGCGCGCCTTTGCACTGGACGCGGCGCACCCGAACAGCCTGCAACCGGGCAAGCGGACGATGCACACACTTAACTGTTACGTCGTGACCGAGGGCGACGAGTTGGTGCTGGTCGGGGGCACACCCGGCGCTGACAGCCAGCCCCAGTGGAATGTGCAGACCCTCACCGGTCTGTTCGACCACGGCCTCAACGTGCAGCAGGCGGTCGAAGCGCCGCGGTGGGTGAGTGAACCCGGCACCGTGCCCGATAGCTGGGACGCGCCGTACGAGTTGCACATGGAGGCGGGCTTCGAGCCGGCGGTGGTTGCCGAACTGGAACGGATGGGCCACCGGATCACGCTCTTTCCCGAGGGCGGTCTGCGCGGCCATGTCCAGCTCATCCGCCGCGACCCATCCACCGGCGTGCTGTTCGGCGCCTCCGACCCGCGCGCCGATGGTGCGGCGATGGGCTTCTGAGCCGCTGTCCCGAGACGTCATGATGAACCGCAACCCTGTCGCCACCACCGACGAGGAACTACTCGATCGCGTTCGCCACGCGATCGTCGAGATAGAACCGGGCGCGCGGGTGATCCTGTATGGCTCCCGCGCCCGTGGCGATGCCGCGCCCGACTCCGATTGGGATCTGCTGATCATCCTCGACGACGCGATCGACGATCAGCGGCGTCGGGCAGTGAGCGACCGCCTGCTCGACCTCTTAATCGAGACTGGGGCATCGCTCAGCCCGTTTATCATGTGCGCCGAGGACTGGGATAGCCCCCGCTCGCGCGCCACGCCGTTCTACGCCAATGTGACCGATGACGGTATCGAGCTGACCGCGGGGGGAACGCGGGTACGGTCGAGGTCGAACGGAGCAATAACACAGGCAGACGAGGCGACGATGGCCGAGGCGCGCGAGGATATCATCCGCGAGTGGCTGCAACGGGCAAGGAGCACGCTCATGGAAGCGGAGCTACTCGCGCGAGGCGGCGCATGGAATGGCTGTGTCAGTCGCCTGTACTACGCCTGCTTCGATGCGGTCACGGCCCTGCTGTTACGCCATGGCTACCGGTTCTCCAAACACGCGGGCGTCCAGAGTCTGTTCAACCTGCACTTCGTCAAGACCGGCATCGTGCCGCCGGAGTTGGGTGAACTCTTCAACAAGTTGTTCGACCAGCGTTTGGCGGCGGATTATCAGCCGTTCGCCCGCTTCGACGAGGAGCAGGTGCGCGAATGGAAGGCGCGGGCAGAATCCCTGGTCAATCTAATCGACGGACTGCTCGCGTTGCCGCCTTCATCAAACGGGGAAGCGTAAGCCGGCGCTCCATCTGTCCCTATCCATGGTGAACAGCTTGCGCCTCCTCTGGCGCCCATGCACCATAATGAGAAGCTGGTACGGCGCTGATCGTCCGGCTGAGGCGGGCGATGGTGCGGCTAACGTCTATTCTCCGAGCACATGCCGTCGCGTCCGGCTCGTCCGCGGACCCGGTGATTAAATGGGCGGGCGGCAAGCGCCGCCTCCGGCGGCAACTTCTCGCGCTTGTTCCGCCGGAGTTCTCCCGATATTATGAGCCGTTCTTGGGCGGCGGCACCTTTTTCTTGTCGCTGGCGCCGCGGCAGGCGGTCCTCAACGACGCGAACCCCGACCTGGTCCAGCTCTACAAGGTCATCCGGGACGACGCCGAAGCGCTGATGACCGAGCTTGATGTTATGCACCCGCGTGTGCTGGATGAAGCGTTCTACTACGAGCTGCGCGCCGCCAGCCCGGCGTCTCTCCCTCCCGTGAAACGCGCGGCGCGGTTCATTTATCTGAATAAGACCTGCTACAACGGCCTCTACCGGGTGAATCGCGCCGGCCGGTTCAATGTACCGTTCGGCCGCTATCCCACTCCTCCACGACTCTACAACCGGGCGAATCTCCTCCGCGTCGCCGCGTTGTTGCACCGCGCCGAGTTACGGTGCGAGGACTTTGAATCCGCGCTCGCCGGCGCGGGCCGGGGTGACTTCGTGTATCTCGATCCGCCGTACGCGCCGTTGACGGTCACGGCGTCGTTCACGCACTACACGGAGGCCGCGTTTACCGTCGCGGATCAACGGCGGCTGGCCGCCCGCGTGGCCGACCTGACCGCCAGGGGCTGCCATGTGTTGCTCTCGAACTCCGACACCCAACTCGTGCGCGACCTGTATGCCGATTACACCATTGATGTTGTCCACGCGCCGCGCTCGATTAATTCCAACGGCAACGGCCGGCACAAGATACCCGAACTGGCGATCCGCAACCACCCCCTCCGCGCGGCAAAGACCCGGCCCACCAGGCTCGTGCCCTCGCCGGCGCACGCCGGTACGGCTGCCTCGGGATTGCCAACCTCGACGGCGGCCGGGGCGCGTCTCACGCACGACGGCCCCGTACCGACGATGCCGGCGTCCCTACCCCATGATTAGGGATTCGCACCGATATGGAATCGCATGTGGTCCCGTTACCGTGAACGTGAGTCTCCGGCCAGACCGGGGCGCACACTCACGGAGCCATGATGAGTACCTTGCCGCCTGGTGTTCAACCGATCGACCTGTCCCCCTACTTTGAGCGTCTGAACCGTCTCTCGCCCGGTCGCCGCACCGGCAGCATCGTCGAGGCCGTGGGACTGACGATCGAGGTCGCCGGATTGGGCGGCGC
>JBBQJF010000326.1:0-6100 GCA_038325665.1 Dehalococcoidia bacterium | reverse complement strand
CGCCGATTGGGCCTTCCTCGACGAGTTCACCCGCGCCCAGCGGGGAACCTGGGATGTGATGCTCAGCATCCTCAACGAGGGCATCTTCCATAACGGTGTCGAGATCGAGCACGCCCATCTTCATACCGCGATCGCCGCCGCGAACTTCTTGATCGCCACCGACCGCTTCCTCGCCGTGCGCGACCGCTTCGTGTATCAGGCGAGCCTGTCCGACGCCGATTCCCGCTACGCCGCCTTGCGGATCGACCAGGTACACGGCATGCCGATCCCGCCGGTGCCGGACGAGCAGAAGCTGCCGCTCGACATCCCACAACGCATCGCCAGTATCATCCTCGGCAAAGACGCCGAGTATCACGTCCACCTCCCCTACTGGCTATCGTTCCTCAAGAATGATGTCATCCGGCGGACGGTGCATCTGGCCTACCAAACCGCCGTGAAGGGCGTGGTGGGCGACGACCGGCTCTCCTACGTCAGTTCGCGGACGATCGCGAAGGCGTCGGACTCGCTCAAGGCGTCCGCCCTGCTCAATCACCGATTCGAGGTCACCCGTGATGATCTGCCGGTCGTGCGGTTCGCGATGACCACCATCGCCGGTGATGGACGCGGGTACACCGGCGGCGAGCGGATGTTCTTCCAGGCGCTGCACGACGCCCTCGGCTATTACACCGAAGATGACTATCACGCCGTCGATGAGCTGATCCACGTCGATGACATCTATCGCGCCTTTCAGCGCGGTCAGCCGTTCCAGTTCAAGGTCTTGCCCGAGCGTATGCGCAGCCGGGTGCTGACACTGCTGCGCCATCCGACGTGGGAGGACGTGACGGCCGCGACCTGTCTCGATGCGCTGGCCCGCATCAAGCCGGCAAAGCCGGAGATCGAGGAACTGCGTCAGGAGGTCATCCATGGCATACGAGTCGGTAGCTAGCGGTTCCTCGGCGCCCTCGGCGGACAGTCCGGCCGCTGAACTGACCGATCTGTACCGCTCGTGGGGTGTGCTCGATCTGCTCGATGAAAGCATCGAGGAATTGCCCCGCGAGTGGTTGCGTATCCTTGATATCGCCCGCAACCTGCTCGACGGCAATCCGATCCCCGGCGTGACCATCCCCACGGCAATCACGACGTTGCTCTCGCGGGCCGATGATGCCACCTATGAGCGCAAAGTGGTGAAGCGCAAGGCCGCGCCCAGGGCGTCGGAGCGCATCGAGGAACCGAGTGTGCGGCCGATCGAGTCGTTCTCGGAGTTTCCCAAGATCATCGCCGGTCAGCGCATGTGGCAGTTCATCGACCCGGAGCTGTTCGTCTATCGCATCTATGCGCATGACATGCTGGTGCGGGAGATGGAGGAGCGTCCGGCGGCCGCCGGCGAAGAGGACGAGGTCGAGGAAGAGATCGTCATCATCACCAAGCTGCAGCGCAAACCGCGGCAGCGGGTGCTGGTGCTGCGCGACACCTCCAGCTCAATGCGCGACAACAACAAGGGCATCTTCGCCAAAGCCGTCGCGCTCGCCTACCTGATCAAGGCCCAGGAAGAAGGCGCGGAGGTCGGTGACCGCAGCTTCGCGAACACGGTCCACGAGCGAATGCGCGCCACATCGCCGGCCGAGTTCGCCGGCATCGCGCGGCGCATTCTGCGCGAGGGATACTACGGCACGACCAACCTCGCGGCGGCCTTCGAGACCACGATGTCCGAGATCCGGCGCGAAGAGCTGGGACTGAACCCCTTCGCCCGCGCGAAAACCGAGATCCTGCTGATCTCCGACTGCGAGAACCCCGAACAATTGCCGCCGCTGCCTCCCGGTGTGGCGGTCAACACCCTGCATCTAGCCGGCGGCCGTGAGGGGCTGATGGTGCGCAACTACGAGGAGCGGCTGCGCGAGATCGAGGCGATCAGCACCGCCTTCGTGCGCATCGACACCTCGGCGCTGGAGATCCCGGACAAGACACGCGAGTCGTGGCTGCTGCTGGAGGAGTCGAAGTCGCTCGCCGCCGAGATGGGGGTCGCCTCCTCAAATGTGCTCAGCGGAACCGGCGAACTGCGCGAGCGGTTGGAGCGCATCGACCGCCTGACAAAGGTCCACGAGCGCATGACCCGCGGCACGCGGCAGCACAAGAACTGGAAGATGCAGATGGGGCGCGGGCATCGCGGCGAGCGCGCCGGCCTGCTCGCCATGCTGCTGGCGTGGCTCGCCAGGCTGCGGGAGATCGCTGGCATGGGCGCCGCCCACGTTCCGGCCATCGGCGCTGCCGGGACCGGGCCACACCACGCCGCGCACCCCGAGGTCGTCTTCCGGCCGAAGGTTCGGTAGGTTGTCAGGTGGTGGTCACGCACACCCGCTCGTATTTACGAGCGCGGGCCGTACCATGATGACTTACCCATGCCGTGCATATGAAGGTCGCCTCGCTCCGCGAGGCGAGCGAGCAGACGGCTTGCCTGGTGAGGACCGAGACGGCACAACTCTATGACCTCTCCGCGCGTGATCCGACTGTATTTCGCGACGTACTGCATCACCATCTGTTCATGCTGGATCGGCTCGAAGCCGCGCTGCCGGACATACGCTGCCTCGTCGCCCAATCGCCTATAGGTGGAGGCGGCCAGGTGATAGGAGCGCCCGCCGCGCTCGCCGCCTGCCTCGCCACAGAGCGACTGGACGCGAATGAGCGAGAGTTCGCGTCCAGTCGCGGTTGCTATCGGCGGTTGGGCCTCGGGTTAGACCATCGCGGTCGTGCCGTGGCACCGCTTAAACTTCTTGCCACTGCCACAGGGACAGGGGTCATTACGGCCGACTTTCCGCATGGCGGCGGCGCCGGCGCGCACCGAGCCGTTGCCGCTACTGCCGCTACTGCCGCTCGCGCCCACGGGCACGGGCGAGCCGTCCGACTCGTCGATGTTGGTGCGGATTTTGGACGGGTCCACCATCATCGGCGGTGGGGCCGGCGGCGCTTCACGCAACTGCACGTTGTAGATCGTATGCGTAATCGTGTTGCGGATCGCGGTCTGCAACTGATTGAACATATCGAACGCTTCGCGCTTGTATGCGACCAGCGGGTCGATCTGGCCGTACGCTTGTAGACCGATGCCCTCGCGCATCGACTCCATCTCGGTCAGGTGCTGCACCCACAGATCGTCGATTGTCTTGAGCATGATCAGCCGCTCGATCAGTCGCATGCGCGGCTCGCCGGTGTGTGTTTCGACCCCCATCTCCTGTTCGCGCCGCTCGTACTCCGTGTGCGCGAACACGAGTAGCCGTTCCTCGATCTCATCGCGGGCGAGCAGGTGCATCGCCTCCGGCGTCAAGTCGGCGGGCATGGGCGTGATCACGTTCATTTCGTTCCATAGCGATTGGGTGTCCCACAGCTCCGGCGAGCGGTCGGAGCAGTAGGTATCGACCATGGCGCGGATCTCGTCGTCCACCATATCGAGGATGTTCGCGCGCAGGTCGGCGCCGGACATGATTTTGAGACGGTCGCCGTAGATGCGGTCGCGATGCAGGTTCATCACATCGTCGTACTCAACGACATGCTTGCGGATGTCGAAGTTATGGCCCTCGACCTTGACCTGCGCCGTCTGGATCGCCTTGGTCACCCACGAGTGTTCGATCGGCGTCTCGTCGTCCATGCCGAGCTTGGTCATCATGCCCGGCAGCCACTCCGGCGCGAACCGGCGCATCAGGTCGTCCTCGAACGACACGTAAAAGCGTGAGGAGCCGGGGTCGCCCTGGCGGCCGGCGCGCCCGCGGAGCTGGTTGTCGATGCGACGCGACTCGTGTCGCTCGGTGCCGATGATGTGCAGCCCACCCGCCGCCACGACCTGCTCGTGCTCCTGCTGCCACTCGTGCCGCGCCTGCTCGTGCAGTTCTTCCAGTCGCGCGGCGGCATCGGCAGGTACGGTGGGTTGCCGGTCGCCATCGCGGGCACGCCCGTTGCCCGCGTCCGCGAGCCGCTCGCCGGTTTCCGGGTCGATGCCGGCTTTCGCGCACATCTCACGGAAGCGGATGTCGAGGTTGCCGCCGAGCAGAATGTCGGTACCGCGGCCGGCCATGTTCGTGGCAATGGTGATGCCGCCCAGCCGGCCGGCCTCGGCCACGATCATCGCCTCGCGCTCGTGCTGCTTGGCGTTGAGCACGTGGTGGGGAATGCCGCGGCGCTTGAGCACCTCGGCTAGATACTCCGATTTCTCGATCGATACCGTGCCCACCAGCATCGGCTGGCCGCTAGCGTGACGGGCGATGACCTCCTCCACCACCGCGTCGTACTTGCCCTTCTCGGTGCGGTAGACGAGGTCGGCGGCGTCCTCGCGCACCATTGGCCGGTGGGTGGGGATTGCCAGCACATCGAGTTTGTAGATCTTGTGGAACTCTTCGGCCTCGGTGGAGGCGGTGCCGGTCATGCCCGCCAGCTTGTGATAGAGGCGGAAGTAATTCTGCAGCGTGATCGTCGCGTACGTGATCGACTCCTGCTGAACGCGGACGCGTTCTTTCGCCTCGACCGCCTGGTGCAGACCATCGGACCAGCGGCGGCCGAACATCAGCCGGCCGGTAAAGTCGTCCACGATCACGACCTCGCCGTCTTTGACGACATAATCGCGGTCGCGCAGGTAGATCACCTGGGCCTTGAGCGCCGCCTCGAGGAAGCGAGTGAGCCGGAAGTTGTCGGGCGCGTAGATGCTGCTTTCGCCCTTGATCAGCCCCACGCGGATCAACGCCTGCTCGACCTTCTCGACGCCCTCCTCGGTGAGTGTGACCGAGCGCGACTTCAGGTCGACGGTGAAGTCGGTCTCGATCACGAGCGCCGGCACGATCTGGGAGAAGATCTGGTAGATGCGCGTGTTCTCTTCGGCCGGACCGGAGATGATCAGCGGCGTGCGCGCCTCGTCGATCAGGATGTTATCGACCTCATCGACGATCGCGTAGTACAGCGGGCGCTGGACGGTGTATTCCGCGCCGGTCGCCATGTTGTCGCGCAGGTAGTCGAAGCCGAACTCATGGTTGGTGCCGTGAACGATATCGGTGGCGTAAACCTCGCGGCGGGGTGTTGGGCCGACCAGCCGCTCCATATTCGGCACATTGGAGACGTGCTCGGGGCTGAACAGGTAGGCCGTGTCGTGCTGGAGCACGCCGACGGTGAGGCCGAGCCGGTCGTAGACGCGCCCCATCCACTGACAGTCGCGGCGGGCGAGGTAGTCGTTGACGGTGATCACATGCACGCCGCGGCCGGTGAGGGCATTGAGATAGGTCGGCAGTGTCGCCACCAGCGTCTTGCCCTCGCCGGTCTTCATTTCCGAGATCTTGCCCTGGTGCAGCACGATGCCGCCGATCAACTGCTCGTCGTAGTGGCGCTGACCGATGGCGCGTTGCGCCGCGGTGCGCACCATCGCGAACGCCTCGGGCAGAATCTCGTCGAGGATGCGGGCCTGCTCGTCCTCGTCCTGACCAGCCAGCCGCTCTTTGAAGGCGGCGGTGCGGGCGCGCAACTCGTCGTCGGTCAGCTTCTCGATCTCTGGTTCGAGCGCGTTGATCCGCTCGACTATGGGACGGAGCTTGCGAATCTCTTTGTCGTTCGGGTCGCCGAACAGCTTGGTGAAGACACTCATGAGTCGCCTCCGGGCGGCGCCCGCGGTATTGATTCGATGCGTGGGCGCCCTGCCGGCGCCAAGCAGGGGCCGCCCGCCCTCGGAGGCGGGAACACTACTCCTTTTAGTCTACCCGTTTTTCGGACGGCCGTGGGTATGCGCGACGACCTCTCCTGGCGGTACCGCCATGGCGATGCCAGAATGAGGATAGGGTGGAGCCGTCGTTGGTGACCAAGGCTCCGGTGGAAGGCGAGGATACCCATGAAGAGCATCACGCTGGAATTGGACGATGAGACGCTCGCACGCGCGTGCAAGGTGGCGGAAACGCGCGGAACCACCTTGCAGGATCTGATCACGACCATGGTCCAGATGATAAGTGCGCCCCATGTCGTGAACGACCCAATCTGGGGCAGCATGCACGATGAGGCGGACCTGGAGGAGCAGGTGCTGGCGCGAATCATGGAAGATCGAGAGCGAAAATGGCAGCGATCACTGCCATGAGCAGGTCGCTCATTGATACCGACATCTTCT
>JBBQJF010000325.1:0-6103 GCA_038325665.1 Dehalococcoidia bacterium | reverse complement strand
CTGACCCGCGATCACACCAAGCCAACCGGCGCGGACGATCCCAAGGCGGTGATCGGCGTCTACGCCAGTGCCAGCCGTCAGAAGGTGCGGATCTTGAGCGATGACGCAAAGGACCAGACCAACGGTCCCTGGATCCAAGTGTCGCGGCTCGGCAATCCCCTAATCAATGAGGTCGTGATCCCGCTGGGCAGAAAGGACTACTGGAACCGGCAGGATCCCGCGGACGAGGAGGAGTTCCTCAAGCATTACACGAACCCGGAACTCAGCCGGCTGGTGAACACGCTCTACCCGGTGCTGCCCGATGCGGCAACGACCAAGCGCGATGATCTGGTGGCGGTGTTGCTGACCGGCATACCAGGTCTGAACTTCAGCGGCCCACGCAAGGCTGATCTGCTGCGGCTGAACATGGCGATCCCGCCGTCGTCCAGTCCCAAGCGCCTTGGCGCGCTCGATGGCGATCTCGCCGGTTTCCCCAATGGCCGCCGGCTTGCCGACGACATTATCGACATCGAGGTGCGGGCGTTCGCCTGCGGCTACGGCCCCTTCCTCGAGAATTTGCTCGGACTGTGCAATCTCAGCCCGAACAATACCCTCGGCGACGGCGTCGATCTGAACGACAAGGCATTCCGGGCAACCTTCCCCTATCTCGCGACCGCGCACCAAGGCTACGACCACGATCACCCCTGAGCGCGACGACGAGGGCGTCTGATGGTGCATCAGGCGCCCTCGCCCCCGAATACCCTCCAATCACCCTCACTCGCGTGGGCCGCTCGTTGACCCATCTGTCCCAACTAATCAGAGGACTCAACAATTCTTTTCAATCTGAGCAGGCGACCGGCGATGGACGCTGAACGGGGCCGCGATCTGCTGAACAGTCGCCAGATTCAAAACAATTGTTGATTCGCCTAATTAGTTGGGATGTATGACCTCTCCCCCGATCCCTCCCCCGGTAGGGGAGGGGAGACAGATTCAGGGGATCGGAGGCCCGGTGGTCTCCCCCTTCCCTTGCAGGGAAGGGGGCCGGGGGGTTAGGTGGCCTCGTGGTTAGGCCGTCTCACGGCAGGGCGCTCGCATCATCGCCGGAGAATTCCTCCCATTCAATCGCGGCGTGAGACGACGCCACCGCCTCTGTCAGCGCGGTCCGCTCGCTCGGGTCCCGGCCGAACAGGGCCTCCATGCCGTCCGCGCCCGCGCCGCCGGAGGCGGAGGCGTCGATTCCCGGCCACGTCACCGTCACGGGCTGCCCGTCCGCTGGGCCGGTCACCCGCGCGACCTTGTTGTTGAGGGCGCCGACGTCGTCCACGCCGAGGTGTGATAGCGGGTAGCGGCAGCGTTCATCGCGCCACATGATCGTGCCGCCGTTACACGCCAGCGCGTGCGCCAAACCAAGCGCATGGCCGATCTCGTGCGCCATCGTGTTCGCCCGGTCCAGGGCCGGCAGCCGTGTGAGAGTCGGTCGGTTGATGACAATCGCCACCTTCACCGCCCAGCACGGCCGCGCCGCCGTGCAGCGCACCGGATTGAGGTCGGCGTCAAGGGGCAGCGTGCCCGCGACCACGCGCGGGTCGTCGAATTCGTCCTCGACCACCACGATGCCGGGAGGACCGGACGGGTCGCACGCCTCATCGCCGTCCGCGACAAGGCCCGCGCGCAGGCCGAGCGTGCGGCGGGCGTCGTCCCACTGCGCCAGCCCCTCGCGCACCGCGGTCGCCGAGGCACGGGTCATCTCCGAGCAGATTCCGATGCGCACGGCGGCCGGCTGGTCCCACCAAATGCCGTTCCACGGCACGTTATCGATATTGGCCTCCAGGCGGCGCAGATCGACGGTCAGATCGCGCTGAGCGGCGCCGCCCGCCTGAAAGGTAGTGGCGTTGTCAATCGACCAACCACTACCGAACGGGGGCGTCACCTCGAATCGCACCCCTGTCCCGTTAACGGCACAGCCGGCCGTCGCGATGGAGGATGCCACATCGAGCCGGTAACGCCCGATCTCCGTTGTTCGGCCGTTGCCGCAGGTGCGGTCCCCCACGGACGCCGTGATGCGCGTGCCCGCCGGGGCGGGACGCCCCTCGATAGTCAGCGCGCCGGAATAGCGTTGCAGGGCGTTGGTCAGCGGAGCTGCCGTGGGAGATGGCGACGGCGTCGCCATGCTCGCGACCGAGGCCGTGGTCGGGTTGGCAACGCGCGTGACGCTCGTCACCCGACAGGTATCGTCGAGCACGTACCGCCGGGAGGATGTCGCGTAGTCGGGGTGGGAGCTGGTGACGGTGTAGGCGTCGGGTCCGGGCACGGGCAGTTCCCATGAGCCGTCTGCCGCGGTCAGGGTGGATGCGCCCGTCTCATGCACGAGCTTACGCATCCCGCTGACCGGCTCACCCGTCGCGGAGTCAAGCGACTGGCCGCGGATCCCGCATGTGCTTTGGGCGGTCACGCTCACCGTATCGATTGACAGGCGCGGTGTCGCGGCAACGGCGGTGAGTGGCGGCCGCCCGCGCATTCCCATCGCTGCCATCGCGATCATGAGCGCCGCCAACGCGGCGCGGCGTCCTGGTGAAAGCCTCGTCATCCCGTTCTCCCTTGAAAATGGGTGATGGGTGATCGGTGTTGGCGGACGGGGGCCACGACACCACCTTTCATCCCCGGTGGCGCCTCGAAAGGGCACGAGCAACTCCCTTCATGAACCTATCACGCGGTGCCCTTCCCCGGCATGGTTGAGGGAAGGCGGCGCCGTGAGCGTCTCTGTCACCGTACCGCATCTCTGCACAACTTTCGCTCCTGCCCTGAAATCTCGTTCTTCGGGTCGCCGGATAGCGCGGGTTTCTGCCGCGATGGTTCGTTGACGACTCGCGCGATCGCTCGGTACGCTCGAAGAGGCGCGCTCCGCACCGCCGCGCACGGCGCTCCAAAGCGTACGTTTGGAGGAACCATGTCCCCTCGCCGCCTCACGCCGATCCTGGCGCTACTCCTGCTATTGATTATCGCGACACCCCTGGCGCAACCCACGCGGGCACAGCAGCCCGACGCGGCGACCGTGATCCGCGAGGGATACGATCATCTGCTCAACCTGTATGTCGAACCATTGCGGCCCGAGGATATCTTGACGGACGGCTGGAATGGCGCGGCAGGCGCGGCGCTCGCGGCCGGCATCGATACGATTCCGGCGCTCCCATCCCTGGGTGGTGGTCGCGAGCGGGCGTGGACCGCGTTCGCGACCGCCTTCGCTGACTTGGAACAGCGCGCCGCCGGCCGGATTAGCGGACAGCAGCTTGCCTACGCCGCGCTGACCACCATGACCGACAACCGCAACGAGTGCCACACCTACTTCATGACGCCGGATGAGTACACGCGCTTCCGTCAATCATTGACCGGCCAGATCCAATACGCCGGAATCGGGGTGCAGTCCACTCCCCGGCCGCCGTACACCGTCGTGCGGGTGTATCCCGACAGTCCGGCCGAGCGGGCGGGGCTATTGCCCGGTGACGAAATCCTCGCCGTGGACGGCGTGCCCGCGATTGAGAACAGTGTGTCGGCGTTGAGCAATCGCATTCGCGGCCCGGAGGGCACGGAGGTCGTGCTCACGATCATGCGCGAAGTCGAAGGAACATCCCGCGATGTCGTGATCATCCGCGCCGTGGTCCGGATCCCAGTGGTCACCAGCGTGCTGCGCTCGGACGGTATCGGCGTCGTCGCGCTGAACAGTTTCACCGAGAACGGCACATCGCAACGGCTGTTGCGTGAGGCTCTCCAGGACCTAGAGACGCGTGGGGCCAGCGGCTGGGTGCTCGATCTACGTGGAAACGGCGGCGGCGCGCAAAATGCGCTGGTCAACGTGCTCGGCACGTTCCTGCCGCGCGACACGACCGCGCTCACACTGATCGGGCGGAGCGAACGTATCAGCCTGCGGGTGAGCGGCCGGCCGGTCGAGGTCCAGCGTCCGCTGGCGGTGCTGATCGGGCCGGGCAGCGCCTCTGCCTCCGAGATCACCGCGGCGGTGCTCCAGGACACGGGGCGGGCGCGTGTCTTCGGTCAGCCCAGCGCCGGCTGTGTCAGTGGAGGTCTCGAACGGGCGCTGTCGGATGGCTCCGGCATGTCGGTGACGAGCGTCACCGTGCTCAGTGGCGCCACCGACCGGGTGATCGGCGGGGACGGCGTGGCGCCCGATGAGATCAGCGACACCGGTCCCGGCGATCCGGCGCTGCAAGCGGCCGTCAGCTATCTGCTCGGCCAAGTCCCGGCGGGCCGGCCGGTTGCCGCGTCGCGCTAGGTCGGGCTGTACCCTACTTGACAGGTAGGGCACAATGAAAAGCAGGACGGCTCCCCCGTGGGACCGTCCTGCTTCCCCCTCCTCTGGAACCCGCGGGCGCATTGCGTTCGCGGGTTCCGCTCTTTATACGCTGCTGGCCGGCGGCCGGATCTCTGGCGGACCGCGATCCCGCCGGCATGACCCGCCGTGCTATCCACGACGCAACGCGAACATCTCCGGGTACTTCTTCAAGCTCTGGCCGCCATCGAGGTACAGCGTCTGGCCGGTCATGAAGCTGCTGGCGTCGGACGCGAGATAGAGTGCGAGATCGGCGACCTCCTCCGGCTGGCAATAGCGGCCCATCGGCGTCTCGGCGATGAAAGCGTCTCGGATCGCCTCGTTTTGCCACAACTGGGCCGAGAGCGGCGTCTCCACCAATCCTGGCCCGATCGAGTTGGCGCGGATGCCGTGGCGGCCCAGGTCGAGCGCCGCGTTCTGCATCATCATCGCCACGGCCGCCTTGCTGGTGCAGTAGGCGGTGAAGCCTTCCGCGACTTGGCGCGCGTTCAGGCTGGCGATCGCGATCAGCGATCCGCCCGTGCCCTGGTCAACCATCTGTTTGGCGACGTGCTTGACCGAATAGAACACGCCGTACACGTTAAGCTTGATCACCCGGTCGAACACCGCGCTGTCGAGTTCGTGGACCGGTCCGCCGCCGCCGGTGCCGGCGCAGAACAGGCCAATATCGACACGGCCAAAACGTTCCACCGCCCGGCCGACCATCGCCTCGACCTGCGCCTCGTCGGTCATGTCGGCGCGCACACCGAGCCAGCGATCGCCGCCGATCTCTTCGCCCACCCGCGACATCGCATCTTCCTGAATGTCGGCGATCACCACCCGCGCTCCCTCCGCCGCGAAGCGGATCGCCCCGGCACGGCCGATGCCGCTGGCGCCGCCGGTGATGACCGCTACCTTGCCGTCAAGCATGCCCATGATCCACCTCCAATAGGGGGCGCCGGCCCTCGCGCGTGATACCACGTCATCTGTCCCGTTGTGGTCCGAGCGGCCGGCTGTGAATTCGTATGAGTGACGAGGGGATGGGTGCAGGGCGACCCGCCAGGACCAGGGCGACCCAGCGGGTCGCCCCTACAGGGGATGGTTCGGGTGCGTTGGGTCGCCTACATTCATGTGTATTGGGTGTCTCGGGTAAGGGTGACCCGGTGGGTCGCCCTCCTCCGCGCCACAACGCGATCGCTGATCCGACCACACGCTATTGCCCCTTGTCCTCGGTTTTCTGCCCGTACACGACCTCGGGGACCGGCGCGTCCAGAGCCTTGAACGCGGCAACGACCCCGCCGACCTCGTTGGCGTTCAGCATGTCGCGGTTCTCTTCCGCCCACCGCTGGGCCGTGGTCAGCCCGCCGAGCGAGCCTTGGAAATGCGGCGCCACGTAGCGGGCGAACAGCTCGTAGGAGTGGTGAATCTTCGGTGTCGGCGCCCACTCGTGCGCCAGGCCGAGCAGCCCGCCGAAACCGCCGCTCAGCTCGGCCAGCTTCTTGATACCCTCCACCGCGTCGTCGGGTGTGCCGATCAGGGCGCCGCCGGACGTTGCCATCACCTCCGCGAATTTCTCCGGCGGCCCATCGTACTGAAACGTGCGGCCGAGCGTACGGTCAAAGTATTCCTTCTGGAAGTCATACGCGCCCATCGTCACATCGCGGTACGCCTCCTCGCGTGTCTCGGCGATGTAGATCGGCATCATCAACCGCCAATTGCGCCGCTCGACCGTCTGTCCGTGCTTGGCTGCCTGCTCCTCGGCGATCTCCCAGGTGCGGGCCGCGCCGCGCCCGCCGCCGGGCA
>JBBQJF010000324.1:0-6116 GCA_038325665.1 Dehalococcoidia bacterium | reverse complement strand
CCGTGCCTACGCCGACCGCCGTACTACCGAAGGCAAATCCAAGTCCGAGATTATCCGCTGCCTCAAACGCTACATCGCCCGTGAAGTGTTCAAGGCGCTGATTGCCCCAGCCGCTTGACACCCATAAGAGCATCACGCTGGCTCCCTTATTGGGACAGGTGGCGCGGGACTGCTGGCGATCCCACGTTGGCTGCTTCCTCCCGCGGCAGTCATGAGCACCCGCGGCCGACGCGGCGTGATCACCGCGTCATCTCCGGTCGGTGGCATTAGCTGACCCCATCCCCACCGACCACGGCCGGGGACGGTGGTGGAGCGCCTGCAGGATGCTGCGGGACATCGATGACGACGGTGCCCGGGCGGAAGAACAGCGCCGCCTTGAGGCGGAGGGCGTCCTGATTGTGCAGGAGCGACTGCCACCAGTGCCGCGGCACGAACTCCGTCAAGACGACCGTCATCATCATCTCCGGATCCGCCTCCTCGATCATGTCGAGGTAGCTCAAGAGCGGCTGGGTAAACGAGCGGTAGGGCGATTCGATGATGACGAGGGGCACGTCCCCGGCCCAGCGCTCCCAGCGCTCCTGGAGTCGCTCCGCCTCCCGCGGTTCGTCCGTGATATGCACGGCCGTGACGTTGGTGGCAATCGAGCGGGCGTAGGCGAGCGCCTGTACGACGGGCTTATTGAGCGAGCGCACCGGCACCACCACCACTTGCGGGCGGGAGACCACCGGCAGCGGCTCGTCCAGATCGGGCAACGCCATCTCGGCATCGACGCCGGCGTAGTGGCGATGGATGGCGCGGAAGAACAGGAACAGGATGAGCACGAGCAGCATCGACATCCAGGCGCCGTGGGTGAACTTCGTCACGATGATCACGGCCGCGACCACGGCCGTCGCCGCCGCGCCGGTGCCGTTAATCACGAGGCTCCGTCGCCAGCCCGCGCCGCGTCCCGCCAGCCAGTGCTTGACCATGCCCAATTGGGAGAGCGTGAAGGAGGTGAACACACCGATGGCGTATAGGGGGATGAGCCGGGTCACGTCGCCGCCAAATCCGATGAGGATCAGCGCGGCGGCGACCGCCAGTACGATGATGCCATTGGAGAAAGCGAGCCGGTCGCCGCGGAAGGTGAACTGGCGGGGCATGTAGTTATCTTTGGCAAGGAGGGAGGCGAGGCGCGGAAAGTCGGCGTAGCAGGTGTTGGCGGCTAGCAGCAAGATGAGCGCCGTCACCGCCTGCCAGGTGTAGAAGAAGACGTTCTCGCCACCGAAGACGGCGCGCCCCAATTGGGCGACGATCGTCTGTCCCTCCACCTCCTGGAGGCCGAATTTGCGCGCCAGCAGCGTGATACCCATGAAGAGCGTGCCAAGGATGAGCGCCATCCAGGTGAGGGTCGCGGCCGCGTTCTTCGACTCCGGTGACTTGAAGGCCGGTACGCCGTTGGAGATCGCCTCGACGCCGGTGAGCGCCGCGCACCCCGAGGAGAAGGCGCGCAGGATGAGGAAGAGCGTCAGTCCCTGGGTCGCGCCATGCGCCGCGTCCTGGTAGACGACCGGGTCGGCCGTGCCGGTGACCACCCGAATCGCGCCCACGACCAGCACGGCACCGCCGGTGAGAATGAAGGCGTACGTCGGGATGGCGAAAATGGTGCCCGCCTCGCTCACGCCCCGCAGGTTGAGCACCGTAACGATGATGATGGCCGTGACGCCCATCTCCACGCGCCAGCTCGCCAGCGCGGGCAGCGCGGCGATGATCGCCGACACCCCGGCCGCCACCGACACCGAGACGGTAAGAATATAGTCGACCAGCAATGAGCCGGCGGCAACGAGTCCCGGCGTCTCGCCGAGGTTGGCCCGGGCGACGATATAGGCGCCGCCGCCGTTTGGATAGGCGAAGATCGTCTGGCGGTAGGAGATGCTGACGATGCCAAGCAGCGCGACAATGGCGATGGCGATGGGCACCGACAGGCCGAGGTGGCCGGTGCCGGCCAGCGCCAGGACGATCAAGATCTCCTCGGTGGCGTAGGCGGAGGAGGAGAGGGCATCGGAGGAGAACACGGCGAGCGCCTTGGTTTTGGAGAGGCGCTCGTGCGCGAGGCGGGCGGTACTCAGTGGTGCGCCCACCAGGGCGGCCTTGATGCGGCCGACCAGCGCGGCACGCCCGGATTGCGGCCGCGACACCTGCTCCGTCGCCTCCAGGATCCCCCCACGCCGGCGGCGAAAGCCGCGCCGCGGCGCGGTGGTCAGCACCCGGATGTACCGCGACTTCGTCTGTTTGCCTTGGACGACCTCATGTGGCATCCGTGGGGACCGTCGTTCGGTCGGCGCCGCGACGCCCTCGCCTCGATGTGCTGGTAGCGCCGCATCCCGACGCTGGAGCGGGGGGAGTGCCCGCTGCCCCGGCGGCTCGGGACCCTCCGGTCGATGTGGCGGCGCGATCCGCCGGGGGTGGAGGTGCGGCGCCTCGGGCGGCTGCTCGTCGTGCTCGGCCATGCTCACACCTCGTTCCCGCCGCCAACCGGCATCTCGCGATGGGCCACCGGCAGGCATCGATCGGGGCGTCGATGCGCAGCCAGGCGCAGCACGGCGATGACGCCGCGGGCCAGTCGGCCTCGGGTGGGGCGCGGCCTCGCCACCTTTGCCACGTCGCGCGGATTGAGGAAGAAAAGCATCAGCTTATAGGGCAACCCTTCCATGCGGCAGGCCTCGGTATACCATGGCGCGGGTCCGACCGCGTACCAGGGTATGCGGCGAGCCGCCCCCAGCGGCGCCGTCAGGGTGGCATCGGGCAGCGCCGCGACCAAGGTGTGTAACGACCCGAGCGGGTCGCACGGGTCCAAGAAGTGTGCCGCAACCGGCACCTCGCGGCCCGCGCGTACCCGCGCGTCCGCCAAGGCCGCATCAAGCACGTCGCGGTCGACCCCGACGGTGGCCACGAGCACGCCGTCATAGAGTCCCGTCCGCTGGCGGGCAGCCTGGACCACCCGCGCGAGCATGACCTTGGCGACCGGGCTCCCATCGTACGGGAGCAGCAGATACCGCCCGTCCATGCAACCCGCTCCTCGCCATGCGCTGGCCCGCGCCACCGACACGGTTAGGCTAATCGCGCGCCCATAACGGCGGTGTCATCGCTCGGGGCAAAACCATAAGGAGCGTGTAAGAAATGCGTGCCGGCCGCGGTACCGTGGTTAGTGGTCCTCGTCGTCGGAGGCGGTACGCAGCCGGTAGCCGATACCCGGCTCCGTGAGGATGAGCCGCGGCCGGGCCGGGTCTGGTTCCAACTTGCGCCGTAGGGCGAGCACCACGTTTCGCAGGTACTGTGTCTCGGTGGCGTACTCCGACCCCCAGACGGCACGCAGGATCATCGTGTGCGTCAGCACCCGTCCGGCGTTGCCAACCAGGTATTTGAGCACATCAAACTCTTTCGGCGTGAGCGGGACCTCGCGTCCACTCATGGTGACGTGCCGCCGTTCGAAGTCAATGCGCAGCGCGTCGACCTCGACCACCGGCGCCCCGCGCGTGCCGGACGCGTGCCGCAGGGCCACGCGCAGCCGCGCCAGAAGCTCCGCCGCGCCGAAGGGCTTGGTCAGGTAATCATCCGCGCCAAGGTCCAATGCCGCGACTTTCGTTCGCTCCTCACCCTGGGCGGAGAGCACGATGATCGGCGCTCCCGAGCGCTCCCGCACGCGACGGCAGACCTCCAATCCGTCGATGCCAGGTAGCATCAGGTCGAGCAGGATCACATCGGGAAGGCGGCGGGCCACCTCGGCCAGCGCCACCTCGCCGCTCGATGCTGTCACCACGTCGTAGCCATGGCCGGTGAGGATGGCGCGCAGCGACCGCAGGAGCCGCGGCTCATCGTCCACCACCAGCACGCGTGCACCGCTCATCGCACCGGTACCTCCCCTTGCACGGGGTGATCCTGGCGGCCACCATACGGGCGCTCGGCAGCCGCTGCCTCAACGACCGGTAGTGTGACGACGAAGCGGGCGCCGCCATCCGACGCGTCCTCAACCCGGATGTTGCCACCGTGCGCCTCGACCACGCCCTTGCTGATCGCCAGTCCCAGACCGGTGCCCGTCGTTCGGTGTTCGGTACGATGCACGCGGTAAAACTTCTCGAAGATGTGCTCGCGCTCCTCCGCCGGCACGCCCGGCCCGTGATCGCGCACGCTGAGTTCGAGAAAGGTTGGCAGCCGGTGCGCCGTGACGCGGATCTCTGTCCCCACGGGCGCGAACTTGGCGGCGTTCTCGACGAGGTTCGTCACCACCTGACCGACCAGCACGTAGTCGAACGGAGCCGCACCCGTGCCTTCCGCCACATCAAGCACCAGATGATGCCGCGTGGTGGTGCGGGTAAGTCCGGCGATGGTGGTTTCGAGCAGCTCCTGCACGTCGTACCAGTCTGTCCGCGGCCGCAGCGCCCCTCCCTCGATGCGTGAGAGGTCGAGCAGATCGGTGACCACGCGGCTCAGTCGGTCCGTTTCCTCATCCACCGCGCTGAGCAACTCGCGCCGCGTCACCGCGTCCCAGACAACCCCGGGGTCGAGCAGACCGGAGACCGAACTCTTGATTGAGGCGAGTGGCGTGCGCAGGTCGTGGGACACGGCCGCCAGGAGCGCCGATTTCAGCCCGTCGGCATCTTTGAGAGCCGCCGCATCGGCCGCCTGATGCAGCAAGCGCTCGCGGTCGGTCGCCAGCGCGGCGATATCGGCGAACGCGCCTAGGAGCCGCAACTCGTCCTCGGTGACGACCCGCGTCCGTAATGCACCGACCACCTCCAGAATCCCGACGGTGTGCTCACCCACGCGCAGCGGGATGTAGATCACCGGCGCGTTGCGGTCACGTAGTCCGACCACGCGCGGACGTCGGCGCCCGAGGGCGCCGAGTATGACCGACGTTCCCGTCGCCATCGCCTCATCCGCCGCGCGCCGCTCGTAGGCTGTCCGCGTGCGCGAGGCGGCCTCGCCGCGAGCGGCCACCAGGGCAAGCTGCCCATCCCGGGGCAGGAGCACCGCACAGGCATCGGGAGCGAATGTCTCGTGCACGCGTTCACAGATCGTGCCGAGTATCGCGGTGGCGCAAGGCGCCGTGATGATGAGGCGTGAGAGCTCATAGAGGATCGCCGTCTCCTGCGCGCGACGACGCGCGGCGGCCTCGCCGGCGCGCGCACGGCCGAGCAGCGCGCTCGTGACCGCGGCCACACCGAGAAAGACGGCGAGTTCCAGCACGTTCGCCGGTCCGGCGACCGTAAAGTGGTAGCGCGGCGGTACAAAGAAAAAGTTGAAGGCGAGATTCGCCGCCACCGAGGTGAAGAGACCGACGGCCCAGCCCCAGCGCGCCGCGAGGGCCACGACCAACAACAGATAGAGCAGCCCGATATTCAGGGGGCCGAAGGCGGAGCGCACCGGCACGAGGAGGGCGGTGAGCGTTCCCATCGCTGCCAGCGCCATCCCGCCACCCCGCAACGCCTCGCTGGTGGCCGCTGCCCGGAAGAACTGGCTATCGATACGAAGTATCTCACGCATAGGCGTATCATACGCGCCCAGGCTGGTACGAGACCCGGTAGCCGCTTGCCCGAGCCTCGACACGGGTGAGGCCAAGTGGGACGCCGTTCCACCGCCGCGGGAGGTTTACAACAGGTAGACTCGTCTGTGGACAGCCCATCTGAGGATGGACATCGACGGCTTCGGCTTCGTCTGTAACCGCGCCGGCCGGTCGTGGCGTGACCCACGCAACCTCGCCCTCGTCGATGCGGTGTACGCCTCGCTCGGGTGAGCGCGTGGGGCCGGGGTCTGCTGTTGCGCGGTGGCCGCCGCGGTCTCGCGGGGTCACGAGGGTTGGCGTCTCCCGTGTTAAAAACATACCAGCTTGCTGAAAAATCCCGTCCGGCCCGGCAGTCAGTATGCGAAGCAACGGGCGCACCCGGCCAAGGGCCGCTCAGCCGTGTGTATCTCACGACCGGGCGCGGTCCCACCGCGGCGCCACGCGCGCCGCACGGGTCCCGAGTGCGCCCGCCGTTGACGCGGACCGCGGCCACACCGAGAAAGACGGCGAGTTCCAGCACGTTCGCCGGTCCGGCGACCGTAAAGTGGTAGCGCGGCGGTACAAAGAAAAAGTTGAA
>JBBQJF010000323.1:0-6133 GCA_038325665.1 Dehalococcoidia bacterium | reverse complement strand
GCGGGTCGGTCAAGGCCGCGAAATGCTCTAACAGCGACGGACTCGTCGGACTCGCCATGGGGGTACCTCCTATCACCAGTATTGGATGGTCCCAGCGTACACGCCTTGTGGATTATCCGAACAACGTGCGTTGGCCCTGGCGTACGGGACAACTCCGAGGCTTCATCATGTAGGCGATGTGTATACTGCATGCAATGTGCCCAGTGGTCGAGGCAGTGGGGGGCATCGCGCGATGACAAGTTGTCTGTTGGTCCAGTGTCATGGTGAGTTGGAGCGACCTGGACGCCGCGTCTCGGCTCCCGGGAGGTAGCCATGCGCCGATCCGCCAAGCGGCGTGCCGACGACGAGCCTGTCGGTGTTCAGCGCCTCAGCGACGTCACCGGTACTCTCTGGGAGCCACCCATCGGTGTGGTTCTACGTCCCTTCCGTGCCTTTGCCCAGCTCTCCGCCGCCGGCGGCATTCTCCTCGGCGTGTGTACACTCATCGCCCTGGTCTGGGCAAATTCACCGTGGAGCGGCGGCTACGACCGGCTCTGGGGCACATACGTGACGGTTGGCGGTGGGGACCTGGTGATCAGCGAGACGCTGCTACATTGGATCAATGACGGGCTAATGGCGGTGTTCTTCTTCGTCGTGGGCCTGGAGATCAAGCGCGAGGTGCTTATCGGTGAGCTTGCCTCGCTCCGGCGTGCCGCCTTGCCTATTGCCGCGGCCATCGGCGGCATGGTGGTGCCGGCCCTGCTTTATGTCGCGGTCAACCGTGAGGGGGAGGCGCTATCAGGCTGGGGTATCCCGATGGCGACCGACATCGCCTTCTCATTAGGGGTACTCGCGCTGCTCGGATCGCGGGCTCCGGCGCCGCTGAAGATATTCCTCACCGCCCTGGCGATTGTGGACGACATGGGCGCGGTGCTCGTCATCGCATTCTTCTACACCGCGGCCATCGATTGGGCGGCGCTTGCTTGGGGCTTCGGCCTGCTCGCCGTACTCGTGGCCGCCAACCGGCTCGGGGTGCGACGCACGCTCGTCTACGCGCTTTTGGGCGGCGGCGTGTGGGCGGCATTCCTGGCATCTGGTGTCCACGCCACAGTCGCCGGGATCCTCATCGCCATGACCATTCCCTCGCGTTCGGTGATCGACGCTGACGCCTTCGTCGCGCGTGGCAACAGTCTCTTAGCCGCGTTTAACCAGGTAAGCCGGCACGATGGCAAGGCGAGCACCAACGACGAACAGCACGCCACGATGCAGGCGCTCGAGGACGCCATCAACCATGTCGAGACGCCAATGCAGCAGTTGGAGCACTCACTTCACCCCTGGGTCGCCTTCGTCATTCTGCCGATCTTTGCTCTCGCCAACGCGGGAGTCGATCTCGGCGGGAACGTGGGCGGCATGCTGTCTGAATCGGTCGCGCTCGGCGTGTTGCTCGGTCTGGTAATCGGCAAGCCGCTCGGGGTAACGGCGGCGGCGTGGCTGGCGGTCTACACGGGCATCGCCGCGAAGCCAGAGGGTGTGACATGGCGGCAAATCCATGGCGCCGGGTGGCTTGCAGGCATCGGCTTCACGATGTCACTTTTCATCGCGTCACTCGCCTTCGGTGACGGCCCACTGCTCGACGTGGCAAAGATCGGCATTCTCACCGCCTCGGTGCTCACCGCGTCTATCGGCTGGCTCCTGCTTCGCACTCAACGGCGCGACTGAGCAGGGCGCAACGCACCGATGGAAGGGGGACCGCGCGACCTGCACACATGAAGGGGAAGATAGCGGGCAAATCTCCGAGCAGACCGCGGCGCCAGCCTGACTTCGGGGGATCTGTACCGGCCCTCCATGGCATGCTTATCTCTTATTCCGCGGTCACCTGGTCACGCTCCGTAAGGCGGTAACGCAGCAAGGCACCCACTCCGCCGAGTTGGAGTAGCTCGGAATGACCCTGCACCACTTCCACGGTGGCGCCGGTTAGGGCAGCCTGACGCACCAATGTGTTGCGCGTCACCTCATCGACGGGCGCCTCCGGGTCGAGCACCAACTCATCAACCTGACCCTGTGCGAGTGCGGCGCGCGTGCGCTCCAATCCCACGACACCGAGACCATCGGAGCGAACCGCGTCGATGAGCCGCTCCACGGTCGAGTGCGCGTCGTACGCCTCTGCTTGAGCGAGCACCGGTGCGATTTCATGCAGCACCTCGACACGCGGAGTACGAATATGGATCCGCAACACATCGGTTATCCGTGCCGCCGGCCGTGGCGTAAGCGCAGCGCGCAACGGGGTGATGGCGACCTCGTCCCCCGCGAGGATCAGTCGCACCGCGCCCTCGGCCTGTATCAGTTCCTCGATGGCGATCGCCACCCCGCCAGCGAAGTCGGTTCGATGCTTCTCGATGTGCCGCTGATAACGCGCCTGCGACCAGCCACCCATCGAGCGCTTCTGGAAGCTGACCGAATCCTCGTCTGGTCCGCCCCGCTCTTCCAGCGCGCCCGTGCGCGTCACGAACAGACGGGCCGTATTCGAGTCCACCAACGCGACCATAGCGGTTTCCTGTTCGTCGAGAAGACGAGCCAATTGGAACAACTCCGGGACGGGTCCGGCCGAAACCTGATTGTGGAACGGTGCGCCGGCCTCGACGGTTTCGAAGAGCGTCCGGCCAGCACACGCGAAGATGGCAAGCCCCGCGGCCGCGGGCGCGTACTCATTTTCTAGGTATTGCTCGATACGGGCGGCATCAGCCCGGAAGGAGTCGAGCGGCCCGCCCCGCGGCAGAAACGTCTTTTCAAGCTCGCGCAGGCGATCCTTGAGCAAAATTTCGCCCGATCGTCGCCCGGGACTCTCGCCCGTCGCCTGGGGCCGCATATCGAGGTACACGCTGACGACGGGCAGATCACTCGGCTCCATTTCCGCTAAGCGGCGGATTAGCTCACGCATCGTTGCGTTCCTCGTCTCGCTCACCACTCGCCGGATCCGATGGTATGGCGGTTGCTCCCGCTTCATCGATACGTTTCACTTGGTCTTCGGCGAAGGTTTGCTTGTGTTCCTCATACGGTCGCGCGGAGAGTTTGCGCGCTCGCGCACGATCAATGGGTAGTTTACCGGACATTGCCTCACTCCTGTCGAACCCGAGAGGGGCCGATGCGAACTCCTACCAATTCGCGGCTTTGCCTGAACCCCATGCAACAATTGCGCCACTCGACCGAAGTTACCAGCCGGGAGACGCGCCGCCATCCGTCAGACAGGTTATTCGCGGCCCGCCGACCACCGATCTGCCCCGTACCGTGTGGACCGTGATCCGTGGGTTCGGCGTCGACGTGTTCACCCGCGGGCGCTCCCCATTTTAGGCTGTTCGACGAGGCCGGAGGATTGCCTCGAACAGCACGGCTCAATAGGAGACGCACAGACCAAACGCGAACTAAGTTTCCGCGCGCCCGAGCGTCACCCGAGCGTGGTGAGTTCGCGCCGAGTTTGGCTTGACGCCATACGGTTCGACCCGTACTCTGGGGTTAGATTGCGGGGCGAGGTGAAACTCCTCACGGGCGGTGATAGTCCGCGACCCTCCCACCACGGGAGGCTGACCCGGTGAAACTCCGGGACCAACGGTAACAGGCCGCAAGGGAACGAATGACGAGCCGCCTCCCGGCTGGCTTCTCCCCTCTCCACCACGGAGGGGCCTTCTTCCCGGCTCCCGACTCAGGCAGGCGTACTGCGTTGAGGAGGCAGCCTTATGTACAGCGGTTTGATCTCGGATATCGGCACGGTACAGACGGCGCACCGTACGGAGGAGGGCATCCTTCTGGTGGTGCGCGCGCCGGCAACCGCACTCGCCTCGCGGCCCTCGGGTTCGATCGCGATCGCCGGCGTGAACCTTACCGTTGTCGCGGTGGACGGCGACACGTTCAGTCTGCTTGTCGGCGCGGAGACAGAGACACGGACGGCGCCGCGTTGGATTGAGAGCGGCGCGCGGATCAATCTTGAGCTGCCCCTGCGCGCGGGCGATCCGCTGGACGGCCACTTGGTGCAAGGCCACGTCGACGGCACGGCGCGCGTGATGTCACGCCGGCGCGTGGGCGGGATTGACTACGTCTGGTTTCGCCCCAACAAGCGGGTGATCCAGGATGTCGTTCAGAAGGGGTCAGTCGCGGTTGACGGCGTCAGTCTCACTGTGGTCGAGGTCAACAAGGGCGCCTTCTCGGTCGCCCTCATTCCCGAGACCCGGCGGCGCACGACCCTTGATGCCCTCCGCGAGGGTGACGAGGTCAACATCGAAACCGACGTGATGCCGAAGTACCGGGCGCGGTTTGGGCATCCGCCGCCGCCGGCGCTGGCATGGTCGGGACTCTCCCACGGGCAAGAAGCCGTTGAGAAAGCGATCGCGACCATCGCGACCGGTGGCAAGGTAGTCGTGTGGGATCCGGCGCGTGAGGGTGAGGGTGACGTGATCATGGCCGCCGACCGCGTCACGGCGGCCGACATCAATTTCTTTATGACTCACGTCCGCGGCCTGCTATGCGTTCCGGCCGGCGCGGACCTGCTGGCGCGGATGGGCATTAGTCGGATACCCGGGGATGGCGATCATCACGGCACCGCGTTCATGGTCCCGGTCGATGCAGCCGAGGGCACGACGACCGGTATCCCCGCGAGCGAGCGCGCGCACACCATCCGTCTGCTGGCGGCGCCGCACGCCACGCCGGCATCGTTCGTGCGCCCGGGCCACGTCTTTCCGCTGGCCGCCCATGCTGGCGGACTTGCCGCCCGCGCCGGTCACACCGAGGCGGCGGTCGCGCTGGCTCGGTGGGCGGGCCGTCCCCCCGTCGCGCTGTGCTGTGAAGTGGCCGCGGCCGGAGGTGAGATGGCGCGGTTGCCCGAGTTGGAGCTGTTCGCGGTCGAGCATGAACTGCCGATGGTCACAATCGACGACCTGATCGCGTACGCGCGGCAAGAAGCGCTGGTTGCCGGCCCAGTGTGAGGGTAGAAGGGTGAATCCAACCGCGAGTCCGCTTCCCCGGCCGCGCCCGGACAGTCAACCGAATCGGTCTTCTGACGTTGCACGCGGCGGCGGTCGGGGGTGATGGAACCCCTCGGGTATATGGCCGCCAAGTCTAAGGACTGAGCGTGGCGATCACTGTCACCACCGTGCTGCCTGACACGCCGACCATCCGTCCGCCGGTGATCTTGGTGCACGGCGCGGCGAATTCGGCCGCGATCTGGACATTCTGGCAGCGTGAGCTGGCCGCGCGGGGCTGGGCATCGTTCGCGATCGACCTGCGGGGGCACGGCCAGGACGGCGCGACTGATTTATCGCACACGGGCATGCCGGAGTACGCGGCCGAGGTGCGGCGCCTCGCGGTGCGGCTCGGCCGCCCGCCGGTGGCTCTGGGGTGGAGCATGGGCGGATTGGTGGCGATGCTGGCGGCCGTGGACGGCGGCTTCCACGCGTGCGTCGGACTGGCGCCCAGCACACCCGCGCGTGCAATCGACAGCGCGGTTCTGTTACGCGTCGGTGAATTCGGCCCCGAGGAATACGGGATCACCAGCCGCGACCCGGACGCACAACGCGCCATGCCCGACCTCGACCGCGAGGAACGGCTGATCGCGCTCGGCTCGCTCGGGCGCGAGTCACGCCTCGCCCGCGATCAGCGCAAAGCCGGGATCGTGATCGAGTCGCTGCCATGTCCGCTGATGATCGTCACCGGCGCCGCCGATCGCCAGTGGCCGCGACAGCGTTACGATGACTTGTCGCTGCCGGCAACACATCTGACCGCGGACGGCGCATCCCACTGGGGGCTTGTGCTCAACCGACGCGTGCTCGCGACGATCATCCCCGGCGTGCTGGAGTGGATCACGGGGCTTGGCGGGTGAGGCGTCCGGCGCTACCGTCCCGAACAGGCCAGCAGCCGGGGGGGGGCGCCGGATCACGCGGCGCTCGGTCGCATCGCGGACCGCGCCGCGCACACGGGAGCCGGTCGGGATATTCAAACCTCGGGGCGCGTCCGCTCGGCGCCGGCCGTGTGGCGGACCACACGCCCGGCAATCACTGTCGCGGGCCGGATAGATGCTCCGGCCCGCGACAGTGATTGCCGTGTCCAACCGTCTTACTTCGCGATACCGCCACCGGGCGGCGCCTGCACCCGGATCACCATCTTGCCC
>JBBQJF010000322.1:0-6155 GCA_038325665.1 Dehalococcoidia bacterium | reverse complement strand
GTCCACGCCGCAGTCGGCGAGACGCTGGTGCCAGCTTCGGAAACTATCGTCGTGCGCCATCGGCGCTCCGGCGGCCATGTCCGATGCCTTCCACTTCGCCGCCCGGTTGAGCGTTGGCGAGAAGCTGAGCGCCGTGAGGCCATTCTTAGCGCGGGTAGCATTGATGCCATCGATCGCCGCCTGCTCCTCGCCGTCGGGCGATTCGTATGACGCATCGACGGCGCACGGCGCGGCGGCGTTGGCGGTCGAGACGGAGTGCGGAGCAGCGGAGGCGGTCAGCGCCACCAGCGCGGCAGCAGCGAGGGAGGTTAGTAAACGCATGAGAACCGCCCTTCTCCAGTGGCTGTCGTGGGACTGATATGCCCCATACAACAGTTATCGGCACATCTCATCGCAAAATGATTGCGAGGCGGTTACATCTGCGCCGAAAACATTAACCCGTGGATATGACGCCTGACCGCACGGTTTTCATCATGCAAGCGTGAACGGTTGCGCGAGAGCACACGCGTTCACGTTGGGGCCACGGACGCTCGGTTCACATCCAAATCCGCGTCCCTGCGCCGATACCGGCCGGAATACGCGATCTGATCGGGTAAGGCGCCTTGCCCAAGCGCCACTGCCGTGGTGTATTAGGAGCAAGACCATGCGTCGAGAGATTTTTTAATGCTTGCCCGCATGTTTGTCCATTGCCTCGTGACATCTCGTCCGTGGACCGCGATGCCGCTGCACAACAGACGTCTGACAACCATGTGCCGGCTGTTTGACGCCTTAAGACGCGGCAGCCTCAAACTTCCGAAACGATAAAGCAACGATCTCAATATGTCAACAAGGTTGGGATTGACGCGCATACGTACGAACGGAGCGATAAGTGCTCGATCAGCAGCGGTCTTCATCTTCCAGATAGGAAGTACACTCACGACCGCGAGTAACTCCTCCGTGTCCGTGATCAACGGCGCTCCTCAACTCTGTAATGCATTTTGGCAGGTCGGCAGCTCCGCGACGCTGGGTACGACGACGGCGTTCATCGGAAATATCCTCGCGCTCACCAGCATCACCCTGAATACCGGTGCAAGCGTGTCCGGTCGAGCCTTGGCGCGCAATGCCGCCGTGACGATGGATAGCAACACCGTGGTTGCCGCGAATTGCGCGGCAGCGCCGCCGGCGGCGCCTACTCCTACCCCATCACCGAGTCCCACGCCATCTCCTACCCCCACGCCGACACCGACGCCGACACCGACGCCGACCCCGACGCCGACCCCGACGCCCACCGCCACGCCAATCGGGTTCCAGGCGGTCCGCGCCGGCATCGTGGTCTTCCCGGACCGCGAGTTCACGGCGCCGCCGCAGGCATCGCCCATTGCTCAGCCGTCCACGGCGTCGGTCACGCCGGCGCTCACGGTCACCCAAACGCCGACCCCGACCCTCACCCCCACGCCCACTCCCACTCCGACGCCCACTCCCACTCCGACGCCCACTCCCACTCCCACTCCGACGCCCACCCCGACCCCGACGCCCACTCCCACTCCGACCCCAACGCCCACCCCGCTGCCCGCGACGCTAACACCGACCCCGGCCGAGACGCTGGCGCCCAGCACGACTGAGACGCCGATGGCGCCACCAGCAACGGTGACAACAGAGCAGCCACCCGCGACGGTGACGTCCGAACCACCGGCAACGTCCACGTCCGTGCAGCCGCCAGCGCAGCGACCGGCGTCGCCGCCGGCCCAGCGACCCGTGACAGTACCCGCTCGGCGACTCTATGTCGTTCAAGAAGATGACACGCTTGAGACGATCGCACAACGTGAACTCGGCGATCCGAGCCGCTGGGCCGACATCTTTGCACTCAACCGCGATGCCGTCGAGGATCCCGATCTGGTCTTGGTCGGGCAAGTGCTGATTTTGCCGGACTGATTCATCCCGGACAATCCGCGGCGGTGGTAGTGAGCGCACCTAGTGCAGGGTCAGACGGGTTGTTCGATTATCGCGCGACCGAGGGCGACCCAGCGGGTTGCCCCCGGCCCATCTCTCGTCCCGGCGGACAACTCCGCGCTGAACCGAATGGCTGCTCTGACTTCGCACTCGCGTGTGGCCGCGACGAGGGTTCCGATTGGATGTCGTTCGTGGCGCACATCGCGCCGCGGCAGATGTCGGGCCGCGTAAGCGGCCCGACGCTCGGATGGGCCAACGCTCCCCCGGCGTATCGGGCGGGGCGCTGACTGACGCCAGCGCCCCGCGTCTCAAGACACCGCCACGCTGGTGAAGTCGAACGCGTCGTCGCCGTGGTCAGTCTCATCTTTGGCGGTTAGCTGTAGGAAGCGGACGCTCACGACCATGCGGCGGAACGCCTCGGCCAGATCCGCGATCTCGTCGTTCGATGTGACGGCGATCTCCACGTCCTCGACATCGCCCCGCGACACACGATCGGCGATGTCACGCAGTTGACGGATTGGTCGCGTGATGGCGCCGGCGAACCACACGCCGAGACAGCCGGCGAGGAGAAAGTTGGCGAGCGTGACGATGATGATCGCGTGGCGCGCGCCATTGACGGCGTTCTTGGAGTCCGTGCGCACCGCGGTCAACTCCCCTGATTCGAACGCGACGTAGCCGGCAAGGGCTTCTTGTACCTCGCTGCTGGTCGCAACAAATGAGGCCAGGGACTTCGCGCTCATGTCAGCCGCGGCCATCATCGCGCGACCGCTGGCCTCGAAGTCGCCGTACTTGGTCTGCACCCGCTCGAGAACCACCCGATCGCCGGCGCCAGCGGCGGCGTGGGCGATCTGGAGCCAGCCGTTGAAGGCATTGCCAGCGCTATCGAATTGCCGGCGCAGTGTGTCATCCGGAGTGATGCTGTACCCGGAGGCGGTGGACTGCTCGTACGCGACCATATGCAACATGCCCTCGGTGCCCAGCAGGAGGTCATTGATCTGGTAGCGCAGGGCGGTGGGCACGCCCGAGGCATCCGTGCCACTCTGCCCGCTTGGCATGAACCGGGCGCGGATCGCGTTCAGTTCCGTCACGATGTCGTCGTGTCGCGCCCGCAGATTGATCAGGTTGAGGTCGCGGGTTTGGCGCGCCATGACCAGTTGTGCGCCGGAGCCGGTAAACGTCGAGCGCGCGCCGGCGACCGCCTGCCGCGTGCCCCTGGCGCCCCCGGCCGCACTTGATACGTCTAGCTCCGCGAGTTGGCGCTCGAACTCCGGGGTGAGCGCGAGATAGCGCCGGTTGTCGGCAGACTGTCCGCTGACGATGTACATCAGCGCGGCCGATTGCTGGTCGCGCTGAACGGCGGCCAGTTCGTGCACCTGCTGGGTGCGGGGGATGGCGGCGTCGCTGAGATTCTGTACACGACGGTCGATGTCCCGAATCCGCGCGAGCGCGGCCCCACCCGACACCGGCGCCAGCATCGCGATCGCGAGAAAGTACAGCACCAGCTTGTTCCGAATGCTCATCCGAAGCCCTCCATCGGCGGATCCCTCGGACGCCGGTGTCCCAGCAGCGCGGACCTCGCACCCACGGTTATCGGTCGTGCGGCGGGTGCGCTGAACGAAACCGAACAGTATGTTGCCAAGGAGTCTGCGCCGTATGGTTCGCGGCGCGCTCGACGCCGCCGTTGTTGGTGCGCGGCGTTCGCGGTCGGCACACGGGCAGGCCGTGCGCGAGAGGGCACGGGGGGCGACAAGCGGATGGGAAGATCGCTGGCGTCGGGGGGACAAGCAGTCATGTGCGAAGGCCGGCATATGAGACAGGAAACACGTCGCGGCCACTCGCGCCGAGCGCGACTCGTTGCCGATTCCTGCTACACTATCGCCATGACAGACGTGCGTACTGACGAACCGAATGACCTGGCGCAGCGGATCGTGGACGAACTGAGCGAGCGGCAAATCGAAGATATCGCGTTGCTGGATGTCAGCAAGGTCGCTGGATTCACGGATTACTTCGTGATCGGCACCGCCGATAACGAGCGCCAGATGCGCGCCGTAATCGACACGCTGGACCGCGACCTCGGCATCGAGGGCGCCCGCCTGCGGAAACGCGAGGGAACCCCCGATTCAGGATGGGTGCTGCTCGATTTCAGCGATGTCGTGGTCCATCTGTTCACCGCCGAGGCGCGCGCCTTTTACCGGCTCGACGAATTGTGGAGCCGGCAGGCGCCGTTGGTGCGGTTCGGCTAGCCCTTACTCGAACACCCAGCGGTCCACGTCGCGCGTGGAACCCGTGACCTCCCCCTCGCCGAAGAAGAGGCCGATCTCGCGAGCGGCGGAGTCGGGTGAGTCGGAGCCGTGGACGAGATTGCGGCCGGTTTCGAGGCCGAGGTCGCCGCGGATCGTGCCCGGAGCCGCTTGCAGAGGGTTGGTCTTGCCCATCGTCTGACGCGCCGCCTCAATCGCGTTCGTGCCCTCGAACACGGCGGCGATGATTGGGCTGGACGTGATGTAGTCAATCAAACCCTCGTAGAAGCCTTTGCCCTGATGCTCACCGTAGTGGCGTTCGGCCAGCTCGCGCGGCACCTGCATCAGCTTGAGCCCGACAATTCGCAGGCCCCGTCGCTCGAGGCGCGTGACAATCTCACCTGCCAGGGCGCGCTGCATCGCATCCGGCTTGACCAACACCAGCGTTCGTTCCATCGTCGTTTCGTTGTCCTTTCGTGAAAACGGCTCCTCTAGCGGGGATTTGCTAACCCCCCGGCGCCCTTCCCCGTGAGGGGAACGAGCGAACGGCACCATAGGCAGCAAGTTAGGCAAGATCGCTTCATCGGATCCGAGGAACGTGCCAGCCGACGTGCGACCCGCACAGCCGGCATCGACTCTCCCTTCCCTTACAGGACAGACTTCCCCCCTGCCCTCCGCGGGCCTCCCCTCGACCGAGGTCGGGTCCCCGCCCTCGAGCGCGCTCCTCGACCGTGTCGGGACGCCTTGAGGCCTGACACGCGCGACGTGGAGAGGGGGTTGGGGGGTAGGTCTGCCGCGCGACGTTTATGTGGGGCTTCGAGCATTTGAGAGGCCGGTGCCTGAGAGCCCAGTTGAAATTATCGTCAACCGCAGTAGGCCAGGGGAATGAGCACACGACGGACGTATCCCCATGATCTGACCGATGCCCAGTGGGCGCTGATTGAACCGCTGTTGCCGCCCGGCCCCCAAGCAGGCCAGGTGGGGCGACCGCGGGTGCTGAACCTGCGCGAGGTGATCGATGCGATCCTGTACGTGACGCGCACCGGCTGCCAATGGGCGGCACTCCCACATGACCTGCCCCACTTCCGCTCCGTGTACTGGTACCACCGCAAATGGCTCGATGATGGCACCTGGGAAAGCGTCACCGACACCTTGCGCCAGCGTCTGCGCGCGCAGGCCGGCCGTGACCCGAACCCCGCCGTCGCCATCATCGACTCCCAGTCGGTGAAGACGACGGAACGGGGGGGGGTGGTGTGGCTATGACGCCGGCAAGAAGGTCACCGGGCGCAAGCGCCATATCCTGGTCGACACCATGGGCCTGATTGTGCGCGTCGTGGTTCATGCCGCCGACATCCAGGACCGGGACGGGGCGAAGCTTGTGCTGGCGCTGGCCGAACGCGACCGCCTGACGGCGCGGCTGGAACGGATTTGGGCCGATGGCGGGTATGCGGGCCAGCTGGTGGACTGGGTGCACCAGCAGTACGGATGGTGTCTGGACATCGTCCGGCGCACCGACACCGAACCCGGTTTCGAACTGCTTCCGCACCGCTGGATCGTCGAGCGCACCTTCGGGTGGTTCGGGCGCTATCGCCGCCTGAGCAAGGACTATGAGTACTATACCGGTGTCGCGGAGGCCTTTATCTACGCCGCGATGATTCACATCCTCCTTCGGAGGTTAGCACCGCCCGAATAATTTCAACTAGGCTCTAAGAATCGAGAGAACCGCATTACCCTCCTCATATGGTATGCGTCATTTGCAATTATGCTAGCAACTGAACTAAGGTAACAGGAAGAGAAAGGCCAATTGCAATAAGTCCATCAGTCAAAAGTGACCTCAGATCATACGGCTTGGTTGCTGGGCGAACTTCCGATAGCAGTTCGTATATTCCGCTAACCATCACAACAGTACCGACTACGGTCAATAGGTTTGAAAATGTCGAGTTATCTTCACTGTAGGATATCATTCCTCCTATCAGGTATATTGCC
>JBBQJF010000321.1:0-6157 GCA_038325665.1 Dehalococcoidia bacterium | reverse complement strand
GGATTCGGTCTGGGCGAGTTCGTGCGGCACACGGCGCACCAGGTGGAGAAGGACCGGCTGCCCGCGTTCGCCGGCAACGTCGCCTTTCGCGCGATGTTCGCGCTGTTCCCCTCGCTTATCGCGCTGCTGTGGCTGCTGAATGTGGCCGGTGGTGAGCGGCTGATCCAGGCGCTACTCAGTCTGACCGCGGCGGTCATGCCGGGAGCGGCGGCCGAAAGGATTCGTGAGCAGCTCACCAGTGCGCCGGCGGCACAGGCGAACGGTTTGTTCACGCTGTGGGCGCTGGCGTCGCTGGTCGTGGCGGTATGGGCCGTCTCCGGCGCCTTCCGCGCGATCATGGACGCGATGAACGCCATGTACGCCGTCCATGACGACCGGCCGCTCCTGACCCGCTACGGGCTGTCACTGCTGTTGTCGCTGGCGGTCGCGGCGTTGCTGGTTGGGGCGCTGTTGCTGGTCGTGGGTGGCTCGGCGCTGGCTGGCTGGCTGGCGGCGCGGCTGGGGCTTGGCCTGTTGTTCCAGTGGGCCTGGGCGGTGGTGAGCTGGCCGGTGGCGGGCGCGGCGGTGCTGGCCGCCTTCGCCCTGATCTACTACTTCGCCCCCTGCACCGAGCAGCGCTTCCGCTGGATCCGCGCGGGGTCGCTGATCGCGACGCTGCTGTGGCTGCTGTTCGCGGCGATCTTCTCGCTTTACCTAAATATCTTCAACCGCTCGGCCAACATCTACGGCGCGCTCACCGGCGTCGTCATCCTCATGCTCTACATGTACAGCTCGGCCTTCATCCTGCTTCTGGGTGCGGAGATGAACCAGGTCATCGAGATGCGCGATCCCGAGGGCAAGAATGAAGGCGAACGCACCACCAACGAATGAGCGGCGAGTCCACGCGGGCCGTGCACAGTCCGCCAGTCCGGGTCCTGCATGCGCTCAACAAAGCGCCAGCGCCTCTACATCGGCCTCCGCGTCCGGCCCCCTATCGACCTCGCGCCCTTCCGCCGCGAATCACGCGCCCCTCCCGAGTCCAGCCCCTGCCCCGTCCCCTCTGCCCTGTGACCTATGACCTATCCCCCGTGGGTAGGTTTGTCTCAATCTTCGCGTTCGACTTGAGTTGCTCCACGAGCGTGGGGATAGCGGTATTGGCCTTCTGGCGGCTCAACTCCTCGCGGATCTGGGCGCGGGCTTGGTCGAGCGTCTGGCCGGGGTAGCGATCCATGGCGCTGGTATACGCGCCGGATATCTCCTCGTCGGTCACGCTGGTCTTGTCCGCCACCAACTGCCGTAGCATCTCGGTCAGGCGCAGCCGCTTGCTCAAGTCGTCTTCTGACAGCCCTGCCTGTTGGAGCGCCGCCTGATACTCGTCGTCACTGCCAAACTTCTGGCGCTGCTCGTCAAGCAGCGAGGCCACCCTCTGATCATCGACCGCGACACCGCGCCGCTTCGCCTCGGCAAACACCAACTTCTCCGTAATTAGGCCGTCGAGAATTTCCCCGCCCTGCCCCGCGGCGGCGCGGTCGTATTCGGCACGGCGAATCGGCTCACCATCGACCCTGGCGACCACAGCGTCGGCGCCGCTGCGGTCGCGGCGGGCGAGCACCACCGTCGAGGCGGCCAAACCAATGATCAGCAGGGCGGCCAGCGCTGACACCGCGATGAACAGCCCACGCGGAATACGCACGACCGACCGGTCGTCCGGCTCATAGTCATCGTACTCGTCCGCTTGTTCATCGTCCTCGACCGGGGCGGCGGTCATCAGCTCCGGATGAGACTCATCCCGTGGCGTGTCAAGGGGCGGAGTCAAGGAGTCGCGGGCATCCACCGGCTCGGGCGGCGGGTCACCGGCGTGCGGACGCAAGTCGTCGTTCTTCGTGGTCATCGGCACGTTCCCAAGATGAAATGGCGCAATGTATGCGCATCTTCCATCCAGGGTAGCAGAACGACGGGCGCGAAACCTGAGCATTTTGTTAAGACATACCCAAAGATACGGGCGACGCACGCGCTGTCCCCGCGGTCGCGTGACGCGGAACCTGGCAGGCTACGCGCTCGCCGCGGCGATCGCCTGGAGCTGGCGTGAATGGTCAAGGTCGTGGATCCGCAGGAACAGCAGCCACTCGCGCCAGTTCAGTTCGCCGAAGAACGGATGCTGCCAGGTGACATCGAGGTGCTCATCACCGGTCGCTCGCTCGACCCGCTCGAACAGCGCCGCACGGTCGCGCTCCAATTGGTCCCACCACTCGGCGGCGGTGCGCCGCGGCGGCTCGGGCCGGATGCTGTCGTCCGCGCGCTCGGGCAACCCCGTGCCGTCAAGCACCGCGCGGATGGTGGCGCCGAAGTGACCACCCCCTTCCACGACATGCGCCATCACTTCATTCGCGCTCCATTCCTCGGCCGCCGGCCGGTCATGGAACCGCGCGGCGGGCACGGATTCGACCGCGGCGCGCACTTGCGCCTGATCCGTGCGCACCTTATCGACGAGGTTCTGCACCGAAAGCTTCGCCGCCTGCACCTGAAGGTAGTCTCTGATACGTTGCCGATCGGGATCCATGGTGTGCCCCCTTGAGAACGGGTGTTAGGTGTTGGGTGTTGGGGCGCGGTCCACTCGCCTGCCGAACGTCGCTGATCAGATGCCGATGCCGGGAAGGTCCAGCAGGGCGCGGATGTGGTCGATCTCACCGAGATGGCCGAAACCGTGCGAGACGCACACTTGGCCGACGGCGCGGATTCGCGGCATCTCGCCGAGCGGACGCACGAGCACCTGCTCGTTGAAGGCGGCCTCATCCGGGCTGGCGAGCCATTCTTCGGTGCTTGCCCACACCTGTTGCGTGTACGCCCGAAAGGCGGCGGTGTCGGGGATGCGCAACGCCTGTGCGTCGGCCGGCGTCATGCCGGTGCCCTGTGCCACCGGGTGGAGGCCGAGCTTGTCCGCCCAGCCCCCCTCGGCCCACACGGTCGGCCGGCGATTCTGCAGAATGAAGCGGATGATATTGTCCTCGGTGCGGACGTAGTGCCACGCCTCGAACGCGATTGTGTTTCCCTTCTCCATCGGCAGCCAATGCCACTGGTCGTCGGAGAGATCGCCCAAAGCTCGGTCGTATTGACCATGCATGCGCACCAGTTCCGCGCGCAGGAACTCGATAAATGTCATCATCCACCCCTGTCAACCTCGACGACGGCTCCCATGCGCGGCCACCGCCTCGCGGTGAGCTAATCATGAACGGGCGCGCGGGGCAAGCGCCGGCCACGGCGGTCGCCCCGGTATCCTGCCGGCAAACCATTCATTCGGCCATGTACCGTATGCTGAATGGGAGCCGTAACGCCAACCACGACTGACGTGCGCCGCTGGTGCCCAGACAGGCGCCAGCGGCGCATACAAGGCGGCGGCGTCCTCATCACCCAAAACCCAACACCCATTTCAAGGGAGCGTACCGTGACGATGCACCGTATGCCGCGCGAGCGGTTTCTTGACCATCAGGTGGGGCAGTTTCGCGCCGACGGACCGGTGACAATCGGCCAGTACATCGCGGCGCTCGGCCGCGGCTCGTATCAGGGCCGCGAGATCGGCCGCGCCTTCGACGTGTACGACAAGATGCTTGACGCGCCGAAGTGCACGATCTTCCTCGCCCTCGCCGGCGCGATGATCCCGGCGGGGATGCGCACGATGATCGTTGATATGATCGAGCGCCGCCTGATCGACGGAATCGTCTCCACCGGCGCGAACGTGATCCACGACCTGGTCGAATGTCTCGGGTTCGGTCATTACCGAATCGACCCGGACAAAGCCGACGACGCACTGCTGGGCGAATACAAGCTCAACCGCGTCTATGACACGGTGATGCCCGAGGAGGGGTTTGTTCACGCCGAGCACAAGATCATCGACGAGCTTGCCGAGATGGACACCACCCGCACCTGGAACTCACGCGAGCTGCTGCACGAGCTTGGCCGCCGGCTGACGGTGACGGGCGCGGCCGAGGGCATGGTCACGACGATGGCGAAGTACGGTCTACCGTTGTACTGTCCTGGTATCGCCGATTCCGAACTGGGGATCGACATGCTCTACGCCCGCTGGCGGGGCAAGGGCAAGCTGGTCGTGGACGTGATCGATGACGTGGGCGAGAGCGCCGATGTGGTGTGGCAGTCGCACCTCCAAGAGGGCGAGGTCGGGCTGATCACCGTCGGCGGCGGCGCGCCGCGCAACTTCTTCCAGCAAACCGGACCCGCGCTCGACTGCGCCGGTCGCCCCTACCCCGGTCACAAGTATGCCCTCGGCATCACCACCGACGTGCCCTTCTGGGGCGGCATGAGCGGCTCGACTTTCGATGAGGCGCAGTCGTGGCGCAAGTACAACGACCCGGAGACGGCCACCGTGCGCGCCGACGCGACGATCGTGCTGCCGATGCTGTACGCCGCCCAAGCGGAGCGCCACGCCGCCGGCCGCCGCCGCCCCTCCCTGCCCGTCTTTGACTTCAGCGGTGATGAGGTGGGCGTACGGTACGCGTAAGCGGCTGTCGGGAGCGTTGTAGTGAAACACGGGCTGGGGATGCGGGATCACGTATCACTGGTGGCCGGCGGCGACGGTATGCCGCTACGAGGCCAACCGCGTGCCGTTTCGAATGCTGCCCGTGTCTGATCGAGTATCCGCGACCAATTCGCCTGTAGCGGCGTCACGCCAAGCTCGGAAATCGCGAGTTGCAACACGTCTTCAATGGCGATGCGGCCGGTTGGGAAGTGGACCCGGCGAAATTCCTCGCGACGAACGTTCGCGGCACGACCCAAATGGAAATGCGGCTGCTTAACTTTCGCGTCTGGTCTCGGGTGCCAGTGGTACGCCACAATCTCCGCGCCATCGCGGTCTTCTAGCGCATAATAATAGGCGGATGTGGTAACTCGCCACGGCCCCAGGGGACTCGGATCCTCTATGACGCGATAGAAGTGCAATAGCTTGAGCCACAGGTCGGATGGGCCGGTCAAGCGCACCGGGTTGTTCGTCAATGTCAGTCGGTGAGGGGTGGCGGACGGGTAATACCCGCCATACACTGTAAGACTTGCGGTTGTCACACAGTCAATCGCCTGTCGGATGGTATCAAGAAACACTTGAACGGCGTCTTCCGGCGTTTCACCATACACGTCTGCAATAGTGTCCTATTCGTCGTCTGGCAGTAACATTGCCAGCCACATGACTCGTTCGTCATCGTCTGGATCGCCAAACGCACCGGTTTTGCACTTCGCGATGAAGTCATCGGCGCTCATATCAAAATACCGGCGCGTTTGCTCATCAAGGAGTTTCTTCCATCCCTCGCCGTCGACGAAGGTAATCCGCTCATTCTTGGCTCCGGCCGTCGTCGCCATTGATGCCTCTCCACTCGGGGGTTATCCTCGCCGCCGCCCATGGATTCCAGGAGCATGAACTCCCGGCCGGCACGTAAAGCGTACCGCGCAACGGCGCGATTTGAAAGATGGCATCGTGGCCCCGAGAAACCCACTGTACACCGACACGACGATCGTGCTGCCGATGCTGTACGCCGCCCAAGCAGAGCGCCACGCCGCCGGCCGCCGCCGCCCCTCCCTGCCCGTGTTCGTCTTCACAAGCGACGCGGTGGGCGTGCGGTACGAAGAGGGCGCCGACGAGCACGAGAGCGCGATGGAAACCCTTGCCGTGATGACGGGGACGAAAGCGTCCGTACTCTCCATGCACGGCCTGACCACGACAGGTGTGCATCAAAAGCTGGAGTCGCTGTCCGAGATGCTCGTTCGTAGTGCGGTGTCGTATCGTGTGGTGCGACAGCATTCAGCGTAGTGTTAACCACCGCTCACGGGTGAACTCATGTCCAAGGTAACCTCCGTCCGATTGAGCGACGAACTTGCCGTCCGGCTCGACCAGCTCGCCGCATCACTGGACCGGCCCAAGGCTTGGCTGATCGAGCAGGCGATCGCGCGCTACGGCTCGGAAGAAGCATGGGAGATCACCGCCATCACCGAAGCGCTCGCGGAGTACCGGACAGAAGGGGTGGCGCTTCGGTCCCACGATGAGGTGATGGAGCGACTTGAGGCGAAGCTTCGCGCCGGAACGACCGATGTGAGTCCTTTGGCTTGAGCGCGCGGAAGCCGATGTCAATGAGCTGTTCGAGTACCTGCTTGAGCGAGACCCCCGCGCCGCTCGTCGTGT
>JBBQJF010000320.1:0-6178 GCA_038325665.1 Dehalococcoidia bacterium | reverse complement strand
CACAGTGCTGTGCGCCGTGATCTACGTCACCGGTGGTGGCCGCCGCTGGTATTGGTTCGCGGTGGGCGCATTCGTGCTCGCGTTGCTATCAAAGGAGTCGGCGGCGTCGGCCGCGGGCGTGATCACCGTGTTGTTCTTCGTGTACGTGTTCCTGCCCACGCGGCGGGCGCGGTGGTTTCTGCGCGATATCCTGCCATTCTGGGCACTAGTCATCCCGTACATCGTCTTCACGTACCGGACCGACATCGCCGATCCAAGCGGTATCGTCACGCGGATGTATTTCCCCGGCGGGCATGTCGGACAAAATATGTGGTGGTTTCTCACGCGGCTGGCGGCGCCGTTTGAGACCGGGCAAGGACCGCGCGTCACCGCCATCGGACATATCGGCGCCGCGGCGCTGCTGTTGGTTGCCGCGGTGCTTGTGGTGCGCGGCACCCGCCGCGAGCGATTCCTGGTAGCGTGGGTCGCGATCGCGTTGACCCCCCTTACGCCGTGGCGGCCCGAGCTGCTGCTGGGGCGATTCACATACCAGGCATCGGCGCCGTACGCGATCTTGCTGGCTTTAGGCGGCGCCTGGGCGGCGGAATGGCTCGGACGCGCCGCCGGCGCACCGCGCCTGGACCGAATCGCCGGCCCCGCGCTGTTGGTCGTCGCGGTCGTGGTGCTCGCGCCGCTCACCGCCGCTCAAAACCGCGAACGTGCGCGTGAAGGCGACGACTACCGTGTGTTGGTGTCGGCGCTACAGCGGGAGTACCCGCGTCTGCCCCCTGGCAGTGAGGTCGAACTACTCGACGGCATTTGGCCGGGGCCATTCCACGCCTTGTACCTCGACGCCGTGGCCTCGACGCTCTACGGCGCCGGTCGCGTGCGTATCGTCAATGTAGCGCCTGGAGACGCGCCCGCGGGCGAGACGCCCGCGCCGATCCGACTGCGGTATCGCGGCGGTACGCTCGTGCACGAGGCGCCTCTGCCGTAGTGCCCGCGTACCCGCGCCCCATCGCGTTCCGGGCCGCCCCGTCGCTCACTCCGCGTCTCTGGTGGCGCCACCCGGACCCGGCCGCCAAACGTGTGCGCGATGCAAGGACGCGCGGCGCTCATAAGCCGAGCTTACCCGGATTGAGCAGTCCGCCGGGGTCGAGCGCCTGCTTGATCGAGCGCATGACATCGAGGCCCGACCCGTGCTCACGCGCCATCAGGTGCGCGTCACGCAGGCCGGCGCCGTGAACGTACTCCATGGAGCCACCCAGATCTTGTACCAGCATCAACGCCTGGTCCACGGCGTCCGTCGCGTGCGAGAGGTCAGCAGTCGTGTCGGTTGCGCGCGAGACGACCGTTGAGAGCAACTCCGGACCGTGCCACAGTCCCCACTCGTGGACGGCCATGCCGTGACCAGCAAAGATCGCCTCGGCCCGCTCGACGTAGGGCAGGACACGCGAGGCCGGGAGACTGACGTGCAGGTAATCGACCACCGTGCTGCCGGGGGCGCCCGGTCGCGGCTCATGCGACTCGGCCTGCCGCCACTGGCGCAGCCGCTCGGGCGCGACGTGACGGTCCTCCCAGAACCCCCACGCCAGAGCCGGATCGCGCTCGATTCCATCATGGGCCGCGCAAATCGCGCGACCGCGCGGCACGAGCGCCGCGACCTCCTCGGTCAGCCCCTCAAAGCCGAGATACATCCGCGCCGGTTCGCCCCGCGGCGCTCCGTAGTCGAGCAGGGCAGGGACGAGGCCGGTCGCGTACATCGCCCGTGACGCGGCGAATCCGTGGGCGAACGAGGGAAAGTCGAGCGCCAGCAGCTCACGGCGCTCCGGCTCGGGAAAGACGCGCAGCGTCGCGGCCGTGATCACGCCAAACGCGCCCTCTGCCCCGGCGAACAAGTGCTGGAGGCGCGGGCCGGTCGATGAACGCGGCACGGCACGCGTCGTGACGACCGTGCCGTCCGCCAGCACCACCTCCAGACCGAGCACTTGCTCGGCCATCGATCCATACTTCGCGCCACGATAGCCGAGGCTGTTGGTGGAGATCGTCCCGCCCACCGTCGCGATTGGCACGGTCCACGGGTCATGACCAAGGATGAGGCGATGCGGAGCGAGCGCGGCGTTGAGTTCGGCGAGCACGACGCCAGCCTCGGCCGTCGCGCTACGATCGTCGGGCGATACCTCAATCACGCGGTTCATGCCGCGCATATCGAGCACGATCCCCCGTGTGACGGTGGCGGCGCCGCCCATCAACCCAGTGCCGCCGCCGTATTGCACGACCGCGACACCGGCGGCGGCCGCGAGTTGCAGGGCGCTGACGACATCGGCGACGCCACCCGGACGCACGACCGCCACCGGGGCCACGAGTTCGCTCTCCCTCGCGTGCAGGGCGCGGCGACGGCGAAGCTGGTCGCGCGTGACGGCCGCTAGCTCGTCTGCATCGGTCGATACTCGTGTGGGGCCGAGCACCGCCGCCAACCGCGCGATCAAGTCAGTGCTGCCTGCCTGGTCAGTACCCATACCGATAGCCTACGCCCCTCACGCGGTTGCGGTGCTACCTCTCCCGGATGCACCCTCACCGCCCATCATCGCCGATGACAGTGCCCGGATCGACGACCGCGGCGCGCAACGCGACGTTGGGCAGCACGCGGGCGCCGTCGCCGAGGATGCAGTCGTCGAGTGTCGCGCCGGCGCCGATCACGCACCCGGCGGCGAGCACAGATGAGGCGATGCGCGCGCCCGGTCCTATCCGGCAGCCATCCCACAGCACGCTGTCGACCACGGTGGCGCCGTCCTGAACCACCACCGAGGCGCCAACCGTCGCCGGCCCAACCACGGACGCCGCGGCGCCGATGCGCGCGCCATCGCCGAGGACGACGCGCCCATCGAGTGTGGCGGTGGGATCAACCGTGGGCGGATCGGCGGGTGAGGCGACCCCCGGTGCCAACTCAACCGTGAGACCCGGCCGGTCGGGACGCTGGACCACGGCGAGGGCAGAAACGGCTTGTCCCGTGAGCAGATCGCGGTGAAGCTGAAGGTAGCGGGCCGGTGTGCCGGCGTCCATCCAGTAGCAGGGGGCGGAGTAGCCCAGCAGACGGTGCGCGCGGGCCAGCTCGGGAAACAGCTCCTGCTCGACCATGCTCGCGCGACCGGCTGCGATGCGCGCGACCGCCGCCGGCTCGAACAGCCATGCCCCGGCGTTGACGAGGTTCGAGGGCGCCTGATCGGGTGGCGGTTTCTCAACAAAGCGAGTGATCCAGCCGCCGGCATCGGTCGCCACCACCCCGTACTGCGACGGGTCATCGACCGCCACCAGCGAGATCGTGCCCTCGGCCCCGGCGGCCCGGTGCGCCGCGAGCATCGCGCCCAGATCGAGGTCCGTGAAGATGTCGCCGTTGAGCGCGAAGAAGGCGTCCGGCAGCTCCTGCTCCAATTGCTTGATCGCCCCGCCGGAACCGAGCGGCGTGTCCTCGACCACGTACGACAGCTTCACGCCGAACCGCTGTCCGTCGCCGAAGTGGGTACGAATTGGGTCGGGCATATGACCCAGCAGCAACGTGACATCGTTGATACCGTGCCCGCGCAACCAGGCGAGCATATGTTCGAGAAAGGGGCGGCCGAGCAGCGGGGTCATCGCCTTGGGCGTGTTGAGGGTCAGCGGCCGCAACCGGGTCGCTCGGCCCCCAACGAGGATCAGCGCGCGCATCGACCTCTCCCGCGCGGCCGAGTGCTGTGCCGGCCGCCGCTGTATCGATTGTGCGGGACGGGGCCATGGTTGTTCAATCGATGCCGAGGCCGTTACACGGGGCGTGGACGGCGAGCGCGAGACGGCGGCGCCATGTGGGCGGCGCCGCCGCTCCTGGTGTTGGGTTTCGTCTGTCTGCCGTCCGTCGGGCCGGGGCAGACCGAGGGCGACGCGATGAGTCGCCCTCGGGTGGATTCGCGGCCCACCACGGATTAGGGAGTGAACACGTTGCCGATGACGCCGCCGCCGATCACGCTGCCGGGACCGGCGCAGCCGAACGCCGGCATCAGCGGGGGTTGGTACTGCACCACCAGGTCGGTACCGATCACCCGCGCGTCTACCACTTTGCACAAGTCCGGGTACCGCTGCTTAAGCGCTGCCGTCAGCACCTTGCCCAGCTCGGTCTTGGTCTGGTCCTCGAGCAGCTTGGCCCGGACTTTCGTCTCGATCTGGGTCGCCGCCCGGCCGGTGACGCCTCTGAAGAAGTCGATCAGGGTCGCCTGCAGCCCCTGCGGCTCGAGCAACGCCGTCACCTGAGCGTCGCCCAGGGTGAGCATGCCGTTGAGGGCGGTGGGGATGAGCCGGATCGATAGGTCCATCTGGCTCAAGTCGAAGTCCGGGCACAGTTCGTCCGCCCAGCCCTCGCTCAGCGTGACCACGTAGCCTGTCTTCAGCTTGAAATGTCCTCCACACTCGATCGAGGGATGGCTGCTCTGCATCTTCACACCGAGGTTGAGGGCGCCGCCGCCGATTGACCATGACCTGTTGCCGCCGCTGGTGAGGTCAACGTGCAGGTTATTGGCCAGTATCCGCACGCGGTCAAGGTCCAGGCCGAGGACGAACCCGCCCGGGCCCTGCGCTGCAAGGATTGCCACACGGGCTTCCGTCGATAGGTCTTTCTCCACCGCGTCGATCGGCAGTGGAAGGAAGTCCGGCGCTCCCGCTAGCTCCGCGGCCGGGCCGAAGTCGATGAACGAGGAGTAAATCGGCGCGCGGGTGTGCAAGGTGGTCGTACCCATGAAGTTCGCGTTCTCCCACACCTCACAGATCGGCGCCGGAGTTGGGGGGACCTCGCACAAATCATGGTATTTGTACGCGGGGATCCGCCACGGCACGGTGTAGGTGACGGGTCCACCCCCGGCGGTCGTGCCATTACCCGTGTGGCTGATGTGGATGCTCGTGCCAGCCGCGAGGATGTTCAGCGTCGACTCTAGTTCGCTCGTGCCGATGCGCGCCTCGCGCACCACGAGCGCCGTGAAGCTGATCTCGCGTGTCTGGACCGGGACCGGCACGCCGGCGACGCGGCACGGGCAGACGGCAAACTGCACGCGCCACACGCCGCCGCGGTCCGGCGTGAGCGCCGCCGTGTTCGTACCGACGATCGTCGGATTCGCCACGCTGCCCGCTGGTCGCGCGACCACGCTCCAACGGGGAATCAACCCGACCGCGCCCACCTCCCGGCCCTCGCACGCCGGATCGGGCAGCCGCACGGCAAGGTTTTGCATGATGATTCTGGTCTCCTGGCCGGCCATCGGCGGCTTCGTCGTGTCCAAAAGCCGCAGCGTGCCCACCAGCTCCGCCTGCGCGCCGGTAACCCGTTGTGGGACGCAGAGCTCAGGAGGCTCCGTGGGGTCTTGAGGTACCGCGCGGGCGGCGGGTGGCGTGGCGCCGCTGATCCCGGCCAGCAATCCCACCATCATCAGTGCGCCAGCGAACAATCGCATCATCCTGGAAATGCCCATATCTCTCCTCCAATGGTGGTACGAGGCGTCTCGAATGTCCGTGAGCGGCCGCATGATCCGGAGCAGCCCGACCGCGGACGGATGGCTTCCGGCGTTCGCGGCCGGCGCCCGTTCACGCCGTCGCGGGGACGCTGCCGGCCGCGCCGGGCGTCACCTCCCTTCGGAGCAGTTTGCTCACACGCGTACGGTACGCGTCGATCAGGGCCGTGTGGCTCCGCTGGCGCTCCGAGAAAGCTCCGATCGTCCGCAAAAGTTCACGTCCGGAAGGCCAAGCAGGAGGTGAGGGATTGGCGGTGGCGGTCATATCACCGCTGTATGGCTGATGGCGGTTGACGTGTCAGCCAGGTGGCCGGCGGCCGCGGCGTGAGGCCGATCAATCCAGCCGCCGGTCCGAATACACGCCGGCGGCGTGGTCGGGTCGTCACTCCCGGAGCTAACGCGAAGTGACGGTGACGTCGAGGCTACGCCAAGGCCCGACGGTCTGCCCTGTCGGAGCGCCCCCTCCCCCTGAGCCGCGGCTATTGACTGCCTGGTGGCATTTGTCTATTCTGCCGCGAGACATCCTGCTCGCAACGGGCACGCGCAATGCGAGTTTGTTCGCCGCCGGTCGACCTTCGGACGACAGTTGAGGATGCGTGGGAGGGGCCGTGAGCACGGGAGCAGTCGAACAGCCGCGAACTCGCGGAATAGCTTGAACAACGTTGACACAGGAA
>JBBQJF010000319.1:0-6192 GCA_038325665.1 Dehalococcoidia bacterium | reverse complement strand
TCGCCGGCATGAACGAGGTCTACGCCCGCCATGTCGGCGAACGCCCCCCGGCCCGCTCCACCGTCGAGGTCGCGGCGCTGCCCTCCGGGGCGCTGGTCGAGATCGAGGCAATCGCGCACACGTAGCAGGGCGCAAGGCCGTTAACAACCCGGCGATGTGACGCGCCGCTTAGTCGTTCCGACGAGAACACCGACCACGTAGTCGGACATTGAACCGGGTACCCAATCTGGGACCGGCTCGAAATGGGCGTTACTGGATCGGTGTTTTGGCGGGGGCTGCCCGCTCATCGACGCCAGCTCCGGTGTAAAGACGTCTCGCCGCGATCTGCAATGTTGGCTGGGCGTGTGGCCGCTCGACGGTTTACGTCGTCCCGTCCTCGGCGAAGCCCCGCGCCATCCGCTCCAATTCCTCAACGTCGCGCAGCATCGCGAAGCGGGCGTGGGTCATCGCTTCGAGACCGTCGCGGGTGATGTCGTAGTCGTCAAGCTCGTCGTTGACCGCCGCCGCCCACTCGGGGGCGAGGCGGGCGAGCGTCATACCCAGGTGCAGGCCCCAGCGCGCGGCGGTGAATGCGCCATCCACATGGGCGGGCGGCGCGAAGCCCTTGGCCGCGATCAGCGCGAGCGCGTAACACGCTTCGAGATGCGGCCAGCGGCCGGGGTCGCCGGTGATTGGTCCGTCGCCGGATGTCATCGCTCCTCCAGGCAAGTCATCGTCGAGCGCCTCGGGCGCACGGGCGGCGGGGAGGGGGGCGGCGCCGCGGCGCGCGAACGACTGTGCGTAAGGCGCGGCCGCATGGGATGCCGGCCCACGCGCGCACGCGCTCGCGGGGGAGATCAGTTTATTGCAGGTCGTCGAGCGCGGCCAGCGCCTCGGCGGTGACAATGCGGTAGACCTCGATCAGCGGCAGTCCGCTCGCCGCCGCCAGGGCGCGGCAGACGTCGTACTCGGGCGCGACCCGTGGCGGCTCGTCCGGCAGGCGTTTGACCTTGACCGTGGCCGGTCCGAGTGTTGACGCGAAGTCGAACCGCTCGCGCGCCGCCTCGTGCCGTCGCACCTCGCGCACGCGCACGCCCAGGGTAGTCGTCTCGCGCAGTAGCGCCGCGACCACCGCGTCTTCAAGCTCAGGGCGGCACAGCACCGAGAGCATCACCGCCGGCCGGTCCTTCTTCATCTGGATTGGCGTGAACCACACATCGGCGGCGCCGGCGGCGAACAGCCGCTCCAGCGCATGACCAAATAACTCACCCGGCATGTCATCAACGTTTGTCTCGGCCAGCAGCATCGTGCGCACGGCCTCGCGCGTATCAGTCTCGCCCAGCCAGACCCGCAGGACATTGGGGCGGTCGGGTAGGTCGCGCCCGCCCGCGCCCGTCCCGGAGCGCGACAGCGTCATCGCGGGACGCTCGAACCGGCCGAGGGTGGTGAGAATCGCCGCACCCGTCGGCGTGACCAGCTCCATGCGCGGCTCGCCCGTGCCGGGGCGCAGCGGCGCGCCGGCGGCGGTGAGCAGTTCAAGCGTCGCAGGCGCGGGCACCGGCAACACGCCGTGAGCGGCCCGCACCGTGCCGGCCCCCACCGGCATCGGCGAGACGTACACCTCGTCGATACCGAGCAGCCGCAGGCCGATCACCGCGCCGGTAATATCGACGATCGCATCCACGGCGCCCACCTCGTGAAAGTGGACATCGAGCGCGCTGACGCCATGGACCCGTCCTTCGGCCTCGGCCAGCGCGCGAAAGATGCGTCCCGCACGCTCACGGTCGGTCTCCAGGAGTTCCGGCGCGGCCAGGATATCGAGCACGTCGGCCAGCGTCCGGTGCGGTTGCGGCGCTTCGTCGCGGTAGACATGCACCTTGGTCGCCGTCAGACCCGCGCGGGTGACACGCTCGGATTCGAGGCTGTAGCCATCGAGCGGCAGCGCGGAGAGCGCTGCCCGCAGATCCTCCAGCGGCAGGCCGGCATCGACCAACGCGCCGAGAATCATGTCGCCGCTCGCGCCGGAGAAGCAATCGAAGTAGGCGATGCGCGCCATGGTGTGAACCTCGGGTTATAGGTCATGGGTCACGGGTCATGGGTCACAGGGACGGGGGACGGGGGCGGGGTCAGGGGGCGGATACGGGATAGTAGTCGTGGCGATGCGCGGTGCAGGAGGAGCAGCTCTCACGGGTGAATTGTCGCTTCCCCTGCCTGCTCATGGTTGCCCTGACCCGGCGGGGGGGTCGGTCCTGTCACGGCCGCCATGCCTCGATCAGCGTCAGGTGCTCATGGTAGTGGTCGGGGCTGTTGCCGGCGACCGAGGTCGATACCGGCTCACCGTCCCACCAATCGAAGCGATGCGGGTCCGTGATATCGTCGTTGGATAGCGAGCGCACGGTGCTGAGTATCTCTGCCTGAGCGGTTCGCAGGTCGTCGAGCACCTCGGGCAGCGGCCGATCCTTGTTCTGCTGATAGATATGCTGGTTGAGCCGGTCCAAGAGTTGGTCGTGAGCGGCGCCGGCGAGTTCGAACCCGGGAGCGTAGCGCACCACTGTTTCTCCCCTCAGCGAGGCATTGATCCAGCCGGCGTCCATCCGCTCCCAGGCGGCGAGATGGGCGAGCACGTCTTTGACCGACATTTCACCGTGGACGCGCGACCGGGTAATCTGCCCCTCGGTCAGTGTCGCCAGCCGCCGCTCCAACTCCGCGTGCGCGGCGGTGACCTCGTGCAGCAACGATGCGTTGTCCATGGCGCCGTTCTCCACCCACAATCGATCAGCCCCTGAGCCATCGACCGTCAACAACTCGATAGTTGCTCCCCTTCCCGAGCACGGGACGCGTGCCGGGGGCGCTGTACTCTCGCGAGTGGCCATCCGCGCCCTACGCGCGACTCCCACGGCTGATCATCGCGGCCATGTAGCCCGCGCCGAAGCCATTGTCGATGTTGACCACGGCCACGCCCGCGGCGCAACTGTTGAGCATACCCAGCAGCGCGGCCAACCCGCCGAAACTGGCGCCGTAGCCGACCGAGGTGGGCACGGCGATCACCGGTGTCGCCACCAGCCCGGCGACGACGCTGGGCAGCGCCCCCTCCATACCGGCGACAACTACCAGCGCCCGCGCCTTCCGCAGCCGCTCCACCCGATCGAGCAGCCGGTGGATACCGGCCACGCCGACATCGTAGTGGCGCTCGACAGCACACCCCATCATCTCGGCGGTGATCACCGCCTCCTCCGCCACGGGCAGATCGGCAGTACCGGCACACAGCACCGTCACACCCGCGATCCGCGTCACCGCCGTCCGTTCAACCGTGATCGCCCGCGCCTCCGTGTGGTAGACCGCGTCCGGCACGATCGCGATCACGGCGGCGGCGTGCTCGGGTGTGGCGCGGGTCACCAGCAACCGGCCGGAGCGCGCGACGATCCGTTCGGCAATGGCGGCCGCCTGGGCAGGCGTCTTGCCGCTGCCCAGCACCACCTCGGGGATGCCCTCGCGTAACTCACGGTGATGGTCGAGCTTGGCAAAGCCAATGTCCTCGTACGGTAGCCCGCGAAGCGACTCCAGGGCGGCGTCAATATCCAGGTGTCCGTCCTGGACGCTGGTCAGTAGTTCGCGCAGGCGTGGGGCGTCGATGATTGGCCTCCCCTCCGGCGGGTGTAACTCTATCAAACCACATGGCGGGTCTTAGCGGCGACGATCCGGCGCGGTGATCCGATCCGTGGATCCGACCGTAGGAGAGTATGTAACCTCCACATTACTCCTCTGACAGGATGTACCGATATGACCTATCGCGTCGTGACCGCGAGGCGCTACCTCGTGCGGCTTCTGCCACTCTGTATTGTGCTCGCGCTGCTCGCCGGTTGCAGCGACACGGACTCGAGTTCCGTACCGGCCCCGAATGAGGCCGGTGGGAGGACCATCGCCGGGGCGGCCGCCACGATCCAACTGTTCCAGTTCCAGCCATCGCCCCTCGATGTCGCGACCGGTACGAACGTCACATGGACCAACGGTGACGACATCGAGCACACGGTGACATCGGGAACCCCGGAGGAGCGGACGGGAGCATTTGATTCAGGGAGCTTTGGCAAGGGCGGAACCTTTGGGTTCACCTTTACCACACCGGGAGACTATCCCTACTTCTGCGCGCGCCACGAGTCCATGCGCGGCGAGATCCGCGTCAGGTAGAGGCGAAAGGAGCACGCACCGCGCCGGCGCGCCGCACTGTCCACCCGCCCGCCGCGCATCAGGTTGACCATTCACCCGCTCCCTCACGACACGGGAGCGCCCATACGCCAGACAACTCCACCGGGGCCTGCATTCGCGGGTCGGTGTGAGGTTAGGTCTTCTCATGGAAAGGGAACACATGAACACCAAGACACGATGGCTGACCGCCGGGGTGGCCGCGCTCGCACTGGTTGGCGCGGCCTGCGGCAGCGACAAGAAGGACACCGCGGCACGTACCACGCCCGCGCCGAACGCACCGGCAGTGGCGGCCACCACGGCGCCGATTGCCGCGCGGGTGTCGGCGGCGACATCAATGACCAAGGCGGCGGAGCTACGCACCGTGCTCACCGGCCTTCTCAGCGAGCACGAGGCTCTCGCCTCGGCGGCGACGGGCGCGGCGCTGGGCGGGCGCGACGCCGAATTCAAGGCCGCGGCCGACACGCTCGACGCCAACTCCGTTGATATCTCGAAGGCAATCGGCTCCGTGTACGGAGCGCAGGCGGAGCAGGCATTCCTGCCGCTTTGGCGCAAGCACATCGGCTTCTTCGTCGATTACACTCAGGGCGTCGCGGCCAAGGACCAGGCGAAGGCGGACAAGGCCGTCGCCGACCTGACCGGCTACACGCGGGACGCCGCCGCCTTCTTCAACTCGGCAAACCCCAACCTGACGACGGACGCCGTCTCCGGTCTGCTGCGCGAGCATGTGCTCGGCCTCAAGGCCGTGGTGGACGCGCAGGCCACCGGCGACCCGGCGAAGGCCTTTGCCGCCGAGCGCAAGGCGTACAACCATATGGCGATGATCGCCGAGCCGCTGGCGTCGGCTATTTCAAAGCAGATGCCCGACAAGTTCCCTGGTATGGCAGACTCGAAGGCATCGGCCCTGCGCTCTGATCTCAACCTGGTCGAGCGCGAGCACGTCTTCCTCGCCACCCGCGCGACCGGCGCGGCGCTAGGCGGGCGCGACGCCGAGTTCAAGGCCGCGGCCGACGCGCTCGACGCCAACTCTGTCGAGTTCTCCAAGGCTATCGGCTCCGTGTACGGCGTCGAAGCCGAGCAAGCATTCCTGCCGCTGTGGCGCAAGCATATCGGTTTCGTGGTTGATTACACCCAGGGTATTGCCACGAAGGATCAGGCGAAGGCAGACAAAGCTGTCGCCGATCTGACCGCCTATACGCAGGACTTCGGCGCGTTCATCAACTCGGCGAACGGTCTACCCAAGGACGCGATGGCCGGCCTCGTGAAGGATCATGTCCTCACGCTCAAGACCGTCATCGACGCCCAAGCAGCCGGGAACCAGGCGAAGGCCTACACCGATCTGCGTACGGCAATGGGCCACATGCAAATGGTTGCCGACGGGCTGGCCGAGGGCACCGTCAAGAAGTTCCCCGACAAGTTCACGAGCTAGGAATTCCTCCCGCGAGGATGCACGGCGCCCCGGACCACCGGGGCGCTTCTGCTCTGCCCCTCGGTCACCATCGTCTCGTCATCGGATTCCATCGGGCGATGGCGCGGTACGCGGCCCGGCCGGAAGCGGAAAACGCCCCACTCGCGCGGGCCGGTCGCAATCTCGCGACGGGCGAAGCCGCGCAGCGCCAGCAGCAGGAACACCGCCGCGACCGCCAGCAATCCGCCGGCACGCGCCCAGTCGAACCCATGGATCAAGACCCGCGACGCATCCGACCAATAGAACGGCGAGAGCTTCCGCGGCGTCTCGAGTAACGCGACTGAGGCGCCCAACGCATTGAGAAAGTACGCCACGACTACCGCGCCGGCCGCGACCATTGCGGCGGCGCCGCGATTCGGGAGCGACGCGCTGCCCCACAGCGACAGGGACAGGAACAGCAAGGCCACCGGCAACATGTTGAGCACGGCGACCAGGACACGCCCGAGACCCACTTCCATCTCCACCAGGCGCAGCCCCAGAACGAATGCGGGAAAGCTCACCAGCGCCGCGACGACCAGGACAAACACGAGTCCGGCCATCTTCTC
>JBBQJF010000318.1:0-6224 GCA_038325665.1 Dehalococcoidia bacterium | reverse complement strand
GCCGGCCGGCAGGAGGGGCGGCGGCGGTCCGCGATGCTGGCGGGGTTCGCCGCGATGCAGCCTACTACCGCTGGGAGCCTGTCACCGCGTCGAATCTCGCATCCACGGGTGGGGAAACGCCGGCGCTCGCGTCCGGTTCACAACGGCTGCAGCGGGCGGCCGTCGTGGGGCGTGTCCAGGTTCGGTGCGGCGCATGGGATCGACGTGGGGCCGGCAACCACCACGCACCGGCGCGGGAGCCGCCGCACCCGCGCGGCAACGCGGGGCACTTGGTGTGCGTGCCCCGCGTCGGACGTGAGCCGTGGCCCGTCATTGCGTCAGGATTGCTAGCATCCTCTGCCGAAACGCCACGAGGAAATAGTGTCGTTGCCGATGCGGTTGTCGCGCAGGTCGAGGTCGTCCGCCGTGAACGTCTCACAGATACCGGTGTAGTTGATGTCCCGATAGACGGCGATCACCATGCCGGCCGGCACCTTGATTGAGGAAATGGTGTCGTTCATGTTGTAGGCGGGAACTCGGAGGTCGGGCACATCAAACTGGACCGACAACCGGCCGCCGGTATGGTTGGCGTCCTCGTACACCACCATCGGGCAGGCCGCGCCGAATTTGACCGCCGAGATGGTATTGTCGCCGATGTAGTTGTTCCGCAGGTCGCCGTCGTCAGCCCTGAACGTCTCGCAGCGGCCACTGGGGCCCGGGTGTTCCCACACCGCTACCACCTCTCCGGCCGGCACCCGGATCGACGTCGTCGTGTCGTCGAAGCCGACGCGGCGCAAATCGGTGGTCTCCCAGCCTCCGGTCAGTCCAGCGATCACCACGCTCGCGCCGGTAAAGTTGAGATGCTCATAGAGCCTCGCCACCGGGGCATTGCAGGGCGCGCCGACGTGAATCGAGGTGACCTGGTTGTCGCCGATGCGGTTGTTCCCCAGGTTGGGATCGTCGGCGGTGAACGTCTCGCAGATACCGGTCAACTCAGGATCCCGGTACAGCGAGATCATCATCCCAGGCGACACCCGAATCGAGGTCGCGGCATTGTCCCAGGTGGTGCCGTTGAAGGTAACAACGCTGCCTTTGTACAGCGGGCGCTCACCGCCACCATAGTTGGGTGCGCCGTAGAGGTATCCCGCGATATTCGACGTCTGCGCGTCGGCCGGAGTGGGCCGGCCACCAAGCATCGCCAGCGTCACCGCCGCCAGCCCGAGCGCGGCCAGCAGCACCGCGCGGCGCACGCGCTCGCCTCGGCGGCCGTTGCCCCTCATGTCTTGTCCCATCGCGAAGGTGTTGAGCCTCTGTCGGGTCATCTGATCGGTCCTCCATCAGTTCTTGTCCGCGACCGTGATGCCAATCCCGCGTGCGGCCCGGGAGCGGTATGCATCCCGCCACCGGTCCGGCGAGGCGTCCATCGCGTCGTCGTTCAGTGAGGTCATCATGCCGCGCGGCGACCGGGTTCACCACGGACACCACCCGCACACGACCCGTACAGTACCCTGACAGTTTGGGGAACCGGCTGTCCGCGCTGGTGCAGTGGTTTGCCGCGACGCGGGAACGGTTGGCGCCGCGATCCACACCACGCCACGCGTGGCCGCGGGCGAAGCGGGCCGGCGCATCCGGTTCGGATGGCGCGGGAGGCGGCCATCGATCCGCACGAACGCGGCAGCGGTGGCCGCGATCGGTTGTGCGCCGGACGGCCAGCCTTGGTGCTCGGGGTTGCGGTCGCGCGCGGCGCCGTGCTCTTATCGCCGAACGCCAACTCCGGCCGGCGCGGGACCGGGGGAATCCGTGTGGCCCTTGTCAGGGCAGTCTCGTTCGGGCAGGCCCCCGTGCCTGCCCCTACCGGTCGTTTTACCCCCGCGGGAGCAGCCGCGCTCCTTCCGGCTCCCCAGACGTGAGGGATTCGGGCAGGGCGCGCGGCCGGTCCGGCGCATGCTCGGCCAGGAGCGGTGGCGCGGCAGACTGCTCCGATGGCTCCTCTTGGAGCAGACGGCTCACGACCTCGTGCAGTGGCAGCGAGTGCCCTTCATTCCAGGCCGCGAGGTACTCCGACGCGGAAAGCCGGCCACGCACGGCCGCCTCAATCTGGCTGACAATCCCTTCAGTGACGGTTGAAAGCGTGGTTGCCAGCACATTGGATAAGGCCGCCATCGTCCCTAGCACCCGTGCCGCCTCGACCACCCGCCCCCGCGCGACCAGCCCGGCGGCCATATGGTCCAGCCCGGAGACCATAAACCCCCGGTCGCCAATCGCCACGTGTCCGGCCAGCCCCTCACGCAGATACCCCGCCGCCCGTTCCGGATCACCAGCCCGTAGCACGACCCCGCCGAGCATCGTCAGGGCGATCGCGGTCCAGCGGTGATCGCCGAGCCGTCGGTAGCGTGTCACACTGTCCGTCACCATCGCGACGGCGCCGGCGTGATCACCGAGGAAGCTGGTCGTGACGCCCAGCGTCAGCAGCCCGAGGGCGATACCCACCCGGTCATCCTCCGCGCGGGAGAGCGTCAGGCTCTCCTCCAGCAGTGGCGCCCCTTCCGCGAATGCGCCCTGGTGGCCGTACACCGCCCCGAGATAGGCGAGCGCCTCGGCGATCAACCGGCGGTCATCATGCCGTCGCGCCTCCGCCAAGGCGACGCCGAGCAGCGTCGCTGACTCGTTGAGTTGCTTCTGCCAGTACGCCAGCCGGCCGGCGGCGACCAGCGCATCCGCGTGGAGTCCCGCCGGTATGTCGCCGTCCGCCCGCGCGCCGAGCAGGTTCCTGATCCAGCGCCGCCCCTCTTCCAGGTGTCCGCGCGCCTCCCAAAATGGGGAAAGCGTCACCGCGAACCGCAACGCGCGCTCAACCTCGCCGGCCGCGGTCATCCAGCTCAGCGCGGCGCGCAGGTTGCCGAACTCACGCTCCAACAGCAGCAGCCAGCCGGCTTGATCGGGGCCGTGGATCGCCGCCGCCGCCCGCTGCACAAGGGCTTCATAAGCGGCGGCATGGTGGGCCCGCGCCGCCTGCCGTTCCTCGTCCGGCATCACACTCAGCGCAAACTGGCGCACCGGTTCCAGCAACCCGTAGCGCGCCACGCCGGCCACCTCACTGACCAGCACCAACGACCGATCAACCAGCCGGCTGAGTAGGTCTAACACATCCTCGTCGGGCACATCCGCCGCGGAGCAGATCGCCTCGGCCGCCTCAATTTCGCAGCCGTCGACGCAGACGGCCAGCCGCCGCAATACCGCCTGTTCGGAGGGCGTTAGCAGCGCATAGCTCCATTCGAGCGTCGCGCGCAGCGTCTGCTGCCGGGTGGGCGCCGCCCGGCTCGCGCTGGTCAGCAACCGGATCGCGTCGTCCAGCCGCTCCATGATTTGGTGAGTCGTGAGCACCTGCACACGGGCCGCCGCGAGCTCCAGCGACAGCGGCAACCCACCCAGGCGGGCACAAATCCGCGCGATTGGTACGTGGTTCTCGTCGGTCGGGTCGAAGTCTGGCACGACAGCCCGCGCCCGCGCCACGAACAACTGCACGGCCGAGTAGTCCGCCACCGTCGCCAGTGTCACCGCCTCGTCGAGAGCAGGCGCGGCGAGCGGCGGTACACGCCAGCGGCGCTCGCGGGCGAGTCGCAGCGGCTCCTGGCTGGTGGCAAGGACAAACACATCGGGACAGGCCGCGAGCAGTCGCTCGGCGAGTGCGGCGCAGGCGTCGATCAGCTGCTCGCAGTTGTCCAGCACCAGCAGCAACCGCCGGTTCTGCAATGCCGCCGCCAGTTGCTCTATCGGTGGCGCGCCGGCCAGCTCGGGAATGCCTAACACCGCCGCGACCGCCACGGGCACGAGTGTCGGGTCGGTGAGCGATGCAAGCTCGACCAGTACCACGTTCTGCGCGAAGACGCCGCGCAACTTCTCCGCGACCGCGAGGGCAAGCCGCGTCTTGCCAGCGCCGCCGGCGCCTATCAGTGTCACCAGCCGCCCGGGATGGGCCGGCACAAGCTCGGCCAGCGCGTCCATGTCGTGCTCGCGACCGATGAGGGTCGCCCCCGGCGCCGGCAGGTTCGATGCGGGTGTCCATGGTTGCATTGCCGGCGAGGAGGCGTCCCCTCGCTCGCCGCGCGGCGACGCCAGGGCGGCGAATTCGGCATGTTCTTCCCGCGTAAGCTCGAGCGCTTCGGCCAAGAGGACCACGGTGTGCGGGTAAGGGCGGCGCCGTCGCCCCCGTTCCAGGGCGCTGATCGCCGAGACACTGGCCCCGGCCCGTTCGGCCAGCGCTTCGTGGGTGAGGCCGGCCCGCTCACGGTAGCGACGTAGCCGGGCGCCAAAGGTGGTTTCCTCACTCTGCATCGTGTCACCCCATTTCTGCTGGCGCACCGGCCGGGCGGGGTATGTGGCCGGGTCAGCGTGGCGTGTTCAAAATTGCAGCGCGAGCCGCCCTGCCACAGAATACCGCACCACTGACAAGAAGGCACCTGAACCGTGCGGCGCGGTGTGCGGGTCACCGTCAGGGTAGTGTACGGGTCGTGTCCGTGGTGATCCCCGGCGGCGGGCGGGATGATGACACCACCCGAGGAGAACCGGTCGCGGGAACCGCGGATACGCCGCTCGCGCTGCAGCACGAGCTATCGGTGTCTGAATCGTAGACAGAAAGTACGGAGGTAAGATCCCATGAATAGCCGGACCCCAAAGACAGCCGCGATGGTTATAGGTATGAACGGTGTCGGCCGCGCGTGGTGGCCCATGCGGCGCGCGGTGATGCTGGCCGCACTGGGGCTCGCGGTAGTGACGCTGGCACTGCTCGGCGGCCGGCCGGCGCCGGCGCAGGCGCAGACGTCGGACGGTACGGTGTGGCTCTATCAGCATCCTAACTTTGGCGGCCGGTATAAGGAGGTGTGGGCGGGGTGGGACGACTTCCGGCTCGCCGATCTCCGCCAGTCGTACTTCGATGACACGGCGACGTCGATCAAGGTCTCGCCGGGACTCAAGGTCGCGGTGTTTGAACATCCCAATTTCCTGGGTCGATGCGAGGTGTTCACCGCGAGCGATGGTGACCTGCGCGACAACTTCATCGGCGACGACACCATCTCCTCGGCCAAGCTCGGCGTGGACTGCCCGATAGTGTTGTACGCGGATCCCAACTTTGGCGGCAGGGGAGAGGCCCTATGGAAGGATAACACCGACCTAAGCGACCTATACCAATCTTGGTGGCAGATGAACGACACCGTCACCTCCATCCGGGTGCCGAAGGGCCTGAGGGTCGCGGTGTACCGGGGCGCCAACTATAGCGGCGTCTGCGAAACATTCACCGCCGACGACACGGACCTACGCAACAACCGCATCGGCGACGACACTATCTCCTCGTACCGTCTCGGGGCGTCGTGACCGTAACACCGGCGCCCTATCAAGCGACACCTCGCCTCCGACGCGGGGCACTTGGTATGAGTGCCCCGCGTTGCCGTTCCGTCCTGAATGGTGGCGGCCGGCGGTCATGCTGTTGTTCGCGGCCGAGGTGCGGCCGCCGGCGGCATCCCTTTGGCGCTTTCGCTCAGTGGACCGGCTGGGCGAGCGCGGCAGGGTTAATCGGGGTGGGCATGGCCTGCACATGGGGGAGAACCTTCTCGGCAAAGAGCCTCAGACTCTTCTCGGCCTTCTCCCGTGGCATCCCGCCGTAGAACACATGAATCACGAGCATCTCGAGGCTGATCGCGCTTTGCAGCGTCTTGATCTTCTCGATGATCTCGTCGGGAGTGCCGATCGGCTGGGTCTTGCGGCGCGCGGCGAAACTCGCGTCGGCGGTGCCGACATCGGCTCGCTGGCGGGTGAGGTATTCCTCGTAGCCGTGCACGCCTTCGAAGCCGGGGTTGTTCCATTCGAAGTAGTGGTGTTGGGCGGCGGCGAGCTGATTGCGGAAGTACTCCCATCCCTCCTCGGCTTCCGCCGCCGTCTCGGCGCAATACATCCACAACAAGGTGGTGGGTTGGTCCGGCGGCAGGCCAAGCTCGGCCCGGATCGTGTTGAACTCCCGTACCTGGGTGGTCATCACATCGAGGTCATCGCCGGCGACGAACATCTGCCCGAGACCGTTCTCGGCGGCCATCCGAGCGGAGGCTCGCGTCGTGAACGCGGCCTTCATCCTCGTCGTGAGATCGCCCTTGTGGCGGGCCTGTGGGCGGATGGTGGTCGGCGGAATCTTGTAGACCTCGCCGTCGAAGGTGAAGCGCTCGGCGCCATCGGCGGCCCGGATGGCATTGACCACA
>JBBQJF010000317.1:0-6251 GCA_038325665.1 Dehalococcoidia bacterium | reverse complement strand
CATGGACCGACACTGTCTCCAGTCGGCCCTCTACCGATCCGACGGACCGCTTGCGAATCTTAAGTAATTGGTCGATGTTAGCGGATGCTTTCGCGGATATCTCGACGGTATGCGACAGATCGGAGAGCACTAATCCCGATGTACCTTCTCGCCCTACTAACTTCACGAGGCTTCGCATCCGCCGCATGCCCATCTCCGAGAGGTATGCAGGCGTCGCGCCTTCCTTCTCGATGATTTCAGCGCCGGTCAGAAACGACTCAACGACCTCCGGGCCGTAATTGTGATCATCCAGACGGCTGCGGGATTCTGCCTGAACGACAAGGCTGCCGGTTCCCAATTTGGACACGACCCAATCGAGTGAACCACGCGGCTCGTGCGAGATCGCCACATCCAACTCGTTGAGGACGCGGAACGAGTTTTCCAATGCGGACAGGAAAGCCCGCAGCGAGATCACTCCGGGTTCCCCACGCAATTGCAGCCGTACTGTGGCCATCGGCGCGCCCTTTCCTGTGCCACTCGCGTCGGGCGCCTGCCTACAATGCGGCCGGGGGTGAGTCTGAATAGCGCAGCCGCTTGCCGTGGCTCATCTGGATCGCTCGCGCGGTTTGATGTCCGACTTTCTGTCTACCCACAGTATACCGGGCATTAAATTCAGCGAGGTAACATTCGAGATGGCGCTCAGAAACATGGCGGTATGTCTCATGTACAGACCGCTTCAACTAGAAGAAGCCTTTCGAGGTATTGGACCGCGTGTCGCCCCGAACGTATTCGCCCATGGCTTGATCCAAACGAAGGCATGTCCGCCGCGGCCGCCACCGGCGGATTCACGGCCCGACCGCTCACTGTTGTTGCTGGTCGTTGAGAACTTGCACGGCCACGTCGATGCCGGAGCCGCGTGGGCCGGAATAGGCGCCGCGGATCGGCGGCACGTCAGCGTAGTCGCGGCCGACCGCCACCCGCACGTAGCGGCCATCGACCGGGCGGCCGTTGGTGACGTCGAGGCCGACCCAGCCCGCCGCCGGCAGCAACACCTCCGGCCAGGCGTGCGATGCCTGCACCGCGTCCGCCGCCGCGCTGGTGGAGAAATAGCCGCTCACGTAGCGGGCGGGCACCCCCAGCAGCCGGCAGACCGCGAGAAACAGATGAGTGTAGTCTTGGCAGACGCCGACCTGGAGTCGGAAGGCGTCCTCCGCCACCGTGTTGACGTCGGTGACGCCCGACTCGTAGCGGAGGGTGGCGTGGACCCGGTCGGAGATCGCGAGCACCAGCCCGGCGACGGTCGACCGGCCGGCGGCGATCGCCGCGGCATACGGCGGGATCGCCTCGCCCGGCTTGGTCAACGGCGTTGGTGTGAGGAAGTCGAGCCAGCGGTCGTGCTCGACCGGCGACAGCGGCCGGTACGGCGAGGCGTCGGCCTGAATTTCGGCCATCATGTCGGTGTCTTGCGTGAGCACGTCTGCCTCGGCCAAAACCTCGAGGCGGCCGTGCGGCTCGGGGATGTCGAAGTGATAGACCGTGTTGCCGTAGTAGTCGGTGTACGGGCGCGGCTCCGAGCGCGGCGTGGTGATGAGGCTGAACGACAGACACGATTGTCGCTCATCGGTGAGCGGACGCAGCCACGCCTCGTTCACGCTGTTCGTCACCGGAAACGGATACTCATAGACCGTGGTGTGATGAATCTTTAGTCGCATCAGTTTGCAGCTCTACTCCGCGCTGTTCTCCCAGTAAGGGGAGTGTATCGTTGACATGATGACGTGTCATGGTAAGCGTTCAGCCGCCAGCGCTCAGAGGTCAGCCCGCGCGTTCACCGGAAGGATAGCCGGTCGCCGGCGAGCGCGAGCGGGCCGTGGTCGTGGTCGTGCCTCCCCACGGCTCGACCGTTGACCGCTGACGGCTGAGCGCTGAACGCTTACGTTTCATGTACCAGGAGCGCCGGCAACGGAGCGCGGCGAGCGGCGCCGTCTACCCGGTAGTGGCGACAACCGTGGCCGGCGCGTTCTCAAAATACACCCGCCGGACCGCTTCGCCGATCATGCCGCATTGCTCCTGAACCGTGAGCAGGAAGGGCGCCAACCCCGCCGCGCCCAACTCGTCAAACGTCGCGTAGCGCAGCCGTGATGAGAGCGCCCCGGCCGTATTCGCGGGCCGGTCCTGCCCCACCATGCCCAACTCCCGGTCAATCTCCTCCAACTCTTCATGCACCCGCCGCACGCCCAGCGCCACCGACCGCGGGAAACTCTTGCTGAGCAGCAGGAACTCCGCCACCTGCGCCGGTTGCACACCGCCCGGGCGCAGGCGCATATACGCCTCGTATCCCGAGACGGAACGCAACAGACTTAGCCAGCGGTGGACCTCCTCCGGGTTCCATCCATCACCTGCCGCCTGCAACTCACCCGCCCGCGCGTCAAGGATGCGCGCCGTCATCTCCGCCCGTTCGAGATACTTGCCCACTTGAAGGAAGTGCCATGCCTCATCGTACGGCATCGTCGCGTCGGTCACGCCCTGGAATAACTGCGAGCCGAGCCGGATCTGGCGGCAGAAGTCGTGGACGCCGTCGATCAGTAAGTAGGCCGCGGTCACCCGGTGGAGCGATAGATAGATGCGATTCAGCTCTTCCCACATCTCGGTGGAAATGCTCTCGCGCACACCACGGGCGTTCTCGCGCGACGATGTGATGCAGGAGACGACAGAATGGGGATTGTCGCGATCGACGACCAGGAACGCGGCCAGGCTGTCCTCGGTGATCGCGCTGTAGCGCTCGTCGTACATCTCGACCGCGCCGAGGGCGATGAGCACCAGCCGCAACTCGTCGGCGCCCGCCGGGCTGCGAAATGCGGCCGACAGCTCGCGCGTCGAGCGCAGCGCGACATCAAGCAGTCGCGCCGTATTCTCGGCTCGCTCGACGTACCGCGCCATCCAGTAGATCGACTCCGCCACCCGGCTCAGCATGACCGCCTCATCTCTGTCAGTCTGCCAGCACCCAAGTGTCCTTGGTGCCGCCGCCCTGCGACGAATTGACCACCAGTGAGCCACGCGACAGCGCGACCCGCGTGAGGCCGCCGGGGATCAGCGCGACCTCCTCGCCGTACAGCGCGAAGGGGCGGAGATCGACGTGGCGGCCTTCTATCCCGCCGCCCTCGACCCAGCATGGCGCACGCGACAGCGCCACCGTCCGCTGCGCCAGGTACGAGCGTGGGTCGGCGCGCATCCGTTCGAGGTACTCCTCGCGCTGCTCACGGTTGGATTGGGGGCCGATTAACATGCCGTACCCGCCCGACTCGTGCGCCGCCTTCAGCACCAGATCGCCGGCGTGTCCCTCGATGAACCGCAGATCGTCGGGCAGAATCGGCAGGTAGGTATCGACCTGATCGAGGATCGGCTCCTCGCTCAGATAATAGCGAATCAGGTCGGGCACGAACCGGTAGATCACCTTGTCATCGGCAATGCCGTTGCCGATCGCGTTGACGAGCGTGACGTTGCCCGAGCGGTACGCGAAGAAGATGCCAGGGATGCCGAGGATCGAATCGGGACGGAAGGCGAGCGGGTCAAGGAACTCGTCGTCCATGCGGCGGTAGATAACGTCCACGCGCTCCTGCCCGTTGGTGGTGCGCATGTACACTCGACCGTCACGTACGGTGAGATCGCGTCCCTCGACCAAGGGTACGCCCATGCGTCGGGCGAGGAATGTGTGCTCGAAGTAGGCCGAGTTGTAGATGCCCGGCGTCAGCATCACCACCACCGGGTCGCGGACCCCGCGTGGCGCGACGTGGCGCAATGTCTTCAGAAGCAGCTCGGGGTAGTGATGGACGGGTAGGACGGGCGAGCCGGCAAAAAGGTCGGGCATGATCCGCGTCGTGACGTCGCGGTTCTCAAGCACATACGAGATGCCGGACGGTGTGCGTAGGTTGTCCTCGAGCACCAGCATTCGGCCGTCAACGTCTCGGATCACGTCAATGCCGGAGATGTGGATGTAGATGTCGCGCGGCACATCGACGCCGGCCATCTGCCGGCGGTATCCTGGCCCGCCCAAGACTACCGCGGTCGGGATCACCCCGTCACGCAGGACGTGGCGCTCATGATACACATCGTACAAGAAGCGGTTGAGCGCGCGGAGACGCTGCTGCACCCCTGAACTGACCAACGCCCACTCGGCGGCGGAGAGCACGCGCGGGATCGGGTCGAACGGAATCAGCCGCTCGGTGCCGCGGCTATCGCCGTACACGGTGAAGGTGATACCGAGCTGCTGGAACGTCGCGTTGGCGCGGGCAATGCGCCGCTCGAACTCGGCGCCATCCCAGCCCGACAGCACGCCGAGCAACGCGGCGCACTCGGGCCGCACCACGCCGTCCGCTCCGAGGAACATCTCATCGTAGTACCTCGCCGCGTCGTAACCGGCGAACAACCCGGACGATTGGATGCCGACCATATCTACACCCGGCGGAGAGATGAGAGGACCGTGATAGTAAGCGTACATCGCGGATGTTTCGCCGGCATTAACCGCGGGGGGTAGCGCGGCCGAGAACACGATCCGGGCGACCCACCGGGTCGCCCCTACCAACGACACCCAACCACGCCCGTGTCGGGGCGATCCGGTAGGCGGAGGGGAGACACACCGAAGGGGACATTAGCAAGCCCAGGCACGGGCAACCTGGCGGGTCGCCTGGCGGTGGTTAGGCCGGCCCCACCTCGATCAATAGGTCGCCGGCCTGCACGCGATCGCCGGTGGCGCGGTGAACCGTGGTGACCACGCCGTCCGCCGGCGCCTCGATGGTGTGTTCCATCTTCATTGCTTCGAGCACGATCAGGGGTTGGCGGGCGCTCACCCGGTCGCCCACGGCCACCGCGACCTTCACGATCACCCCCGCCAGCGGGGCCGCGAGCGTGCGCGGTCCGCCGGCGAGCGGCGTGGCGTGCGCGCTGGAGGCGGCCGATGGCGGCGCACCGCGTCGGAGACTGACATGGCGCTCGCCGAATGTCAGATGCAGCGCATCCTCGTCGGTCTGCACGCGGCAGTTGTAGACCCGTGTGCCCTCGCGGACGAGGACGCGATCGGGCGCCAGCGGCTCGATGGTGAGGTGGTGACCTAACCCCCCGGCCCTCTTCCCCCCGGCAGGCCGGGACGGGGCTGCAAGGGAAGGGGGAGACGAAGGGGTCGTCGTGGACGAAGGGGTTGATGAAGATGCGGTGCCCGGTCGTGGGCTGCCGGCTTCGGCAGACTCATCCTCAACCGTCAGATTCCAGGCGCCGTGACCAACGCGGGCGGCGTGGATAGTGTACCGCTCGCCGTTATGCTCATAAACGAGGCGGGCGCCGGCGCCGGCCTGCCGCCAGGGTCCGGCCGACCAGGGACCAGCGGCGCGGCTGGGGGCGAGCAGATCGAACGCGGCCGCGCCGAGTAGCGCCTCGACCGGCGGCCCCTCTGTCTCCATCGCCGGGAGGACGTGCTCCTCCAGGAAGGTGGTAAAGGTGCGGCCGGCGACGAACTCGGGATGGACGACGGCGGCGCGTAAGAGTGCGAGGTTCGTGGTGACGCCTTCGACCGCGTAGCCGGCCAGGGCCGCGGCGGTGTGCGCGATCGCCGCGGTGCGGTTATCGCCGTACACCAACAGCTTTGCCAGCAGCGCGTCGTAGTGCGATGTCACCTCGACGCCCTCGTACACGCCCAGGTCGTTGCGTATGCCATCGCCGCTGGGAGGCGCGAAGCGAGTGAGCCGCCCGGCCGAGGGCAGGTAGCCGCGGGACGGGTCCTCGGCGTAGACGCGGCATTGAATCGCGTGGCCGGCGAACCGTAGATCGTCCTGCGCGAACGGCAGCGGCTCGCCGGCCGCGACCTGCAGTTGTAGATGCACGAGGTCAAGCCCGGTGACCAACTCCGTGACGCCGTGTTCGACCTGGAGCCGGGTGTTCATCTCCAGGAACGCGAACTCGCCGGCCTCGTCCAGCAGAAACTCGACCGTACCCGCGCCCGTGTAGTCGATCGCGCGGGCGAGGCGCACGGCCGCCGCGCCCATCGCCTCGCGCAGGGCGGGGGTGAGCGCGGGCGATGGCGACTCCTCGATCACTTTCTGATGGCGACGTTGCACCGAGCATTCGCGCTCGCCTAGATGCATGACCTGACCGTGGGTATCGCCGAACACCTGGATCTCGATATGGCGCGGCCGGCGCACGTACCGCTCGATCAACACGGCGTCGTCGCCGAACGCCGAGAGCGCCTCGCGCCGCGCCGCGGCGAGCGACTCACCGAAGGCGGT
>JBBQJF010000316.1:0-6259 GCA_038325665.1 Dehalococcoidia bacterium | reverse complement strand
GGGACGGACGCGGCGTGATCCACCAGTTCACGAGCAGCGCACTCACCACACCGCATACCCTCACACAGCGGCTACTCAACACGCTGGCCGTGCGCTGGCCCAATCTGTTCGAGCCACGGTTTCGGTTCCGGCGACGGATGCTGGTGTTTCCCAACAACTACGGGCTGGTGCGGGTCGAGCCGCTGGCGGAGGGCGGCCATCGCGTGAGGATGGAGGTGCGCGCGTGGCACGCGAAATCCAGGACGCTGGGGACACTCGCGGTGATGACATGTCGGGCGGGCGCCGTCTGATGCCCGGTCCATCATTCGGTGGCCGTCGAACCTCTTGGTTGTCGGCGATTGATCGAGCGCGTATGCTCAAGTTAATCCCCGCGAGGTTTCCCGCGCGACACCGAGGCCGCTCGTGATCCGCTCTTCCTCTGGCACAACGGGAAACGCCGATAATGAACGCGAGCCGGCGGACCCACGTGCGCGACTCGCCGCGATCGTCGATTCCTCGGACGACGCCATCATCGGCAAGACCCTCGACGGTGTCATCACGAGTTGGAATCGCGGCGCTGAACTCCTGTACGGCTATTCCGCCGCCGAGGCCATTGGTCAGCCGATTTCGTTGATCATCCCGCCCGAGCGGCGAGACGAACTGCCCCATCTCTTACAGCGACTTGCTCGGGGCGAACGCATCGATCACTACGAGACGGTCCGCTGCAATCGGGACGGCCTGCGCCTGATGGTCTCGGTGACGCTCTCGCCGGTCAAAGATGCGAGTGAACGTATTGTCGGCGCGTCCGCGATCGCCCGTGACATCAGCTCGCGTGCTCAGGCAGAGGCATTGATTGCCAGTCAAAAGCATATTCTGGAGATGATGATCGCGGGTGCACCGCTGGCGCGCGTGCTCGAGGAGTTGACGCGCGCTGCCGAGGAGCTGGCCGGCGCGCCGCTGCTCGCCTCCATCCTGCTGCTCGATCCCGATGGTGTGCATCTGCGGCACGGGGCGGCGCCCAGCCTGCCGGTGGATTACATACGGGCGATGGATGGAATTGCTATCGGTCCACGGGTTGGATCGTGCGGTACTGCCGCCTATCGAGGCCAGCTGGTCGTCGTCGCCGACATTGCCACCGACCCGTTGTGGCAGGACTTTCGCGACCTCGCCCTCGGTCACGGGCTGCGCGCCTGCTGGTCGACCCCGATCCGACCCGCGGGCGGACCGGTGCTCGGGACATTCGCACTGTATTACCGCGAGCCACGCGCCCCCACCTCACGGGAGCAAGAGGCTGTCGGTCTGCTGGCGCACACCGCCGCGCTCGCCATCGAACGCGGGCGGACGGCGGCCACCGTGCGCGAGAGTGAAGGGCGCTTTCAAGCGGTGTGGGACGGGGCAGCGGACGCGATGGCGCTCTCCGACCCCGATGGGATGGTGCTTGCCGCCAACCCCGCGTATTGCGAGTTGTACGCGTACCCGCCGGAGGAGGTGGTTGGGCACAGTTTCGCCGTGATCTTCCCCGACGAGGTACGCGCGTGGGCCGTCGCCGAGTACCGCCGTGTCTTTGAGCAGGACGGCGTGACTCCCAGCGTCGAATCCGTGGTTCGGCGGCGCGACGGGACGGAGCGAACGGTCCAAGTGAACTACACCTTCCTCATGAAGGATGGCCGCCGGGCGGCGATGCTCTCGATTATCCGTGACATCACTCCGATCAAGCAGGCCGAGATCGAGCGCGAGTGGCTGCTCGCTCAGGAGCAGGCGGCGCGGGCGGAGGCCGATGCTGAGCGGGCGCGCCTGCGGGAAATCTTCCAGCAGGCGCCGGCGGCCATCGCCGTTCTTGAGGGGCCAGAGCATACAATCCGCGTCGCCAATCCCCTGTTCCTGGAGATGACCGGGAGGCCGCGCAACCTCATCGGCCTGACCGTCCGCGACGCGCTGCCAGAGATCGGTGGGCAGGGCTACTTCGAGTTGCTCGATCAGGTATACGCCAGTGGAGAGCCGTTCGTCGGCACCGAATCGCCGGTGTGGATTGGCGGATCCGGTTCCATCGCACTGATGGAGATATTCGCGACCTTCGTCTACCAGCCAATCAGAGATGTGGCGGGCAAGGTTAGTGGCATCCTCATTCATGCGGTGGACGTGACGGCGCAGGTGCAGGCGCGGCGTCAGGTGGAGGAGATCGCCGCGCGGCTGCAACTCGCGCAGGACGCCGCGCGCATTGGCACGTTTGAATGGCATATCCCGGAGAATCGTGTCATCTGGACACCGGAGCTCGAAGCGCTTCACGGGCTGCCGGCCGGCGGCTTTGAGGGAACCCACGACGGGTGGCGGGAGCGTATCCACCTTGATGACGTGGCAGACGCCGATGCAGCCGTGCAGCGCGCGTTCGCGACCGGCGACCTCGATACAGAGTGGCGGGTGGTGTGGCCGGATGGAACCGTGCGGTGGATCCACGCCAAAGGCCGGACGTTCTCGGATTCGGCCGGCGCGGCGGTGCGGATGGTTGGTGTCAATCTTGACATCACCGCGCGCAAGTCGGCCGAGGCTGAACGTGAGCGGCTCCTGACCCTCGAACAGACAGCACGTCAAGAGGCAGAGGCAGCCAACCGCGCCAAGGACGAGTTCCTATCCGTGCTCTCGCATGAGTTGCGGACGCCGCTCACCCCTATCCTCGGCTACACCGCCATGCTGCGTCGCAAGCCGGTGAGTGGCGCACAACTGACGAGCGCCCTCGAAGCGATCGAGCGTAGCGCGCGGACCCAAGCGCGGCTGGTCGAGGATCTGTTGGATGTCTCGCGGATCGTAACGGGCAAGCTGCTGCTCACCACCGCGCCGTCCGCGCTCCAACCCGTGATCGACGCGGCGGTCGCGGCCGTCCATCTGTCCGCGAGCGCGAAGCAGGTGGCGATCACCATCGACCTCGATCCGACCGAGATCGTGGTGGCGGGCGACGCGGACCGGCTGCAGCAGGTGGTCTGGAATCTCGTGGCAAACGCGGTGAAGTTCACGCCGGCGGGCGGCGAGGTCGATGTGCGGCTGACCCACGACGGCAGGGATGCGGTCATCACGGTGTCCGACACCGGCATCGGTATCGCGCCCGATTTCCTGCCGCAGATCTTCGACCGGTTCCGGCAGGCCGACCCGGCCAGCACCCGGATGTACGGTGGTCTCGGCCTGGGGCTGGCGATCGTACGTCATGTCGTCGAACTGCACGGGGGCACGGTCGAGGCGACGAGTGCGGGCGAAGGCCAGGGCACGACCTTCACGGTACGGCTGCCGCTCCTGATGCCTTCATTTGTTGGTCGGACGGTGTCTGCCGCCGAGCCACGGCCGCACGAGGCGCCCGCGGCGACGCCGCTCATCGGGGCGCGCCTGCTGCTGCTGGAGGACGACCCGGACACCCGCGCGATGCTGCGGTTGCTACTGGAGCAGGCCGGCGCCGAGGTCACGATCACGGCAACCAGTGCCGAGGCGCTGACGGCGCTGGATAACGCGCGGCCGGATGCGCTGGTGGCCGACATCGGCCTGCCGGATGAGGATGGGTACACCTTCATATCCCGCGTCCGCGCCCGACCCGCCCCGGCGGGCGGACGCATACCAGCGCTCGCGCTGACCGCCTACGCGGGCGACGAGGACCAGCAGCGCGCGTTGACAGCCGGCTTTGCGCGGCGCCTGAGCAAGCCGGTTGACCCCGAGACGCTGATCTCGGCCCTAATCGCGCTGATTCGCCGCCCATAACCGCAACCGCCTCGTGCCGGTCCCGCGCCCCGCGTGACACGGCGCTCATGCGCCGCCTGTCTCCGGCCGCGGAGGAAACGGTTTCCATGACGAACGTCCCGGTGATTCGGTACCATCCTCACACACGCCTGCGAATGCGAGAGAAGGGCATCACCGAGGCACAGGTCGATCACGCGTTGCGAACGTACCACACCAGCTATCCGGCTGAATCCCTCCCTGGTCGTGCGTTCCGCTCGACTGTATACGTGGCGACGATAGGTGGGCGCGACCTCAAAGTGTACGTTCAGGACGGCAGCGGCCCACTGTTGGTGCGGACTGTCGCATGGAGAGGAGACGAGTAATGGACCGCCTCGCACCCTACGCCGAGTATTTGGAAGACATCGACATCCTCTACGTCCGGCTCCGGGAGGGGCCGATCACGCGATCGGGTGAACTCGACTTATATCGCAACATCGATTGGGACGCTGATGGCTGTCTGGTCGCCGTCGAGTTTGTCAATGCTGCTGACGGCGTCCGGCTGGACGATCTGCCCGAGCGCGAAACCGTCGAACGCGTGATGCGTACGGCCGGCATCCGCCTCGTGCCGGTCCTGCGCCCCGCGTGACACGGCGCTCATGCGCCGGCCGTCTCCGGCCGCTCGGGCGCGCCGCGTGGACAGCGGCCGGCATCACGACACCGTTTGCCATCGGATATGGGTCTGTCGCATTGCCCGGTATCGCCGTATACTGCCACCGACCGCGTGATTCCGCACCGTGCAGACATTGCCGCGGTGTGCTTTGAGCCGTCCCGTCGCTACCCAACACCCAACATCCATCACCCATTTTCGAGGGAGCACTGACATGGTGGCAACGATGACATCCTCTGTGCGCGACCGTGAGGCCGCCGGCGGCTATGCCCGGCTGGAGGAGCGCATTCTCATCCGCGACCAGGTCGGCGCGAGCGAGGCCTTCTACGATCTGGTCCGCGCCGAGCGGCCGCTGCCGGAGTTGCTGCGTGAGACGGTGCGCATCCACGCGCCGTACACCCACGTCCCGTATCACCAGCGGCTTGACGGCGGTGTCGTCAAGTTCGTCAACAACGACCACTGCCTGCTCAGCGCCCGCGCGTCGTTGCGCCTGATGCGTATGGTGCCGGCCGAGCTGGCGTACCTGCCGCTGGCGCAGACGATCTGGTACATCCCCACCGGACTCGACCCGTGGAACCAGTTGCTCGGCAAGTCTCCCGGCCACTATGTCCGCCTCTACCAAATCGATGTCACCGAGGCGCCGCCGCCGCAGGTTCACTGGCCCGACCAGGAGCCGCTGTACCTCGAGGGCAGCATCGACGAGCGGCTGAATGCGTGGCTGACGCTGGTGCAGCGAGGCGAGGTGATCGCGGCATACCGCGCCTTCCTTGGTCTGCTGGAGGACACTCCACACCGCCGCCGTGTGCTGGCGCAACTCATGTTCGCCGGGCTGATCGATGTGCAGGACCGGATGCTCTTCAACCGCTCGTATACCACCGGCCACAAGTCGTACCGGGCGCGGGCCACGGTCGAGCTGGGTGAGGCGGTGGGCTGGGAGAACGCGCACAGCATTGTTTACGCCGGCGTGCCGGACATTGCCGTTGGGCCGCGCTGGTACTCGACCTACGAGATGGCCTGCAACGTGACCGCCACCCTGCTCGACGGTCGGGACGCGGAACTGATGCGCAACCATGCGCCGCTGACCCGCGCCGAGGCGCGCGCCACGGTGGATGTGCTGCTGACCGGCCGCGAGCCGGCCCACATCGAGCAGATCGTCGCGCTGCTGAAGGCCGGCAAGGGACCGCGCCAGATCCTTGATGTGATCCAGCTCGCGGCGGCGCAAGTGGTGCTGGAGACAGGCCAGCCGAACAACTTCTCGATGCCGCAGCACGGCTACGAGTACACCAACACCCTGAGGTGGTTCTACGACACCTTCGAGCATCCGCACCAATTGAAGCTGCTGTTCGTCGCTGCCTCGTTCATCAACCAGGCCGCGCACCATCAGGCGAACACTCCCGGCAACGGCCCGGTCACGGTGCGGGCGCCGCGTGGCGCTGCCGGATTGTCGCCGTCGGTGTTGCTGCAACGGCTCGATGAGGCGCTGGTGGCGCTGAACGACGATGAGAGCGTGGCGCTGACCGCGGCTTACATACGCGCCGGCCACGATCGCGCCCCGCTGGTGACGACGCTGGCCGTGGCCGCGAGCAAGTTCGGCAACGATCCGCACAACCAGGAGATCGGTCTGTGCCTGTTGGAGGATTACCTGCACAGCACCGCGCCCGGCCGTGAGGTTCTGCTGCTCGCCTGCGCCCGCCACACCGCCGGCCACCGCAAATACGGCGACCCGCTCGAAGCCTACCGCCGCTATGCCGGCGCGTTCGGCATCACCACCCGCCAGGACAGCCGTGGCGACGCCCCGATCGAGGACGCCGTGCTCGACGATTAGTCGTCGGCGTCTCCCGCCGCGCTCCCTCCATACGCGAACCCGCTCCTCGACCGCCAGGAGGATCGCGGCGTGTCGAGCGCGTTCACGCGTCT
>JBBQJF010000315.1:0-6261 GCA_038325665.1 Dehalococcoidia bacterium | reverse complement strand
GCCGCGCCGCCCGGATCTCCAAGAACTCGTACACGAGGTTCGCGGCCAGTAGCGAGGTCAGCTCGGCGTGGTCATACGGCGGCGACACCTCGACGATATCGAAACCGACGATGTTCAGGCCGCGCAGGCCGCGCACGATCGCGACCAGTTCGCGGCTGGTCAACCCGGCGACCTCGGGCGTGCCCGTGCCGGGAGCGAACGCCGGATCGGCGGAGTCGATATCGAGCGATAGGTAGATCGGGCCGCGCACGCGCGAGCGTATCTGCTCGACGGTCGCGGCCACGCCCTGGGCGGCGAACTCATCCGCCGTCAGAAGATGGAAGCCGGCGGCACGGCACTCCTCCACGATCGCCATCGAGATCGTGCCGCGGATACCGACCTGCACCGACGCGTTGAGGTCAATCAGCCCCTCTTGGCCGGCGATGCGGAACACCGAGCCGTGATGGTACGGCCGGCCCTCGGGCGGCTGCCAGTAGTCGGGATGGGCATCGAAGTGAACGAGCGACACCTTACCATGGACGGCAGCGCAGGCCCGCAACACCGGCAGGCTGATGGTGTGGTCACCGCCGAGCACGATCGGCGTGACACCGGCGGCAAAGATCGGCGCGAGCGTGTCGCGGACCACGTCGATGTTGTGCTCGATGTAGGCGGGCTGGATGTTGGCATCGCCGTAATCGATCACGCGTAGCGACTCGAACGGCCCCCATAGATCCACTGCTTTCATCGGGTACTGACGGATCTGGGCGCTGGCGATGCGAATCGCCCTCGGCCCAAACCGCGCCCCCGGCCGGTGGACGACACCGAGGTCAAACGGCGCGCCCACGATCGCGACATCGGCCTTGCCCAGGTCGCGCGACAGCGGCAGACGCATGAACGAGTACGCCCCCGAAAATCGGGGCGCATCTTGCCAATCGGCCGGGAACAGACGGTCATCAGTCGTCACGGCAGCAGACTCCTCGAGGGCGGCAGCGCAACATCATGCTCCACCTAGTGCATCTCGATTCCGCCCGCCACGGTAAGGGCAATTCCCGTCACGTTCTCGGCGCGGGCGAGGTAGATGGCGGCCTGACCGATGTCCTCGGGCGTCTGCGGGCGCTTCAGCGGCGCGCGCTCCTGCGCCATCTGCTCAAACACCTCACGCGTGTCGCGACCGCGATCGCGCTGAGGGGCAAGGATGACATCGAGCCACATATGTGTACCGAGCCAACCGGGGCAGATCGCGTTCGCACGGACGTTGTGCGGCGCCATCTCCATCGCCAGGGATTGGGTGAAGCCGATCACCGCGAACTTGCTGGCGGCGTAGTGCGAGGCGCGGGCCGCCCCGCGCTTGCCGGCAATCGAGGCCGTGTTCACGAAGCAGCCGTGCTGCCGCTCGATCATCATCGGGGCGGCGGCCTTGCACGTTAGGAACACGCCCTTGGCGTTCACATCCATCACCCGGTCCCATTCGTCGGGGTCAAGCTCGGTCACGGCGGCGGTCGAGATCACGCCCGCGTTCGCGCATACCACATCGAGCCGGCCGAAGCTGTCCATCGCTTGCTTCATCAGCGCCTGACTCTGGGCAAAGTCGCGCACATCGACCGCCGCGGCCTCGGTCTTCACACCGTACGCCTCGGCCAGCGCCCGCGTTTCCTTACACGATTCCGCGATGTCAGCGACATCGAGCATATCGCCGATCACCACGTTCGCGCCCTCGGCGGCGAACGCCGTGACGATGCCGCGACCGATGCCGCGCGCCCCACCCGTGACGACAACTGTCGCGCCCTTCAAATCCATGCTGTCCTCCGTTGTGATTACCTAACCCCCCGGCCCCGCCTACCTAACCCTCGTCTCCCCCTTCCCTGCGAGGGACGGGGGAGACGAGGGTGATCTGGCCGCTAGCCGGCTGCCACACCCCCCTTCCCTGCGAGGGAAGGGGAGAAAGCGGCTGCCCACCAGGTAGGCGAGAGATGGCCTCTCCCCACCCCTACAAGGGGAGGGGCCGGGGAAGAGGTCGGTCGCCTTGATGAGCGCCGGACGCGGGCCATGCTACCACGGCGGCGGCGCGGCGTCATGCGCGCTCGTTGCCGGGATGCGCGTCACGGCTGAACCACACCGCCACCGCCGCGGCGGATGTCACCGCGAAGAAGGCGACGAACATGACGCGGTACGCCTCCTCGGGGTTGTGGTCCAGTCCCGACCTGTCCAGCAACAGGCCGGTCGCCTGCTGGAAGGCGGCGGCGCCGGCGAAGAAAGCAAAATTGAGAAACCCGAGGGCCGTACCGGCGATAGCGGGCGGCAGCGAGTCCTTGAGCTGCGCGTAGGCGGGCACCCAGCACCCACCCGTGAATCCTCCCCACAGCAGCAGCGCGACCGTGAACGGAAGCGGCAGATGCGCCGGGCGCGCGGCGAATACGGCCCACATCAGGGCGTTGAGCACGGTACACAGCAGCAAGACGCGCCGCCGGCTGCGCGCGACCCGATCAGCGATATAGCCCCACAACGGCAGACCGGCGATCAGGCCCACGGACCACAGCGACAGCGCGTTCGATGCGCCCTGCTTTGACATGCCGTACACATCACGGAGATATGGCACCGTCCAGAGTCCCTGCATCGCCGCGAGGATACCGAGCGTCACGAACGCGTAAACACCGAGCAGCCAGGTGTTCCGATGGCGCAACACCTCGCCGGCACCGGCGAGCAGCGACATGCGCTCGGCGCGGATATCCATGCCCGGCGGCGCGTCGCGCACGACCACCCACACACCGAGTATCGCGACCAGGGTGAGCGCCGCCAGCGCCAGAAAGCTCTCGCGCCACCCGATCGCGCCGATCGCGCCCGCCAGCGGACCGGCGGCGGTCAACCCGCCCAGGTTTCCCACCGCCCCGAACAACCCGGCGACCGCACCGAACTCGTCCGCGCGGAACCAGCGGGAAAACAGCCGCGTCGCGCAGACGTAAACCGTTCCCGCGCCGAGGCCGGCCACGGTTCGCGCCGCCAGCGCGAGCGGGAATGATCCGGCCAGTGCGAATACAGCCGTGCCCGCTGCCGAAAGCAACATGAACCCGACAATCGCCCGCCGCGGCCCGATTGAATCGGACAACAACCCCGAGGGCGGCTGCATGAGCGCGTATGCCCAGAAGTAGGCGGCGCCGAGCAGGCCGATCTCCGCCGGGCCGATCTCAAAGCTCGCTTCCAGCTCAGGGACGATCACCGCGGTGGCATAACGGCCGAGGAAGGCAAGGAAGAACGCGGCCGACACCACGGCGAGCAGCATATGTCGCCCCGGCGCGGCGCTGGCGGGACGATCTGGCGGGCGTGGGTTGCGGCCGGTCGCCTGCATCTCATCACCGGGGCTAATGTTCCCGGCGTGAGGATATCACCAGTTCCGTCTGCCCGGCGCCCTCACGGACGACAGGAACCAGCGAGGCGGGAGATCCGCATCCCGTCCGGGCCGCCCGGCTTGGCGCACTGATAGTAGCGGTCGTTGCCCGCGGAGCGTGAGCCGCACCCGTCGTGAGTGGACGCGGCCATGAATCGACTTGCACTGATCAGTTGCTGAATCTTGGTCTCGCGCGGATACAGCGGAGGGGAGATGGTTGCCCGCGATGAGCACCGGCGGCGCGCCCGGGTACGCGACGTCATTGTCGCGGAGCGCGACGTCCGCCATGGCGGTGCGAGGACATGCTTTCACCTAAGCAAGTGCGAGGATGATCGCGGCAAACCTTTCTGGCACCCGTGGGAAGTCACCGGCGCGGGCCTATCTGTACGAATTGGGCATGTCCCGCGGATGCCCACGGCCAAGGCCGGGTAGCGCCGTGACGGAACAATGATCCAACACACGATGACCGTGGGTCTCCCCGGTGTCCGCTGCAGACTTGGCGATCCGAGGCGGGGCATTGGGGGCACAAAACGACCGGGCGGAGGTTCGCTCCGCCCGGTTCCATGGGTCGTGGCGTGACCGGCGCTCGGCGACTATCGGCGGGCCGCGGCGATGGTCAGCCCCAGAAAGAGACCCACGACGAGGCCTGCGGCGCCCGCCACCATCGTACCCACCGTGCCCGCCTGGGCGGCTGCCGTCGTCGCAACCGTGCCTGCCTGGGTCGCGGCCGTGGTCGTAACGGCGCCCGCTTGGACTGCTGCCTGAGTCGCCTGGGCCACCTCAAGAGCGTGAATTCGCTCGATCAGTTGATCCTGGTCCATAGCCACGCACTGCTCCTCAATCACGGCTCCACATCTGTTATCATGGGTAGCCGTGTCCATCCGCGTCGCCCCCCGTGCGTTACACCGCTGACCGGCGACCGCCCCGGCGGCGGCGGCCATAGCAGCGGTATACCCCGTCCTCTCGGGGCGGATTCCTACCCGCCCGGCCAACTAATAGCGGCTGTCCCGGGGGTCGCCGCCGCGAGCGAGCCAAGACGCGAGCGCATGCTCAGTGCTGAGTGTGGCTTCTCAGGCGTCGCTGCTGGCACGATGTGCTTCCGTCGACCTGCGAGTGAGCAAAAGGCCCGACCTGGGGGTTGTTTTCACGATAACGCTTTGGTGACGTGTTCAGAGTCTCTAAAGAGGTATCTGCAAGATCTTTTCTTTAGTACCAGTGGTAAATGCCTGAAGCACGCCGGCGCGTGAAGACCGTGCCGTAGTGGGCGAGCCGCAGGTACAACGGAGGACCGGACAAACACACATCGCTCCAGAAATCTAAGCTATACGCCGACTCTGGTTGCGTGACCGGTGTCCGTTGAGGCCAGCGCCCATTCGACCCCGCCTGCTGTCGGACCTTACCCGTGGTCACAAGCCGGTCAGTAAGCCGCTGTACAGGGGGAGGCAGAAGGCCGCCGAGGAACCACGCGTGGACGGTAAGGACTCGGATGTTCACGGGTGGTCAAACATGTAGGCCTAGACCCGCGTGTCGAGCGCGTCTTCCGACGAGTCACCCGGCCATCCCGCATCCTGTCCCGCCTGGATGTGGGGTCCAACCGCTCATAGCCGAACAGGTCACCTGACCTAATACGAGGGTCGCCTGCTCCCTCTCGTCGAGCCGCGATCCGTGATAGTAGCGCCCGGGACCCAGACGAAATGCGTGCGGGTTTGCCGGCCGCTTAAGGAGTTGGCAGATGCTGGTGAACTGGTAGACGCTCATCGCTAGCTGTTCCTGACCTACCCGTGGGGACACGACCCAACCATGGTTAGGTGAGCGGTCAAAGGGGGCTGCAGAGTGTCAACCCTCCTCGCCGTACCCGGTGAGCGCACGCAGCACGGCCCGCACCTGCACGCGTTCGGCGTAGATGCCCTGCTCCGCGAGATCGTGTAGCGCGCCCTCGACAATGAAGTGGACGAAGGCCTCCCCGTCCTCCTCGGCGGTTAGCGGCACCTCGGCCGCCTCGCGACCGGCGCGGAACACCGCGTCGAGCATGCGGTCCCGCTCGACCGCATTCATGGGAGGAATCCAATCTCGCGGGCGAAATCGAGCGCCAGCGCATGGAACTCGTCGCGTTTGAGTCGATAGACGCCGTGGCCCGCGTCTTGGAAAACGTGCAGGCGGGCGTCAGGCAGGTTGCGCGCCAGGATTACCGACCCGGCGGCGCCGGCCACGCCGTCCTGCCCGCCGCCAACGATCAGCGCCGGGCAGGTGATGTGCCGCAGCCGAGGCGTATAGGGATGCTCACGCAGGCCGGCCACGGCGCGAGACTGGGCGACGGTGGAATCGACGTGCTCGGGCGGCACGGACGGCCGAGAGTCGCGGACCTCGCTCGCGCTGGCACTGTGACCGGCAAAGGCGGGGGCAAACGCGGGCGGCCGCGCCTTGGTCCCTTCCCGCGCCACCTCGCCCCGCTGATACCAGTTCTCCGATGCGGCAGCGTTCACCTCACTCGATGTCGAGTCGAGGATGATACCGGCGCACCGCTCGGTGTAGTCGAGCGCGAACTGCTGCACCAGCACCCCGCCCCACGACACGCCGTGGACCAGCGCCCGCTCGATGCCAAGGTGATCCATCAGCCGAGCGAGGTCAGAGGCGTATAACGGCACGTTGTACTTCGCCGCGGCCGACGACCGCCCCAGCCCGCGGTTATCCCACGCCACGGCGCGGAAGTGGCCCCCGTAGAATCCGAGATCCTCTTCGACGAACGAGGCGCTATTGCCGCCCAATCCGTGGCAGAACACGTAGGCCGGTCCCGAGCCGGCCTGCTCGTAATGGATTGTGACGTCACCAAGATTTACGTCCATGGCGCTTCCTCCCGAGACGTGGCGCGCGGCGCATGGGCCGCCGGCGCCGCGCGGGGG
>JBBQJF010000314.1:0-6300 GCA_038325665.1 Dehalococcoidia bacterium | reverse complement strand
AACGCTCGATGCGCTGCTCGACTCGATCGAGAGCTTCTTGCGCCGCCTCTCCTTCCGCTCGATCAGCACCGACGAAGTGCAGCAGCAGATCGCTGAGATCGACCAGTCGCTCGAGGCCAGCGACCGCGCGATGGACGACCTTCGCCGCGAACTGCGCCGCGCCTCCGGCGCCGAGGGGTGATGCGGCATTCGCGTAGGTCGTGGGTAGCGCCCCTCCACCTGCCTGGGGCTATGCTGCCGGTTGAGTCAGTGTCCCCGGTGCTGTCATGCAGATGAACACCGGCTCGAAGCGCGCTTGAATCGCCGCGTAGTCATTTACGAAGTCGGGAGCCGCGGGTGAATAGGCGGTAAAGCGTCCTGTTTCGTTCACGTACTTAAATATCGCACTCAGTGCGCCAGCGGGCATGATATTGGCCGCGACTGAAGTCATCGACGTGCCGGCCGGAGAGGTTAGCACCACGTTGTTGCAGCCGATGGTGAGGCTGTCCTGTCGCGCGACTGCCGCGGACGGCGTCGGCGTGGCCGCGGGCACGGGAGTGGCTGATGCGGTCGGTACGGCTGTTGCCGCCCGTGCGGTGCGAATCTCTTCGCGACAGGCAATCCCCGTGATGTCCGGCGGGGTTTCCACGACCACACCCGGCCGCAGAACCGGCGTGGGATCGCACGGTGGAGCATTCTCCTCACAGGCGTAGCCGTCATTGTCGCGGTCCAGACCTGTAAGCCCGGTGGGATTTGCTCGGTACGCGGCTTGGGCAGCCGCCTGACTGGGGAAACTGGCGCACGATTGCGCCTGCACTGCCGTGACCGGGGAGGGATACCTCTGCACCCAGATGGTGAGCACCAGCAGTGCCATCATGAATCCGGTGCTGATGTTTTTCAATCGCTGGAACACGACATACCTCTCTCCGTGACATAGATGCTCAGGATGCCTGCCGATGGGTGACAGAACAATAGCTCAAATCGGTCGCGCATTTGATAGAGATAGGCGCTGAGCCATCGGACGAGTCGAGGAGCTTGCAGTGACGTACGCCATCGCGCGCCGCCTCCGTCATAATGGCGACCTGAACAAGCTGTACCCCGAGGACCGTGCGGTACACGAGTGGTATCGCTTCGTGCTCTCGTTCCCGCCACATCTTGTCCGCGACTATCTGGAGCGCTTTGGCGTCGACCGACAGCACCGCGTGTTGGACCCGTTCTGCGGCACTGGGACAGTGGCCGTCGAGTGCAAGAAGCTTGGTCTACCAAGCGTTGGCGTTGAAGCGAACTTGATGGCCCACTTCGCGGGCCAAGTGAAGGTTGACTGGACGCCCGATCCGGATGGATTGGTCGAGCACGCGCTTGGCGTAGCCACGGCCGCTAAGCGCGTGCTGATGAACCAGGGCATCGACGATGGTCCAGTGCTTCGCACCGGTGAAGCGCCAGCGATGCCGCTCCGCCGGATTCCTCCCGAGGTCGAAGGATTATTGCTGACCAACTCGATAAGCCCGTTGCCGCTGCACAAGACTCTGGTGCTCCTTGACTGCCTGAAACACCACGACGATGAACGTTATAGCCGGCATGAGCGCTTGGCGCTCGCGCGGACACTGGTCCATTCGGCGAGTAATCTCCACTTTGGCCCCGAGGTCGGCGTCGGACCGGCCAAGACTGACGCGCCAGTGGTTGCGCCATGGCTGAGCGCGGTACGCGGAATTGCTGCCGATTTACGTCAGGTACAGAGCCTGCACTCACCGGCAGCAACAATACACCATGCCGATGCCCGTGATATCTCTAAAGTTCTAGAGCCTCAGTCGGTCGATGTCGTCATCACATCGCCGCCCTACCCTAATGAGAAAGACTATACGCGCACAACCCGTCTGGAGTCGGTTCTGCTCGGTTTCATTAACAGCAAGGCGGAGCTTCGGATTCTCAAGCGTGGTTTGGTTCGATCCAACACGCGCGGCGTCTATCAGGGCGATGACGACGACCGGTGGGTCGCGGAGCACCCGGAGATCCAGCGCATCGCTGACGCGATTGAAGCCCGACGCATCGAAATGGGTAAGACCTCGGGCTTCGAGCGGCTGTATGGTCGTGTGACCAAACTCTACTTCGGCGGCATGGCCCGCCACCTAGCCGATCTACGACCGATCCTATGCCCTGGAGCGCAACTCGCGTACGTCGTGGGTGATCAGGCGTCGTATCTGCGCATCATGATCCGCACCGGCCAGTTGTTGGCGGACATCGCGCGATCACTGGGCTATGAGGTGGTGAACATCGACTTGTTCCGGACACGGCTTGCCACCGCCACGGGAGCGCAACTGCGCGAAGAGGTGGTGGTGCTTCGCTGGCCGGGGGGTGGCTGCCGAGACGGTTGTGAGACTGGCCGAGAGTAGGAGGGCGACTCGCGGTGCGCGTCTTACCTATTCCGCCTGCCGGTCCCCGCGCCCCCATTCGGCAGCGAGCATACCGTACGCGGCGATATCGACGAAGTGGTCGTACAGCCAGTTGGCCTGGCGCGGCACCCCTTCCTGAATGAAGCCCAGCCGCTCGGGGATCGCGCGGCCGCGCGTATTCTCGACTGCACAAAAGATCTCGATGCGATTGAGGCCGAGTTCCGTGAAGGCGTGGTCGATGAGCGCCCGACAGGCGCGCGTCATCAAGCCCTTGCCCTGGAACGACTCGCCCAGCCAGTAGCCGATCTCGGTGCGGCGGTTCAACCATTCCAAATAATTGAAGTCGATTGTCCCTGCAAGCTCGCCGCCCAGCCATATCCCGGCGGTCGGGCCGTCGCCGTTCGCGAACTGCTGGAGTGACCGCTTGATGAACTCGTGGTTGCTCTCGACCGATGTGTGGGCGCCGACCCACACCAGCCATTCGCGCAGGTGGACCCGATTGCCTTCTATCAGTGCGAACAATGGCCCCGCGTGCCGCACTTCGAGCAGACGCACCTCGGCGCCATTTCCGATATCGAGGCGAAATATGGACGCACTCCTCGAACGATGGGAGCAGGACAATTCACCCGCTTGTATGTCGTTGTATGTCCTGTTCCCTCATCCGTACCCCAGTACCCGCAACACCTCCGCCGAGGTCTGCTCCGGGACGGCGCGCGGACGAAGGGCGCCGTCGGAGGCGCGCTCGAACACCAGTTCCTTCGCCTCGGGCATCAGGCAGTGGTGGGCGCCGCGCACGCCGGAGAGCATCTCCTGGTAGGCGCCGGTGGCGAAGAAGCCGAGGTACAGCGGTTCGGCCGGCTCGAACCGCGGCAGGGTGAGGAATCCGCCGCTCGCGTTGGTGCGGTCGCGGTATTCGTCGTCCGAGTCGCAGGTCATGCCGCCAAGCCAGGCGCTGGCGCACTCGCGGTCGTAGCCATTGACCGGCAGGATGATGAACTCCTGGCCGAGCGCCCAGATGTCGGGCAGCGCCACCATCAGGCTGCCGTCCACCAGATACCACGAGGCGCCCGGCCGGCTGGTCGGCTTCTCGGCGATCACTTCGAAGATGTGGAAGCCGTGCTCGGCGGCGGTGTAGCGTCCGAACTCGCCGATGATCGACGGCTCCTCCACGCCATGACCGCGACAGACGTCCCGTACCACCTCTTGCATACGGCGCATGAAGCCGGCGTAGTCAAATCGGAAGCCGATGCGATAGGCGACCGGCACACCGCCACCGAAATCGAGGTAGCGCAGGCTGGGATGGCGGGTCTTGAGGCGCGCGAAACACTCCGCGGCGAATCGCAGCGATGCGAGGAACCGTGACTCGTCCTCGATCTGCGAGCCGAACATCGTGTGGTAGAGCGCCAGATCGAGGTTGGGCGCGGCGTCGATCCGCGCGGCCAGCGCCTCGGCGTCGGCGAAGCCCATGCCGAAGCGCGAGTCCACCCGCTCGAGGTCGGTCATACTGGCGATGCCGGCGTCGATGCGCTGACGGATGCCCATCAGCAGCGGTTGAGGGCTGTTCACGAAGGCGGGCAGCTCGTCCGGCCGGTCGAGCACCGGCATGATCCCGGTCAGCCCGTCCGCGCGCAGCCGGCGGATCTTCTCGACATACTCGGGCACCTTGAACCCGTTACATAGCACCAGCCGGTCCGCCGGCAGCCGCCCAGCGCGCCACATCAGCCGCACGATGTCCATGTCGAACGCCGAGGACGCCTCGTAGTGCGCGCCCGCCTCCAGCGCCGAGCGCACGACCTCCTCCGCCGTGTTGGCCTTCGAGGCGTAGGCGTAGACGAACTCGCCCCGATAGCCGGTGTCCGTCCGTGCCCGCGCGAACGCATCGATGATCGCGCGCACCCGCTCATGGATCAGCGGCAGATAGGCGACCTCCAGTGGAGTGCCGTGCCCACGCACCAGATCGAGGAGGTCGAGTTCGCGGAAGTAAAGCCGCCCATCTCGGATCTGCAGGTAGTCGGTGACGTGCCCGTCCTGCAAGTCGTGCGTGGACGTGAGGTAATCGAAGTAGCGCATTGAGCGTGCAATCCTTCATTAGTCCGCGAGCAGATTGCGGGCGGCCTCCCGGCGAGCCACCCAAGCAATTCTATCGTACTAACATGTTGTTTCAGGTCGATGTGGCGCCGGGCGCCGGCATCTGAACCCCATATGCTTCAAGAGAGGCGCTCATGACCTGGAAGCCATCATCGGCGCATGGACAGTCCTTCTCCCGTCCGGCAGTTGTGCTGGGGCAGGTGCGCGAGGAAGGGGCCGGTGGGTTGGGTCTTTCACACGACGGAGCGGGTGGCGGGACGCTCTCGATCCCCGCACATCCCTGAATGAGGGGCAATCGATGAAAAGCGTGACGCTGCAGGCACATACCGGGCCAGACGGCAATTTGCGGCTCGACGTCCCTACAGGCTTCGCGGATACGGATGTGGATGTGGTGGTAGTTATTCAGCCGCATGTTCCAGTCGCGCCGGCCGAGGGACAGGACGCGCACGGTTGGCCGGTCGGCTTCCTGGAGAGGACTTTTAGAAGTATCCCCGACCTTGTCGATGTTGATGAGAAGTACGTCGACGGGAGGTATGTCTGTGACGCTGCCGGCCACGACCACGGCTCCAACGGATCATGATCTACCTGCTCGATACAAATCCGTGTGTGCGGTTCTTGAACGGCAGGGCGCTAGGGGTGATGCGCAGGCTCCCTGACATTTCAAATCGAGACGTGCCTGTGAGTACCGTGATAGAATCCAGCGGGCGGATACACCAACGCAACTCGACATGCCAAGCCGTATCTTATCGACCCGGCCCGCACCACTACGACATGTCGCATCACGCCCACCGGAGGGAGGACGAACTGTCCTCCCTCTTCACTTGTTATCCTCTCAATTCGCTCCCGTTCGATGATGTAGCGGCGCAGGTTTACGGGCGCATCCGCGCTGAACTCGCTGCTGTCGGCGCCCTCATCGGTGCGAACGACCTCATGATCGCCGCCGTCGCCATCGCCAACGACCTGATCCTTGTCACACATAACATGCGTGAGTTCCAGCGCGTGCATGGACTCCGCCTGGAGGATTGGGAAGCGACATAGCGGGCGGTGCGCTCCGCTCCCCTAGCGCGATGTCCCGCGGTCACGGCGCCGTTGGCGGCGCCTCGCTGCTCGGAACCGGCGTCCGCTCGAGCACCAACGCGCCATCGCGCGCATCGACAACGATCGTATCCCCGTCGTTGAACGTGCCGGCAAACACGGCGTCGGCGATCGCTGCCTCGACCCGATCGGCGACCAGCCGGCGCAGCGGTCGGGCGCCATACTCGGCCAGCTCGGCGGGCGGAACCTGAGCGAACAGCCACGCGCGGGCGGTGTCGGTGATCGTCATCTCGATGCGGCGGTTGGCGCGCAGCAGCTTGACCGTGCGCGCCAGCATCAGGTCGAGAATGCGACGCAGCGACGGCTCGTCGAGGTGATGGAAGACGACGATGCTGTCGAGCCGGTTGAGGAACTCGGGCCGGAAGATGCCGCGCAGCGCGTCGCGGGCTGCCTGCTCCTGGGCGGCTCGCTCTTGGTCGAGAGATGTCTCCGGCGATTTCCCATCGCGGGGCCGCCCAGTGAGGTACTCCGAACCGGCGTTGGAGGTGAGGATGATCACGGTGTTGCGGAAATCGACCGTTTGGCCCTTGCCATCGGTCAGCCGGCCGTTCTCCATCACCTGCAACAGCACGCCCCATACCTCCGGGTGCGCCTTCTCGATCTCGTCGAACAGCACCAGCGCGTACGGACGGCGGCGCACGGCCTCGGTGAGCTGGCCGCCCTCCTCGTAGCCGACGAAGCCGGGAGGTGCGCCGATCATGCGGGCGACGGCGTTGCGCTCTTGGTACTCGGTCATATCGAGCCGGAT
>JBBQJF010000313.1:0-6310 GCA_038325665.1 Dehalococcoidia bacterium | reverse complement strand
TCTATCGCGATATCGTAGCGTTCGCCCGGCGCGATGTTGACCGTATCCTTCACCCACTGCGCCTCGCGCGGCACGGGGTTGCCGTCGGTCGCGATGATGCGGAACGAGTGACCGTGCAGATGCATCGCATGGACGAGGTTGCCCATGTGCAGCAGCCGCACGCGGACTCGCTCGCCCGGCGCGATCGTGATCGGCTCGATCGCCGTGGCGGCGCGCTGGTTCATCAGGAAAAGGTCGGATTGGAGCAGGCCGCCGCGGCCGTTGCCGGCGTTGCGGTGGAGGATGTCGGCCTGACCGAGCGCCACCGCCGGCGTGAAGTCGAGCGATTTTTCGGTGAGGATGTAGGTGAACTCGCGGTCAAAGCGCTCCGGCTCAGGAGCACGCGGATCAACGATGAACGCGCCGGCCAGCCCGAGCTGCATCTGCGCGTCGGTGTCGGTATGCGAATGGTACATACGCGAGCCGGGATTGGTGGCAACAAATTCGTAGGTAAAGCTCTCGCCCGGCTCAACCGGCGGTTGCGACAGGCCGGGCACCCCATCCATCCCCGGCGGCACATCAATACCATGCCAGTGAATGGTGGTGGGGGCGGGCAGGCGGTTCACCAGCCGGATGCGGACCAGTTCGCCCTCGGTGACGCGAATCGTCGGGCCGGGGATCTGCCCGTTATATCCCCAGCCGTCCACCACCAAACCGGGCTGGATCTCCCACCGCACCGGTTCGGCCGTGAGGGTATACTCACGCACCTGGCCGGCGGTTTCTGCCCGCGCGGCGGCGAGGTCGGACGGACGACCGCCGGCGCCCACCAGCAATCCGGCGAGACCTATCAACGTACCAACGATGGTGACCAGTGGCCGGCGCATCGCACTTCCTCCTATCCTCCTCCCCGACGTGGAACCGGACCGGGAGGCGCATCCCCCGGCCCCAGTTCCCGTGTGCGGTGCGTACATCCGCGGGGATGAAGACCTATTCCGTGACCGTGACCGTGCCCTTCATCAAGGGCGCGTGAACCAGACACACGTATTCATACTTGCCGGCCGGCGCGTCGAACCGCATTGCGAACGACTGGCCGGCGCCGAGGATGCCTGAATTGGCGTAGCCCTGGCCGCTATACACACCGCCGCCCGCCGGGCCGGCCACGTTTGCCGGGATGACGATCATCGGCGGACCCATTGGTCCGGCCGGGCCGGGACGCACTTCGGTGAACTCGGGCAGCGGGCCGCCGGAGGTGAAGCTGACGGTGTGGATCTCAAAGCCATCGGGATTCGTCCACACGACCGAGTCGCCCCGCCGCACGGTGATGTCCTCGGCCAGGAACCGCAGCGCGCTCACGCCCGCCGGGTTGCCGAGTCCCGCCGCGACCGCATGGATCGCGGGGCGACCGCTCATCGCCATCGGCGCTGCCTGTGCCGCGCCAATCTGGCCGCGCATCGCCGTGGCCAGCGAATCGGACTCGGCCCGGCCGCGCTCCCGCGCCTGCGCCGGCGTTTCGGGCAGCGAACCGCCCTCGGACACGACGCTGACCGTACCCTCCATGCCGGGATGAATTATGCATTCATAGGCGTAGACGCCCGCGCGGGTGAACGTCAGGCTGAACGGCGGCGCCTCACCCGGATCGCCCTGGGGAGTGCCGGAGCTGACCTGCGAGGCGCCCTCATAGGCCCCGGTCGGCGGCGTCGGACCCGGCGGGAAGGGGAACGCGCCCGCCCCCAGCATCAGTTCGCCTGCCGTTGGCGCCGGCACGATCAGGGGCAGCCCCGCCCGACCGGCGTTAAACGTCACCGTGTGAAAACCGGCGAACGACCAGTTGACGGTGTCGCCGGCGCGCACCGTGAGCACGCTCGGTAAGAAGGAGTTGAGCGTGATACCCTCGGCTTCCACATCCGTGCCGACAACGACCTCCCATGTTTCCGCCGCGAGAGCCGGCCGTGCGCCGAATTGATCGCGCATCGGTGATGCGCCAAAGAGAGTGAGCACGGCCGCCGCGAGGCCTAGCGCGTACCATCGTCGCATGGAATTGCTCTCCTATGGTGTCTCGTGTTACGGGGCGACCCCGCCCGGTCCCGCTTCGCACCCCATGTTCACCCAGGGCTTGCACCAGGTACCCGCATCTACTTTCTAATGATGTGAACGGTGGCGCCCCCGTAAATGGTCCCTCAAGCAGAGGCGATCCGTGGCCGCGCATCGACGCGGCGGTTTTGAGAGCGGTAGTCGAGCCGGTGAGCGTGGGCCTGATGAAAGATACCAGGGTGTCACATGTCCCGCTACGAATGTTGCAGATCGGTACGAGATCCTGCCACGACCCTTGGATATAATTTGACCGTATCGGAAGTACCGGATCGTGATAGCGGGTACGGACTACCGGTCGTCAGCTCCCCCGCTCATGCGTCACCAGAACAGTTAATTGGGTATCCCCGGACGAGGCGACCACCGAGCCACCCTGACGACGAGACTCCAACCACGCGCCGGTACGTGTCATCGTGGAGGGGGCGCGATCACGCGGAGTGGGGGCACGTCGCCTGACCTGGCACGAGCCAGCGTGATATCTAGGCTCGGTCAGCGCCGGCCGCCTCTCCACGGGTTCTTACGTGCAGCGCACGAACCGGGATCATGGCGGCCGGCCTGACGTTTCGCCCTCGATCCGCGCCGATCGTGCCCCCGCCGAAAAGCGTGCGAACGCGGGGCGGGTTACGAGCAACAGGCCGCGAGGGCAGTTCGTCAAGGGCGTGGACCGCGATTCACGCGCATCCGTTACGCCTGTGCGCGCTCCACGTCCGTCCAACGGAGCAGGTCGAGCAGGCGTGGACGGCCGTCATGTCGCCAGCCGGCGGGAGGGTGCTGCATCCGGCCGAGCGGGCAGACGCGGGCCACGCCCAGCGGCGCCACGATCTCGGCCACGGCCAGCAACGCCGCCTCATCGCCGGCCACACCGCAGGTCTGGAGGAACGGCTGCACCGGGGCCAGCAGATACGGCAGATCGGCGAGCCGGGGCAGCGGCCGGACATGCGCCACCCGATTGAGGCACGACGGCGCGAACGCCGGCCGCGGATCGAAGATCACGGTCCACCCCGTGCCTGCCGGGTCAATCAACACCTCGGCGCCGGGACGAAACTCGGCCGCGCCGCGCGCCTGGTGGATCGCCGCCGCCGCCGGCGCGTCCAGCGGCCCACGGGGTGTCGTGGCAGCGATGTCCGCCATCGCGTCTGCCAGCCGCCGCGCGAATCCGAGCGCGGCGGCGGCGTCACCCTCGACGAAGATGGTATGCGGCGAGACGCAGCCCTGCTGGTCGAGAAAGCTCACGTCGTGGCCAGCGGCGCGGGCGTCCGCCTCGCGGCGATGGTCGCGACCGGCCGTGACCACGGCGAAACTGATCTTCGGTCCGTGCGCGATGACGCGCACGCTGTCGGGGGTGGCAGCCCGCACCGAGGCGACAGCGCCGGCGCTGCCGTAGGCGACGACCGCGTCCACCGCACGGAAAGTCGCCCGTTCAAGCGCGCTGTCGCCGCCCGGCCACCGGACGACCGCCAGCCCCGCGCCCAAACGCGCGTCGGCGGCGGCGAGCGAGCGGGCGAACAGCAGCGGAAAGAGCGGGTCGCGCGACGACGCCTTCACCAAACACGCCGACTTCGCCAGCAGCGCCAGGATCATGCTCTCGGCCGCGACGTGGGGGACATTGCCCGAGAGCACCGTCGCGATCAGGTCCGGTCCAAAGGCACGCTGGAGATGGGTGTTGGGTGTTGGCTGTTGGGTGTGGGAAGGGGTTATCACCGACGATTGACCGGCGGCGATGTCCGGCGACGGCAACGGCTCGCCTCGGTGGACCCGCCCATCCTCGCGGGCGACGAAGCCATCGAGGACGCGCGGGTCGCCGAGTTCACGTTCCAGCAGGTGGTGCAATTGTGGAAGGTTGAATGCTCGCGCGAGGTCGTCGAACGCGAGTTCGACCATCGCCGGATGATAGCCCGTGACAGCGGCCAGGCGCGCCGCGGTCTCACGGCGGGCGTCCCCGCGCACGCCCCACGATGACACCGCGCGGGCGATGGCGGCGACGATCGCCGCGACCGGCATGTGCGCCAGCCCGCCTTTGCGCGCCCGACGCAGTTCGCGGCACAAAGCGTCGATGGTGGACGGGGTGAGGGCACTGCCGTCCCGCTCGATCTCTGGCGCGGCCGGCGACCACACCACTGGCAGGTCCGGCTCGGGCAGTCCACGCGCTGCCGCCGAGCTACTGGGCACGGAGCAACTCCTCCACCGCGAGCGAGCAGCCGCGCGCCTCGGCGCCGGTCGCCCGGCCGGTAATCTCGAAGCCGGATGCGTCCGCGACGCCAAGGTCGGCCGTTTGTAGGGCGATCACGGAATCGAGGTTCGCCAGATCGTAGTGGCGCAGCACCCCGGTGACACCCGCTGCGACCGGCGCCAGTGTCTCCGCGTCCACCACCATCGTCCGCACCCACGGCGGCCCGGCCTTACGCCGCGCCGCCCGCTCACCGACGGGACGCTCGGGACGGTCGCCGGCCCCCGGTGGGCCCTCACGGCGGCTCACATCATCTTGCAGCACCCCATCGTAGAACTGTGAACTCATTTCGGTCATGCCATACTCGTTGACGATGTGGCTGTCAGGAATGTCCAACACACCGGTATACAGCCGGTACAGCTCGTCCTTCGGTACCTCGCGCGAGCGGCCCTTGTAGCCGCCCGTGTCCATCAATCGTGACCCCGGCGGCAGCCGCAACCGGCGGCCGCGCTCGACCAGGAAATCGAGCATATGCACGAACGCGAATGCCGTGCCCATCAGCAGCACCGGCTCACCGGCTGCCTCCAGCTCCGCGAGTCGGGCCGTCGCGCCATCGAGGTCGATGCCCCGGGGGCCGAGAAAGTAGGTGATGCCGTCGCCGTATGGCTGGCCGTCATCCGACTCGCGTCGTTCTCCATGCCGCGCGGGAGGCGCATCGAACGGCCGCGACGACGCGCCGCCCTCGGCCGTGTGCGAACCGTGTGACGAGAGGGCCGGGTGAGAGCCGGGAGCGCGCGCCAATCGCTCGACGATCACGCCGAACATGTGCGACAGCGAGGACGCCGGCATCGCCCGCGGCGAGAAGCCGAGAATCACGGCCGGCAGCCGCGCGCCGTCCGGCAACACATGCGCCTCGAATGACGGCGCCAGCGCGGCATGGTACAGGTCGAGCGCGCGCAGATAATGGCGGCCGCGGCCCTCGGCGCCACGGGTGGTGCCGCTGGTCACGAACACCGCTGCCGCCCGCGCGGGAGGAAAGCAGGTGAGCGGCACTTCTTTAAACGCGTCCGTTGCCACCGCCGGGATGTCGCGCCACTCACGCACATCATCGGGTCGTACGCCTCGCCGCTCACAGAAGCGCCGGTACGGGGCATTCGCGGCAAACTGGTAGCCGAACACGCGCAGCGCCATTTCCGTGAAGCGCGCGTCGTCGGGCGGTCCGGCACGCGCGCCCTCCGCCATCCAGGATTGCAGATCCCGCGCCAGGTCCGCCCGCGTTCGTTCCAATTCGTTCACACTGCACGCTCCCAGAACCTATCGTACCTCCTCCGTGCCGGCCGAGTGATATGTCCCCGGCGATTCGGCCGGCCGGATCGGTTCGCAGAAGCAATCTGTCTGCTGCAAAAACGCCGGCGGTCTCAATCCAACAACGCACCACCCGTCGGACAGGATGATGACTGGAGGTGTGCGTGGGCTTCACAACGGAGCGGGAGGACGAGCCGCGGATCAGGTGGCGGCGGGGTGAGTCGAGCAGGCTCATCGGTCGTGCGAGTGTTCCTCGCACGAAGCGGCGGCGTGCGTCCGACACCGCGGCGCGGAGGAGTCCCTCATCTGACGGCGACCGAGTGGGAGGAAGTCTCCCGAGGCATTGCCTGCGGCGCTGGTCTCATGATCGAGGTGGCAATTACTAACCGCGGCGCTGGGGCCTAAACAGAGCGGGTGCGATGTGGTAGACCGTGGGGCATGAACACCACGACGCGAATGTCGACCCGGACGGCCCCGCCGCCAGCGCTTCTCGCGACCACATGACAAGCTCATCGGATTCGTCGAGGAGCCGCTCGGGCGTTCGCCAATAGGAGAGGCCTATGGTGCGGCCCTTCTTCTCGTAGCCGAGGGGCAGAACAGATGCCCCTCATGTTTAGCCCCCTACGCCGCCGTCAGTAGGAGAATATGCACTATCAAGCACGGAGCCGTCATCGGCGTTGCGGGAGCGGTGGCGCTCCTCATCGTTTGGATAGTACGTGCCGTTGACATCTTCGGGACTACTGCTGCTGGGTTATGATGGGCGACGGCGAG
>JBBQJF010000312.1:0-6421 GCA_038325665.1 Dehalococcoidia bacterium | reverse complement strand
TCTGCACCCGCGGATTCGGGCGTCTCGCGGTCGCTAGCGCGGTCGCGATATTTGTGCTACCTTGAGAGCTAGGTAGCCTTTTCCCGTTTCTATCCTGCTTGTCGCCGGCGAGACCGGCCGCATCCTTGGGTCGACGACCGGAAGCGTTGCCATACTATACGCGGAGGTCATCCCCATGGCTTATAACGATAAGTCCCTCACCTGTAACGACTGTGGTCAGTCGTTCACCTTTACTGCCGGCGAGCAGGAGTTCCACGCTTCGAAGGGGTTCACGAACGCACCCGGTCGGTGCCCGGATTGTCGCGCTGCCCGGCGCGCCGAGCGCAACGGCGGCGGCGGCGGCGGCGGCGGCTCGTATGGCGGCGGCGCTCGTGAGATGTTCACGGCCACCTGTGCGACCTGCGGCAACGAGGCGCGCGTGCCGTTCCAGCCGCGCGGCGACAAGCCGGTCTACTGCTCCGACTGCTTCCGCACCCAGGGCGCGGGCAGCAGCGGCGGTGGTGGCGGCGGACGTGGCAACCGCTGGTAGTCCAGTCCGGTTGCCCAACGCCTTACAACTGAATAGTGTCTCTGGCCCGGCGGGTGCGTTATCACACCTGCCGGGCCACCGTTCTCGCCAGTGTGCACGATCCGGCGGACACCATCAGGTCATGATTCGATGGGCGCCTCGTGGTTGATGGCGATCCAACCTCCTTCGGCCTCCCCCCTACACGGGGAAGGGACTCACGATCCTCCCCGCGCTCTCATTTCATGCTATTGCCCCGCCCGCCCCGGTACGACCCGAGTAGCGAAAGTCTCATGAGCGCCGCGGCCGTCACCGTCACACGGCAGCGTGCAGGCCAGCGGCGCCGTTTCTGTCCGGGAGGGTGGAAGACATGGAATTCCCGATCGCGGGGGAGTCGCTCACTCCCGGCCGGTGCGCCATCTGTCCATGAAGGCGCCGCGACAGCGCGGCGGTCCCGGGGGCAGCGCCCCCGTCAGGATAGCGTTGGGGAACGCTCGGTTCTCCATAATTCAAGGGAGCCGCTTATGAATGCAGTAACGAATGACCTGGTACGTGAGGCGCATGGTCTTGCCGAAGAGATTCGACGGTTGCGACCCACGGACGGCGTGCTGCGTGGCAACGCGCCCCGCGACGTGCCAGCGATGGAAGCCCGACTCACCGAACTGTGGACAGCGATTCGTGTCTCCCGCGCGTCCGGGGGCGCTCCCGAGGATGGTCCGGCACTGCGCCGCTCGCGACCGAAATGGCAATGATCGGTTAGAGTTGCCACGGCTGGCCGTCATTCGTGATTGCCGCTTTCGTCTCCCCATGTACCAAGTCCTATCCATACCTCCCGTTCAACTGGGTATTCGAGAACAGAGGGGTCACCATCGTGGGACTATTCAGTAAGCTGTTTGGCAAGAAGGAACCCCTGGATGCGGCGGCCATGGCAGAGCAGACGCGGCAGCGCCGGTTACCGTCGATGGATCCCCTGCAAACCGCCGACGAGAAATCGACTATCCGCCGGAACATGGAGCGGGATCTCGATGAGGCGCGCGAGCGGCGCAGCGGTACAACGCCGCCCACTGCCTAAATGGGCGTGGTGGAGCTTCCCGTGTGGGGCCGCGGTCGAACTCACCGGCCACGGAGCATTGTCGCGCGCTCTTCCGGTTGGCTGCTGGCCGCGGGATAGGAGCGCCGTCCTGCCGTGGCATGTGCGTTCCCGCCCGGTTGCTGTCGTGCGACCCAGAGACTGCGAGACGGCGGCTACCGGCCCATTGAGAAAGAGGGGACACACATGCCAGACAACGTTCCTGATGCCCTGTCGCAACCCGAACCCGCCGACGCCTCGTGCGTTCATCGCTGGCGGATTGGTTCGACCGCGCACGAGAAGGAACATGGTGTGTGCGCCAACTGTGGCGCGACGCGCGAGTTTACGAATCAGCGCGCCGGCCGCTTCCAGTATCGCGCGTCTACTCCCGGCGCTGCTGTCGGACCGCCGGTGTCGGATGCCGGACTCCCACCGGCGGGCGCCACGGGCGCGCCATAATCACGACGGCCGTCGTGACTGCCGCCCGCGTATACCGCACCCACACGGCCCCTATCCCGGTTGTTCAGGCTAAACTGTTATCCAGGTGAAGTCCGCGTGAGTTCGTGTTCATTGACATGGTGGGTTCACCGTGGGATGAGCGTAGCCTTGGTGGGAGGGCATGATCGTGTCCCGTAGCACTGTTGGGGGCTATCAAGGCCCCGTGGTTATTTTGAACATGGACGGAGAAGAAGTCGCGCGTGCCGCGTGCCGCTATCGCGCCGAAGAAGATGGGCGTGGCGAGGACCACTGGAACGGACGGCTGCACCGGCTCGCTCCCGAGGGCGCCGTGGTCGCCGGTGCGTTTCGCCTGCGCCTGCCTGACGGCCAAGAGGGCGACGCGACCGTGCGCGAGATCGTCAACACCAGCGATGTCATCGTCTATTTCGACGGAATCGGCGGCCGCCCCAAGTAGCCGCCACACTCCCCCGCGACCCACGCGCGCTTAGATGTGGATCGCCTCACCACGGACGGCCAGCGCCGCCTCGGTCCACGGTTCCACACCTACGTGGGCATCAACCGTAGCGCCCGTGATGCCAACGCCGTCCCACGAGCGAGGGTCGTTGTCTCTCCATCTGGGGCGACCGAAGCCAGCGCCCACGTCGCGAGATAGCGGCGCCCGTGATTTGCTGCCGCTTCGCGCACTACTTCCAGCGCGGCCTCTTCCGTGTCATAGGCGCCGATTAGATTCGAGGAACTGATTTCCCACAGCTCATATAGCATGGCGCGCTCCGTATGATTGTGTCATGACCGCGTCGGGTGGTCAGACGGGTGTCACTCCCAGTACCCTCGCTTGCAGTTCCCGCGCATCTCCCCACAGCGTGTAGTGATGTGGATCGACCGTCGTCTTCTCATAGGAGATCGGGCCACCGTCCTCGATCCGGACCGCCGCCATATAGTGACCTATCCCCGGAATGCCTCGTGCCCGCGCTCTGGCGACCGCTTCGTCGTCGTACACCGAGACACCGCTCCACAGGCGAAGTGTCTCGGGACGGTCATTCCATGGCCGGCGGCCTTTTGCCGTGTTTGAGAGAAAGTCGCTCACGCGTGGCGGATTCCCTCGCACGATCCGGTAGAACAGGACGCTCCCGCTGTCCGGTTGCTGGATGTTGTTCCCCTTCCTTCGGCTGGCCATGCATGGCCGGCATCGTCATGTTGCATACGTACGACGATAACGCGGCGAATATTGGAGCGAGCCGCTGGCGCTTAGATGTGGATCGCCTCGCCACGGACGGCCAGCGCCGCCTCTTTGAGCACCTCGGACAGTGTTGGGTGGGCGTGAACGGTGAAGCCGACCTCGGCGGGAGTCGATTCGAGCGCGAGGGCGAGCGAGGCTTCACCCAGAAGCTCCGACACGCCGGCCCCGAGCATGTGGATGCCGAGGATCGCGCCGGTCGCCTCGTCGGCCACGACCTTAATCATGCCATCGGGTTCGCTCATCGCCAGCGCGCGGCCGTTGGGTCGGAACGGGAACGAGCCGGTCCGCACCGTGTGGCCGCGCTCGCGCGCTTGTGACTCGGTGATCCCAATGCTGCCCACCTCCGGGCGGCAATATGTAGCGCGCGGCATCGATTCGTAGTTGAGCGGCGCAAACTCTCTGCCGGCAATACCCTCGGCGGCGGCCACACCCTGCGCCGACGCGACGTGCGCCAGCAGCGGCGGGCCGGTGAGATCGCCGATCGCGAGGATGCCCGGCACATTCGTCGCCATCCGCCCGCCCACCGGCACCCACGACCGCTCGACGCTCACGCCCAATGCCTCCAGGCCGAGGCCATCGCTGTTTCCTTGCACGCCGATGCCGACCAGCACCTTCTCCGCCTGGATCGTCTGCTCCTGCCCATCCTTGAGGACGCGCACCGCCGCTCCCGTCTCGTTCAGTTCCACGCCGTCGACCGGCGCTCCGGTCACGAATGCGATGCCGTGCTTCGTGAGCGCTCGTTGCAGCGCCGTCGATATCTCCTCATCCTCCTGGGGCAGAACACGCGGGAGCGCCTCAACCACGGTCACCTTCGCGCCATAGGTGCTCCATATGTACGCGAATTCCAGTCCTACCGGCCCCGCGCCCACCACGACCACCGATTCCGGCACACGGTCGGTTTGCACCGCCTCGTAGCTGCCGATCACGGTATGCCCGTCGATCTCCAGTGCCGGGAGCTGGCGCGGACGCGCTCCGGTGGCGAGGATGACATGTTTTGTGGTCAGCCGCTGTCCGTCCGGACGCACCTCAACCTCGGTGGCGGAGCGCAGCGCCGCCTCACCCGTGAACACGTCAATCTTGTTCTTGCGCATCAGGAAGTGGACGCCCTTGACCATGCGGTCAACGACCCGGCGTGACCGAGCGACGGCCTTTGCCAAGTCGGCCCGCACCCCCTGGACGGCGATGCCGAACTCGTCGGCGCGGTGGAAGAGGTCGAGCACCTCGGCGTTATGGATCAGCGCTTTGGATGGGATGCACCCCCAGTTGAGGCAGACACCGCCCAGCTCATCGCGCTCGACCAGCGCCACCCGCATGCCCAATTGCGCCGCCCGGATCGCGGCGACATACCCGCCGGGGCCGCCGCCGATCACCACGACATCATAGCTGTCCACATCCATCCTCCTGTTACCGCGCCATCCCCACTTCGAGTATATCGCCCTGCCGTCGCCATGCCCTCGCCGGCGCCGTCCGGCGTGGAGCGGAGAACCTAACCTCCCGGTCGTGCCGGGTCCGGCGTGCGATGTGCGGGGGCGGAACTCGCGAGGGTAGCTATCGTGTCCGGGGGCGCGACACCGAATCGGGGCAACGTCTCGCTGATGTCCCCCGGTCAGCCGGCGGCGGGGTGAGTTGGGATATCACGGGCGGTGTGGCACTCAAGGTTCTCGCTATTCCCACGACACTCATAACGTGAACTGCACAGTCGGCTTGGATGGAGAAGCTGGTCAGTCCACCAAATGACGGCGGAGGCAGCGGTGATGGCACATCTACCCACTGAGCAACAGCCGCGCACGGCGCCGATCCCGTTCCGGCGCGCGGGCGCGGCCGCGGCATCCCAGCCGCTGTCCACGGTGGATGTTCCGGCCGCGTCCGGCATCAAGAATGTGCCGGTGGTCGCGGAGAAAGCGCGCGGCTGGCACGGGGCGTCGCTGGAGGCGAATATCTTCGTGGCGGCAGTCGTCGCGGGATGGGCGGTTGCCGCGGGCTTCGGTATCGCTCACCTCTCGGGACGGGACGCGCTCGTGCTCCTTCCGATCGCGATTTTGACGGCGGCGGTGACACGCGCCAATGTAAAGGTCTATGCCTCAAGCGCGCATATCTCCTTGTCGGTCGTGGGCAACATGGCGGCAGGGATGCTGTTTGGTCCGGCGGGGGCGCTGGTCACGGGGTTCGTGATGGTGCTGTGCGCCTGGCGAAGGCCGTGGAATGCGCGCCGCTGGCTGTTCAATCTCGGCCAAGTTGGCCTGGCGAACGCGGCCGGCGCGTCGGTGTTCGTGGCGCTCAGCCATTGGATCCCCGGCCCGCATGCGCTCACCGTCATTCCAGCGGCGCTGGCGTCCGGGGCGGTGATCTATTCCTGTGAGAGTATGTTTGTCACGGTGATTGTGGCGCTCACTCAGCATCGTTCGCCGCGGCGGGTGTGGGAGGAGAATCTCCAATGGATGCTGCCGCACTGGATGGGGCTGGCTCTGGTCGCACTCGGACTGGCGCTGACCTACGACTCCACCGGCGTGACTGGAATCCTTGCCTTTGTTGGGCCGCTGACGCTGGCGCGCTTCTCGATGACGCAATATCTCAGCCGCACCACGCGCTCGGTCGAAGCACTCGGTGCCCGTAACGATGAACTGGAGTCGGCCAACCGCGAAATCGCGGTGATGACCGACACCCTGCGCGAGACGTACACCGGCACGCTAGAGGCGTTGGTGGCGGCGCTCGATGCCCGCGACCGTGAGACGAACGGCCATTCGGTGCGCGTGTCGAAGTTAACGATGGTGCTCGCCCGGGAGCTGGGCGTGGGGGAAGGCTCTTTCGAGTGGGTGGCGATGGAGCGCGGGGCGCTGCTGCACGATATCGGCAAGATCGGGGTCGCCGATGCGATCCTCCGCAAACCCGGTGCGCTCACCGACGACGAGTGGGTGGCGATGCGCGACCACTCCCGTATCGGCTACGAAGTGTTGCGCGATGTACCATTCCTCGCCACCGCGGCGGAGATGGTCGCCGCCCATCATGAGCGGTGGGACGGCGGCGGCTATCCCAACGGCCTTGCCGCTGAGCAGATTCCATTCGGCGCGCGAATCTTCATGATTGCCGATACCTTCGACGCGATGGCGAGCAACCGCCCCTATCGCAAGGCGCGGCCCTATGACGAGTGCCT
>JBBQJF010000311.1:0-6426 GCA_038325665.1 Dehalococcoidia bacterium | reverse complement strand
GGCAGGCGTGCATCTTTCGCGGGTCATCCCGTGTCAGGAGCCGGATGAAGATATTGGTGTCAACGAATTCGCTCACCGCCGCGCGTCCCTCAGTCGCTCGGCCCGCTCCTCACGCGCCAGCCGGGGCATATCTTCGATGGGGACATCGAGCGCGGGCAACGAACCGGCGACCTCTTCGAGGGTCATGGGCGCTTTGCGGAGCCGCGCTTCCCCTCCTTCCGCGGTCATTTCGATCTTGTCGAACGGTTTGAGTCCGAGTTGGTCGCGTACCTCCTTGGGAATGGTAACCTGTCCCCTTCGTGTCAGGCTCGTCACCGTCGCCATGGGGCTCTCCCCTTCTATGTCGCCACTGGCATTGTCGGAGTGAACTCCCGCTGCCATCCTATCCCGCATGGCTGAACCAGGGGAATCGTTTCTGGCGGTTGGAGTACCTCCTCGCACCTCCGTTCGTTGCCCCGACCCGCCGCCGCTGCTACACTCGCGCGGCGGACGAGGGGGGCGGAGATGGGCAGCCTGGCGGCGGTGCTCCGCATTGTGGCGCAACGCGGCGCCGGCAACTGGCGGCTGCTGACGACCGTCGCGGCCGGCGTGGTGCTGGCCGCCGCCCTGGTCGCCAGCGTCGCGATCTACTCCGACGCGGTACGTGACCTCGGCCTCTCCTACGCGCTCCGCACTCAGCCGATCACCGCGCTCAACCTCCAGGTCACCAGTTCCAGTCAGACCGCCCGCCGGCGCGAGTACGAACTGCGCCGCGACCTCACCGCGCGGCTGCTCAACGGCTACGCCCGCGACCTGTTGCGCGGAACGGCACGCACCGGGCAGAGCGCGACCTTCTTCCTCACGAATGTGAGCGCCCCCCTGACCGAGGAGCAGAACCGGCCGCGCGCCAATTTCCAGTTCTTCGAGCGACTCGGCGACCACACCCGCCTGGTCGAGGGCCGGCAGCCGCGCCCTGTTCCGCGCCCCTACGACCCCGCCCGCCGCCCCGAGATCGAGGTGACGCTCACGCGGGCGGCGGCCACCCGCTTGGCAGTACAAACCGGGCAAGCGTTTGACCTGTACGCGTTCTGGAAGCTCGATGCGGCGCCGGTGCGCGTGAACATCGTCGGGTTGATCGAGCCGAACGATCCCGCCGAAGAGTACTGGATGGGTCGCACCGACCGCTTTGACCTCAGCAACACCTCCTGGCCGACGTACCTCTTTTTCACCGACGAGGCGACCTTCGTCGAGGTGCTCGCCGCCTACCTTCCGGCGATGGACGCCACCTATCACACCTACGGCTTCGTCGATATTTCGCGGATCGACGCCCGCAACGCCGCCCAAGTCGAGGCGAATCTACGCGCGATGGCGCAGGCGTTCCGCCAGGATGTCGAACGTTCGAACGTCGACACGAAGCTCACGGACACGATCTCCGGGTTCCGCCAGCGTCTGTTCTTCACTCGCCTGCCGCTGTTCGCGCTGATGCTCCAGGTGGTCGGCATCGTCCTCTACTACCTGGTGATGGTGGCGACGATGCTGGTCGAGCGGCAGACGGGCGAGATCGCGCTGCTCAAGTCCCGCGGCGCGAGCACCTGGCAGATCATGACCGTGTACGCGATCGAGGGGGGTGCGCTGGCGATTTTGGCGATGGCGCTGGGGCCGCTGTTGGCGGCCGGGGTAATCATGCTGCTCGGCCCGACGCCGCCGTTCCGCGACCTCAGCGAGGGCGGACTGCTCGACATCCACCTGTCGGGGCAAGCGTTCGCCCTGGCCGCGCTGGGGGCGTTGCTCGCCTTCGTGGCGCTGCTGTGGCCGGCCTACCGCGCCACCCGCTTCAGCATCGTCCACTACAAGCAGGGCATGGGCCGGCCGCAAGGACAGCCGCTGTTCCTGCGCTACTACCTCGACCTGTTCCTGATCGCCGTCGCGGCGTTTCTGTTCTACGAGTTGCGGCAGCGCGGCTCGCTCGTGACCGAGCGGCTGTTCGGCGAACTCAGCACCGATCCGCTGCTGCTGGTTTCGCCCACGCTGTTCATGCTGATGATCGCCCTGCTGTTTCTGCGCCTGTTTCCGCTCGGCTTACGGTTGGTGGCATGGGCGTCGCGCGGCATGAACGGCGTGGCAGTGCCGCTCGGGCTGTCGCGGATGGTGCGCGCGCCGCTGCACGCCTCGCGCTTGATCTTGCTGCTGATCCTCGCCTCGGCGGTCGGGGTGTTCGCCGCCGGCTTCCGCGCCACGCTCGATCGCTCGTACGAGGATCGGGTCGCGTATCAGGCCGGCAGCGACTTGCGCCTCGAAGGAGTGCGCCAGCCGGCCGCCCTGTCGCCCGCGCGACTGGTGGAGACGATCACCACTGCCACCGGCGCCGAGCGGGGCACACCGGCCTGGCGGATATCAGGGTCATACAGCCTGAGCCAGTTCCGCACCACCGACGTGTCGGTGCTCGGTGTGCGGCCCGATGAGTTTCAGGGCGTCGCCTTCTGGCGCGACGATTTCTCGGGCGGCTCGCTGCGCGATCTGTTGCAGCCGCTCCGCGTGAACCAAGGCCCCGAGGCGCCGGGGCCGGTGCTGCCGGCGGGGACACGTCGGGTGGGCGTCTGGGTACGCTCGCCACTGCCGGCAGGCACGGTCGGGTTCGGCGCGCGGATCATCGACGAGGCGGGGGTGGCGTGGGATTATCAGCTCGCCGGCCCGCCGGCTAGCCTCGTTCGTCCCGGCGAATGGCAGTTCTACCAAGCAGACCTTGCCGTACCCGGGTTCGGCCGCCGCCCGGAAACCCGCGGCCCCGCGCCTGACGTGTCTACCCATCTGCATTCGATCTTCCTCCGCCTACCCAGCGGCGGGCCGGCAGTGGCCGAACGCCCGAGCATCTGGTTCGACGACGTGCAGGCGAGCGCGTCCGGCGACCTCTCGCCCGAGTTCTGGAGCAGCGGCTTCGCCGACGCGACGCCGGTCGAGGGATTTGAATCGGTCGAGGGATACGAGGTGATGAACGGTCAGGCGTCCGAGCCGGTGCCGGGGACGATCAGCCGGTCCGAGTCCGCCCCGCACGGCGGTCAGTACGCCGCCCAGCTTACCTTCGAGCGACGGCGCGGTGGACAGATCTTGTACGGCATCCGCGCCCGCGACGACGGCGCGCCCCTGAGTGTGCTCGCGAGCGACACTTTCCTCAAGCTGACGAAAAAGAAGGTGGGTGATGAGGCCCGCCTCTACGTCAACCGCCAGTACGTAACCGCGACGATTGCCGGCCGCTTCCGCCTGTTCCCCACGTACAAGCCGGATGACGCCGGTACACATCTGCTGGTCGCCAACCTCGACCGGCTGCTCCACGCCGCCAACCGGGCGGCGGGCGGTCCCGATCCCGGCTACGCGAACGAGGTGTGGATGAGCGGGGCGCCGGACCCGGTCGCCGCTGCCCCGATTCAAGAAGGGGCGGACACGATCGCGGCGGCCGAGGCGCGGGCGAGGGAATCGCTTCAAAGGCAGGGCGTGATCGCCGAGCGCGTGGTGGATCTCGGCGTGTTGCGCGGGGCACAGCAGCGCGACCCGCTGATCGCGGCGAGCTGGCAGGGCATCCTCTTTCTGTCGTTCGCCGCCGTGCTGCTGCTGACCGCGCTCGGATTCACCGTCTATTCGTACTTATCGGCGCAGACGCGGGCGCTGGAGTTCGCGATCCTACGCACCATGGGCTTCTCCAGCCGGCAGATCATCGCCCTGGTCAGCTTCGAGCAGGCGTTCGTGATCCTGTCGGGTATCGCCGCCGGCACGTTGCTCGGCCTGCCGCTCGGCCGGCTGATGATCGGCTACATGGGCGTGACGGAAACCGGCGCGGCGGTGCTGCCGCCGTTCGTGTCGCGCGTGAGTTGGGGAACGGTCGCTATCGCCAACGGCTTGCTCGCGGCGACGTTCGTGGCGACCATCGCCGTGCTGGTGCTGCTCTATTCGCGCCTCGCCGTCCACCGCGCCTTGCGGATGGGCGAGCTGTGAGCGGAGAATTAATGCATGACACCGCCGCAACCTACCGCCGATGAAATAGTGCAGCGGGGGCAGATGCTGTATGAAGAGCACATCCGCCCGACCGTGCATTCCGAAGACACGGGAAAATTCGTCGAGATCGACGTCAAGACCGGCGCTTATGATCTCGACGAGAGCGATATAACGGCTGTGACGCGCGCCAGACTCAATCATCCTCGCGCGACCTTCGTCATCCGCCGAGTGGGTTCCGCCGCTGCCTACCGACTCGGCGCACACCGCCCGACACTGGCGTCATGATTACCGGAATCGTGCGATCAGGGCAGGAGGCGATCATCGAAGCCGCGCTAAGCTGGGTTGGCAGGAAGGTCGCTCGCACGTCAATCTGTCCGCATCACAACCGTCATCGATAGTCAAGAAGGGACGATTTTGAATCTACGCGGAGAAGACTACTACATCGTTTGTGAAGACCTGTTCAAGATCTACAAGATCGCGGGGCTAGAGGTCGTCGCGCTGCGCGGGCTGGATCTCACGGTGCGGCATGGCGAGTTGATGGCGATCGTGGGGGCGTCGGGATCGGGCAAGAGCACGCTGCTAAACATCCTGGCAGGGCTGGATCAGCCTTCGGCGGGGCGTGCTTTTGTCGGTGGGCGGAACCTGCTCACGATGACCGGCGGGGAGATGGTCGCGTACCGGCGCAAGCAGGTCGGGTTCATCTGGCAGCAGACGGGCCGCAACCTCGTGCCGTACCTGAACGCGACGCAAAACGTCGAGATCCCGCTGATCCTCGACGGCCGTCCGGCGGACGAGGCCCGCGCCCGCGCGATGGAACTGCTCGAATCGGTCGGCCTCGAACATCGCGCCGGCCACCGTCCCGAGCAACTCTCGGGCGGTGAACAACAGCGCGTTTCGATTGCCGTGGCGCTGGCGAACAACCCGCCGATGTTGCTCGCGGACGAGCCGACGGGCGAACTGGACGCGCTCGGCGCGGATATGGTCTATGAAGTATTTCGTACGCTGAATCGCCGGTTCCAGGTCACGATCATCATCGTTACACACGACCCCGATATCGCCGCCCGCGTGGATCGGGTGGTCGCTATCCGCGACGGACGGACCAGCACCGAAATCTTCCGCCGCGTCCGCATGGAAGGGGGTCGAGCCGAGGTTGTCCACGACGAGTACGTGCTCGTCGACGCCGCCGGCCGCCTTCAGATCCCGCGCGAGTACCTGGAACGTCTCTCGATCAGGGAGCGCGCGAAGCTGCTGCTCAACGACGATCGGGTTGAGGTCCGGCCCGAGCAGGGTCATGGACCTTGGGGCGGCGGCGTGTAGCGCGTGTTCCCGTGCGCCGTTGGGTTCTGGATGGAGGCGGCTACAGGGCGAGGGCGACCCGGTAGGTTTCCGCGGGCCGGTCCTCGGATGTGCGGGCGCGCGTGACCCAAGCGTCGCTCTGCATGAAGATAGTAAGTGAAGCTTCGTGGTCGTATCCCGGCCATGTCGGAGAGTATGTGTGGTCGTTACCAGTGATCCGGCCCGCAAGGGAGCAGGCGTCAGCATTCACAACGTCAGTCGTCGCTTTCGATTAGGCTCAGAGGACGTGTGGGCGTTGCGCGAGGTCAATTTGGAGATCGCGCCGGGCGAGTTCGTGGCGCTGATTGGTCGCTCGGGTTCGGGCAAGACGACACTTCTCAACATCATCGCGGGGCTTGACCGGCCGTCCGAGGGCGACGTGCTGATCGACGGCAAGAGCGTCCCGGCGATGTCCGAACGGGAGCTAACGGAGTTGCGCCGCCACGCGCTTGGATTCGTGTTCCAGTCGTTTGGGCTGCTGCCATTGCTTTCGGCATATGAGAATGTCGAGCTGCCGCTGCGGATCGCGGGGGTACGCCACGGCGAGCGCGGGCGACGGGCACGACGTGTGCTCGACCTGGTCGGGCTGGGCCGGCGGGCGGAGCACCGGCCGTACGAACTCTCGGGCGGTGAGCAGCAACGGGTTGCGATTGCCCGCGCCCTGGCCATCCAACCGACACTTATCCTCGCGGACGAGCCGACCGGCGAACTGGACTCGGCCACGGCAATCGCCATCTTCACCTTGATGCGTGACATCGCCCGTTCGGAGGGAGTGACGATCATCACCAGCACGCACGACCGGCTGGTGATGGAGATGGCGGGGCGCATTGAGGAACTGGCGAACGGCCGTCACGTCGAGAGCCACGACCTGCTGCGAGCCGTCACCGAGCGCCCGCGCGGTCCGCTCGCCGCGCCGATCCCGGTCGCCGTGTATACCGACACAACCGGCGAGGCGTCCGACTGGCGACCGAGTTCACCCGCCCGCGCCGACGCCGCGCGGCTCATGCCGCCCACCGACAACGAAGGCATGGCATCCGTTGCCCCGGTGGCCCCGCCCCACGCCGAGCAAAGAAGTACTGATGGTACGCCGGAGTGGGCGCCATCGGTGGCGCCGGCCGCTCCACG
>JBBQJF010000310.1:0-6447 GCA_038325665.1 Dehalococcoidia bacterium | reverse complement strand
TTCCCACCGCATCGCGATCGCCAGCGCCGCCGGCGAAAGCCCGCTGAACAAGGCGCTGATCAGCAGCATCCGGCCCCGGTGCCAGCGCGAGGATACTCCGGCCAGCATCAGCGTGCCGATCAAGGAGCCGGCCCCGACCGTCAGCATCAGCGTGCTGAAGGCGCTGCTACCCGATCCCATGTGCTCGTCGGCGTACATCGGCATGAGAGCGTCGTATGACATGGTGAGTCCGCAGTGGAACATCACCAACAGCATGATCATGCCGACGATCGGCACCGTCGCCGAGTAGCGCACGCCGTCGACAAGCTGGCGCAACGGGCTTTCCCCGTCGGGATGGCTGAACTGCGCCGGGCGGGGGATGCGCCGCATGAACAGGATGCCGAGCGCGTACAGCACCCCGGCGACGAAGAAGGTCACGCCAGCGCCGAGTGGCGCGAGGATCGCGAGCGTGATCAACGGTCCGAGCAGCCGCGAGCCGTGTGTGACGACACCCATCAGCGCCACGGCATTGAGCAGACTCCCGCGCGGCACGACACCGGGCACCATCGCCTGCGTCGCCGGCATCTCGACCGAGCGGGCCATCCCGTTAATCAGCGACAGCACGAACAACTGCCACACCGTGACAACACCGGTCACGGTCAGCAGCGCCATCAGGACCGCCGTCAGCAACGACACGGCCAGCGTGCATTGGGTCACCGTCCGCCGGTTGAACCGGTCGGCGATCACGCCCCCGATCGGCGGCACGAACACGTACGGCAGCATCGAGGCGAACACGACCAGGCCGACCGAGCCGGAGCTTTCGGTGAGGTTGAAGGCAAGCGCCGAGCGAGCGGTCAGCAACGTCCACTGCGCGACGCTGGAGAGCGCGGCCGCCGACCACAACGCGCGATACGGCCGGTTGGTGAAGGATTCGGTGAGATCGGTGCCGCCGTTCCAGACGACCGCCGGCGTAAGCCGCATCTCGCACTCCTCTGACCGATCATCGCCGGCCCGTATATCGAGCATGCCCCACGGTGTGAGAGACGGTCAAGGCGGGCGGCGGTGGGGCGGTGAAGGGACGACGAAACCGCCAAGAGCGCCAAGGGCGCCAAGACGTGGTGTTGGGGCGACCCGGCAGGTCGCCCTTGTCCCCATGGCGATCCATGCGGGACGACATGCGCCGTTGTCCCATTAGCGGTAAACGCGGGACAACACGGGGGGTTCGCGATGAGGTCTATCGTCCCGATGCGCGCTGTTCGATATCTTCCGGCTCACAATGCATTAGGACACGATCACTGGGCTGACGGCGTGCAGTCCCGGCAGGTGTCCGTCCACGACGCGATAGCCGTCGTCAGCCGGCGCGCCCAGACCGAGGCGAACGGCGGTGGTGATCTGGCGGTAGCTCCAGGGGTCGCGGGTGAGCGAGCACTCGGGGTAACGCTGGAGGACGCGCACACCCTCCACGTCGAGCGCGACCCGGTCCTTTCCGGCAAGAATGACGCCGGGAAAGCGCGCCAGACCGTAGCACGGGCCGCCGCGAACGTACACCGCCCGCGCGTCGATCACGACCAGGTCGGGGGAGAGTGTCGCGGCGATCTCGGCGACCCGCTCCTCGAAGTGGCTGCCGAAGTGGAGTTGCGCCCGGTAGCGCGGGCGGACACAGCCGACCGAGTGCTTGATGCTGGCGGTGAACTTCGACAGCCAGTGCGTCTTGAGGCAGCAGGCATAGATCAGGCGGTCGCACTCCAGCAGCGGCCGGGCGATCTCCAGCCGGCGGAAGTGCTCGCCTCGACCCGGCACCGGCGCCCACGCGCCTTCACCAAAGATCGCGACCTCGGCGCCCTCACGCGCACAAGCGTCGAGCACGCCCGTCCGGCCCATCTCGAAGCGGGTGCTGGTCGGTGGGTGGCGCGAGCTTTCTCCCACGACCACGCGGTGCGCGCCGTGGTCACGCAGCAGCCGGATCATCGCGACCAGAAACGGGATATCCGTGGAGTTGGGCGGCGGGTCGCCGGAGTTAAAGTTGGGCTTGAGCAGCACCGTATCGCCGGGCCGCACGGCACGCCCGAATCCACCCGCCGCCTCCACCGCCTGATGCACCCACGCGATCAGCGCGGGCGACGGCTCGCTCTCACGCGGGTGCCGCCAGCCGTTCAGCGGCGTACGGATGTGATAGCCCTGTCCAGGCGCTCCCCACACGCGGCTGACCACCGGCGACGTCCGCGTCCCTTCGGGCGATGTGGCCCGTTCATCGGGCGAGTCGATCATCGCCGGCATCCACGCGCGGCGAGACCACGGCGACCCACCAGGTCGCGCCTTCCAGGGGGGGGTCGGTGTTCGTCGGTAGAGGCGACCCGGCGGGTCGGCCTTGCCAGCGGCATACGCATTGCTATCCTCCGAGCATCCGGCAGAATGTGGTGGAAAAGACTCCGGCGCCGCGTTACTCCGCCGGGCGGACACGGCGGCCGGTCGGGCGCATCCGCGAGCGCGCCGCCCGCTCGTCCAGGCGAACGAGCCGTTTTTCGAGCGCGGCGCGCTCGGCGGCCGCGGATGTGTAGCCCATGCGCGCGTGATGGCCTTCCAGCAATAACAGCGCCCGCTCGGTGATCAGGCGCGCGGCGGCGAAATCGCGGGCGGTGCGCTCGTGATACTTCGCCAGTTCGATCAACGGGTACAGCATACGATTGTCGGGTCGGGCGGAAACTGTCTGCCACAGCGCTACCGCCTGCTCCCACCGGCCAAGCTTCTTATATAGCAGCGACAGGCGCTTTTCACATTCATCGTGATCGGTTTGGCGCAGGTCCCCGGTCAACGCCGCTTCATACTGGGCGACAGCTTCATCGGGACGGTCATCGCCCTCGCAATCGCGGCCGAGGGCGAATCGATCAGCGCCGCTCAACCGCGGGTCACCGCCGAACAGCCGGCACAGGTACACCGTCAGCGTCACCAGCGACAGCACGTCGAGGGCGTTGTGCTCGAAGACCGGCAACAGTGAGCGGGCGCGACGATAGCGAATATACCGAAAGTACAGCGCCGGCACGTCCGCCCCGCGGATGTCATCTTCGCGCGTCAGGCCGAGCAGCCACCGCTCGATCTCACCAAGACGGCACGAGGTCAGCCGGTCGCGGTAGAGCCGGCGCGACGGATGCAGCAAATCGAAATGCGGCAACTCGGTCAGGGCCGTGGACATACCGGAGATAACCAGGCGGGTGTGCAATAGCGGCAGATCGAAGGACTTCCCATTAAAGGTCACGACCGCCTCGAAGTCCGCGAGGTAGTCGGTCAAGGCCCGCAACATCGCCCGCTCCTGCCCCAGGCCGCCGAGGAAGTACTGACGCAGGCGGAAGTGCCCATCGAGGAAATGGCCGATGCCAACGAGAAAGGCGAGCGTCCCCGTGCCTCCAGAGAGACCGGTTGTCTCGATATCGAGAAACGCGACCCGGCGCGGATTGACGCCGCCGAGCGCCGGCTGGCGGCCGATGCGCGCCCACAACTCCGGTGACGACTCCAGCGCGCGGCCGAGCGCCAGCCGTCCGTGGCGATGCTCCAACTCGAACCGCCGCTCGATCACGAATACCCGCCCCGCCGCGGTGTCCTGCCAGAAGCCGGGAAGCAACTGGTGGATGTCCTTCGACACGGCCAGCGGTTCAAGCCCGTCCGCGAACGCCTCCGCGGGTCGCGCGCTCCAGGGCGCGGCGGCCTGCCGCGGGGCGTCGCCGGCGAGGGCCTCGCCCGCCGTGCGCGGACCGAGCGCCTCGCGCAGCCGTTCTCGGAGGCGGCCGGGATCATTCATCGGTCGCTATCCCTCGCAACCTATCCTCCTCACGCCGGCCTCACGCCGGCCGCTGGGAGTGGGCCTCGCGGCGGCGTCTGGTTGATCGTTCGGCTGGCGCACGCAAACCCTCATCCTCGCACCAGCCCCCGATAGCGGAGAGCGCCGTCGGCGTAGTCGCGCTGGAGCAGCGACGCCTGCAACATCGCGTAGCGGCGGGGAAAGCGTGAGCGGTCGACGCCGGTGAACGGGTTGATCGGGCTGACGCGGAACTGCGGCTCGTAGAGCAGGTGATCATCCGACAGCCCGGTGCCGAGCGCCGGCCGCAGGGCATACGGCAGCAGACCGGTCGCATTCAGCGCCGGACCGGTGGCAGCCACGTACTCGCGGGCAAAGGCGATCGAGCGCTGGCGAAACACCGCCGGAACCGTGTCGCCCTGATGCAGCACGAGGATGCCGCCCGAACCGGCATTGAAATGCACGGACACCACATGAACCGCCACCGGCGCCTGCGGATGCGCCCGGTTCCAGGCGGCGGCCTCGTGCGCCAGCATCGCGCCGCGCACGTTGCGGATGGTGAGCGCCGCCGCGCCTTTGCGGTCATTCGGCGGCGGCAAACCGAAATCGTCGCCGATCTCGTCGTTGAAGATGCGCCGGACGGTGGTACCGCCGTACCGCGGATCAGCCGCCGCCACATCCTCGATCGCCGCCACCACCCGGCGGGCGTGATCCGCCTCCGTGCCGCCCGACCCCGGATCGAAAAAGACGCCGCGCTTGCCGCCATGACCGGCATCGAGGGCGAGAAACACCGGCGCGCCGTCATAGACCACGAGCAAAGATTCGAGCGTCCGCGCGGCGATCACCCGATACAGACCGGAGACGGCGTTCGAGCCGTGACGGGCATAGACCACGTCCATCACGTCGGTATCGGTCGTTTCGAGGATGTCGGCGGCGGAGTAGCCCATCAGGCTGTCGAGGTTGGCCCCCGGATAGCCGCGATGACGGCCGGCCAGAAACGCCAGCGCCTCGTCCGCATCGACCCCGGCCACATCAGAGAATACCGGCGCATCCTGGGCGATGGACCGCACCGCCGGCCACGGACGCAACGGCAACTCCGCGTGGTCCACACCGAGCACCGGCCGCGCCGTCGCGCCGCGCCGCCGCGCCGCGGTCAGGGTCACGCTCAACGCGCCGGCGAGCGCCAGCATCCGCCTCCGCCGGATGACAGACGCCGCCTTCCCGGCGCCGCGGCGACCATCTGTCACATGCTCTCGCGGGTTGCCGAGGCATCTCGCCATTACCGGTCCTTTCGGCCGCGCGTCGGGGGAGCGCCTCTCCCCCGACCCCCGTCCCTCGGCAGGCCACGGGGTTAGACCTCCACCTGCCCTCGCACACAACCCCATGAGGACAGGAACGAACGAGACCGTAATCTATTCCAAGGCGGTCAGGCGACGCGGTTAGCGTTGCACCTGAATCAGCTCGATCCGCACATCGTCCGGCGCTTTGATAAAGGCGATTTGCAGCCCGCTCGCCATCGTCAGCGGGCCGTCCATCAGCTTCGCGCCAAGCGCTTCGAGGCGGGCGATTTCGGCGTTGATGTCCTCGGTATCGACACCGAAGTGCTCGAGGCCGTGATGCGGGTTCGCGTCTCCGGGACCGAGGCTCTCACCGGTGCGCGCTCCCGAGATGTTGACCGACATGCCGCCATCCTCGCTCTGGCAGCGGACGAAGCGGTCGCCGAACGGGGCGGGTCGCACGTCATCGCCGAGGATCTTGAAGTTGAACGCGGTCACGTACCATTCGGCCGTCTTCCGGGGGTCGGGCGCTTTAAGGTGAATGTGGTTGATGCGGAACGGCATACATCACTCCTCTGAATTGGGTGATAGGTGTTGGGTTTCGGGGAATCTTCCCGTGAGCATAGGCGCGGTGCTAGTCAGAGTATGTGATTCCGGGTCAGGGGCCAAGTGCGCCGCTCGCATCCTCATCCCGCGACCCGAAGGCCGGGAGCGGCCCAAGCAAGGTCAGGGCGGCGGGCTTGGGGTCGCCGCGACCTCGTTGTGCGGCCCGACGCACGAAGGGCGCCCCGCCACTTGGCCGCGGGCGGTCCGTGAGCGCTATCCGCGGGCAGATCACGCGGCCGGTGTCAGCTTGCGGCCGGACGGCTCGCGGGTCGCGATTACGTACATGTTCAAGCGCGTCGTGGTCAAGCGTGACCGCATCGACCTCACCCGTCGGGCGCATATACAGTCCCTCATCCGGATCGGGGGAGCCGTCGTCGTGGGGCATCCCGCGTCAAGGATTCCACACAACCGCGCGAGTATCGCCTCATCCTTCGCGCCGGCGCCAACTAAGTCCTCCAGTCGCTGATCGCGGAGAAAGACATGGATCTGTCGGGGCAATTCGCCGGCCACGGGCCACCGCTCGATGACAACCGGCTGACCGCTGTCCCGCGGGTTCCCGGCCGGGCCAGCCACATCGCCGACCAGGACATCACACCGGGCACGGTCGAACGTGACCGCAAACGCACGGGTGAGTGTGTCGTCGTCCACCGCACGATCCAGGAGCAGATCCTGCCAGAACATTAACCCGACCCTTCTGCTTCGACACGCCAGACACGGACTGCCGCATCACGAGCAGTCGCGGAGACCTGCATGCGGTCGAGGATTTCCTCTGCACGTCCGGACGCGCCGAACGTA
>JBBQJF010000309.1:0-6476 GCA_038325665.1 Dehalococcoidia bacterium | reverse complement strand
TTGCTCGGACTCGCCCGCGAAGCCGGCGGACACCTGACCGCCATCGGGCGCCTCCAGCCAGCCGCCCGCGGCGAACAACCGGTTGAGGAACAGTGCAACCGTGCGCCTGGGGGCGCGGAAGATGATGTCCGGCACGGATCTGTCATGCGGCGCGCTCCTCCGAACACCAAGCGAATCGAGCCAGCGCGTGAGCCGGTCGCCGGCCCTGACCTCCCGATCAACGGCGGGGCCGGCGAACTCCGCGAGCTGCTGATCGAAGTCGTTCACCAACCGTCGGTCGCCGCTCGAACACGTTGAGGTCGTATCGGTGAATCCGTCCCCACCAAGCAGGTATCCGAGCAGCTTCGCCTCGTGATCCGGCAACCGGTCGCTGCCGAAGATATCGATGCGCCCCGGCACGGCGATGTGGTCACCCACGCCAAGCCGGTTGAGCGGCATCCACCCGTCGATGGTGAGAAGGGGATGGGTGGGTGTACACACGATCTGCCGGCCGAGCCGGGTGGTCACTCTGACCACCGGCTGAACCCCATTATCGATGAAGTCAACCGGCCGGACGCGACGCAAGCGCCGATCCGCGCCTAACGTCAGAAGCTCCGCGTCGCGCGTGCGACAAATGTCCTCGACCGTGCGGACGCTGCCGTCGGTGAGCGCGATCGTTGCGGAAGCCGCGAGGCACTTGCCCATGCTTGGCCGCGCCGCCAGGATCACGAGGTCGCCGCGCTTCATGCCGCCGAGCAGGGTGTCGAGATCGATGAAGCCGGTGCGAATCACTTGCGGGCCGGCGACATCCGTGTCTTCCAGCCCCGCGTCTTCGAGATACTTTTCGAGCAGCGTCCGGATGTGAACGAAGTCGCGCAACGCCTCACCGGAGCGCAGCGCCATCAACAACGTCTCGGCGCGGCCAAGCACCGTTTCGAGATCCGGTCCGCCCTCGTAGGCCATCTGCGCGATGTTGCCGGCGGCTGAGATCAGACGGCGATAGATGGCGTCGCGGGCGACGATTTGGGCGTAGTACTCGACGCCGACGACTGTCGGCAGATCGGCCACGAGCTGGGCAAGATAACCCGCGCCGCCGACCGGTTCAAGCCGGTCGCGGCGGGCCATTTCATGCGCGACAGTGATCTGGTTGATTGCCTGGTTGCGGTCCCACAGCGCCAGCGCCGCCTCGTATACCCACGCGTTCTTCTCGCGGAAGAAGTCATCGGGGCGGAGGATGGGCGCGATCTTGAAGATGGCGTCGCTGTCTACCAGGCAGGCGGCGACCACCGACTCCTCGGCGGGGATGTCATGCGGCGGAAGCTTTTCGAGGACCACGGCAGCAACACCCGCGACCAACACCAGCCGGCGCAATCGCACGCCGAGTGGGAGGACATCGTACCAACCACTCGGCCACGGACCGATATGATTGCGACACGGTGAACCGCCCTCATGCAACCAGCCGGTCTCCGTGCCGCTCTATTGTGCCTGCCGCGACAACGGTACAGCGGGGATGTTATGTGGACGCGGGGTCCGCGTGATCCCGTCGCCCTGCCGCCGCGATGAATAGCGCGTCCCCGTGGGCTATTCCATTCCGGGGATTGGCACATCGGCGTACGGCGGCGCGGGGAAGTATTCGATGCCCCTTTGGACGCGCCGCGCCGTCTCCGGCCCCCACAGACGGCCGACCAGGTACAGCGCCATGTCGATGCCGGCCGAGACGCCCGACGACGTGATCACCGCCCCCTCGTCTACCCAGCGCGCCTCCACCACATCGACCGTGCTCACCTTCCGCAGCCGGTCCATCGACGCCCAGTGGGTGGTGGCGCGCCGGCCGGCCAGCAGTCCGGCGCGTTCGAGCAGGAACGCGCCGGTGCAGACCGACGTAGTAATCTCGGCGTCCTGCCCCGCCCGGCGGATGTAGTCGACGATGGCCGCGTTATCGACCTCGGCGCGGGTTCCCATGCCGCCCGGGACGACGACGATGTCCGCGTGCGGCGCGGCGTCGAAGCTGTAATCGGCGAGCACACGCAGCCCCTTGGCGCACCGCACCTCGCCGCCGTGCTCCGAGACGGTGAACACGTCACAGGAGTCGGGCTGTAGGCTTCTGAGGAATGTGAACACCTCCCATGGCCCCACGAAGTCAAGCTCCTCCACCACCGGGAACAGAACAATGGCGATCGCGCGGGTCATCAGTGGCCTCCGGTAAAGGTGGGTGATGGGTATTCGGTGTTGGGTGTTGGGGCCAACCCAACGCGGTGCTCGCGGCCATGCCGGGGCTGGCGTGCGAGGGGAGGGCAGCGTTCAATCGCAGGCGCGACCGAGTGCGCCATCGTGCCGTCGTGCCGTCGTGCCGTCGTGCCGCGATTCTGGCTACACTGGCTGACATGAGTGTGGCGCACGGGGACGGGACGGGCAAATGCTGATTACCGAGATGTTCGCGTCGGTCCAGGGTGAGGGCGTGCGTGTGGGAATGCCGACCGCGTTCGTGCGGTTGAACCGCTGCAACCTGCGCTGTACGTGGTGCGACTCAGCCTACACCTTCTCCGGCGGCGCGACGATGACTGTGGACGCGGTGATCGACACGGTGCGCGGGTACGGTCCACTGCCGAACATGTGTATCACCGGCGGAGAGCCGCTGGTGCAACGACGTGAGCTGCGGTCGCTGATCGACCGGCTGCTGGAGCTGCCGTGGGTACGGTCGGTGGAGGTAGAGACGGGTGGGTCACTGCCGGTGTGGCCGGCGCAGGACCCGCGGCTATTTTGGGATCTCGACGTGAAGTGCCCCGGTTCGGGGATGGAGCGGCACGTCGTTCTCGAGAACTTCGCGCTGCTGCGGCCCGGTGACGAGATCAAGTTCGTGCTCACGGACCGGCGGGACTTTGACCACGCGGCCAGTTTCGTGCGCACGCACCTTGCCGGGAATCCCGCCTCGATCTACTTCCAGCCCGCGTGGGGCAGCCTCGAACCGGCGACGCTCGTGCAGTGGCTGCTCGCCGAGCATCTCCCGGACGTACGCCTCTCACTGCAAACACACAAGTTCATCTGGTCGCCGGGGATGCACGGGGTGTAGAAATGCGACACGAACATGCAGCACATCCGGCCTAGCGTTCCTCGGCACGAATTCTCGCAAGTAGGTCCGCACCGATCCAGAGTCCCAACCGCTGCATCTGGAGCAGAAGTGGACGCGCGGCATCGATGTGGCCCTCATCGCGAGCCTGCCGCAGCACGCCAATTGTCCCAAGGACGCGAATAGACCAACTCTTCGCCTCCGCGCGGGCATCCGCGTCATCAACCAATAGCACCTCGGCGCGTAGCTCAACCGCGAGGGCAATCGCCTCTGCCTCACCAAGATCCACTCGGGCGTTGAGTGCGCTCACGTTCAGATGGTTCCGCACAGTGGCTGCCCGTAACCAGCGACGTCGAAACGCATCCTCTATCGCGGACGTGCCCAAGAACGATTGTCCCGCCGGCAGCAGTTCGCGCTCCACTGCCAGCGGGACCACGACCTCGCCATACAACGCGCCGAGCAGGTCCAGCCGGTCGATCCACGACAGCGATATGATCGGTCCGGTGTTTGAGACAACCGTCACGGCGTTTTCGCTTGGTCCCGATCACGCTGCGCCCACCATTCGAGTGTGCGGGTATCCTCCTCGTAGTCCGCGAGTTCATAGCGGACGGCGGGGATACCCATCTCGGCGGCCAGGAGCTGGAACGGAACGCGCGGCTCACCGGCCAGCTCGGCCGCCTTGCCGAAGGAGATCGCCCCTCGTTCAAACAAGAACAACGCCAGCACGATCCGGACCTGCTGGTCGGGGGGAAACTCGCTCAGCCGCGTGGTCGCGAGCCGCGCCATGATCGCGTCGGGAATCTGAACCGGCTTCGTCGTCATGACGCACCTCCATCTTTGCTCACTGTAGCGCATGAGGTCGAGCGTGACGCGAGGTCGTTCGAACGGCGCGGGCCGGGATGGAGCGGATGACACACACCGCGCGTGTCGGCGCCGTCCTGATCTGCTAGACTCGCCGCCACGCCGGCAGTTTGCGCCGCCGTTCGGAGGGCTGACCGGTGGAGCGGAGGCCGGACCGGCGGGGGAGCCGCGTGGTTCCCCGATTTCAACAAAGTCTCCTTTCCCCGCCGGGGCACTACCGAACACGAAGGGCGAGACCGTCCCCCGGCACGTCACACCCAACACCTACCCCACAGGAGGATAGCGATGCTCGGCCCCTACCAAGTGATTGATCTGACCGACAGCCGCGCTGAGCTTGGCCCGATGATGCTCGCGGACCTGGGGGCGGACGTGGTCAAGGTCGAGCCGCCGGGTGGATGCGATTCCCGCCGCGCCACGCCGCTCGACCCATCGCTACCGGACGGACTCGCCAGCCTGCGATTTCACGCGTACAACCGCAACAAGCGTGCCGTCACGCTCGACCTCGACACCGAGGAGGGACGCGAAGGGTTCCACCGATTGGTTGCCGGCGCCGATTTTCTGTTTGAGAATGCACCACCGGGCGCGATGGCAGCGCGCGGACTGGGATTCGACGACCTGCGCGCGGTGAATCCCCGATTGGTGTACGTCGCGATCACGCCCTTCGGCCAGGACGGGCCGTACGCCGGGTATCTCGCCACCGACCTTACGCTCTCGGCGATGAGCGGCCAGATGGCGGTCAACGGCGACTCTGACCGGGCGCCCGTGCGCGTCTCGGTGCCGCAGGCATGGCTGCACGCCGCCGCCGAGAGCGCCTCCGCCGCACTATTGGCGCATCACCGCCGCCTCCAGATCAACGACGCGCAGTTCGTCGATGTCTCGGTCCAAGCGTCGCTCGTGCTCACGGCGCTGAATGCGGCCGTCGCCTCGGCGGTGCAGGGGAAGGACATCGAACGCAATGGCACCGCGCTTCAGCTCGGCACCGCCACGTTTCGGGTGTTGTTTCGCGCGGCCGATGGCGACGTGGTGCTGGTCGTGAATGGGCGGGTACTCGACACGGTCGTGCGCTGGATGGCGGATGAGGGCATCGTTCCCGCCGCTTGGGCCAGCGATGAAGACTGGCCAACCTACGACCGACGCCTCCTTTCCCAACAACCGCTAACCCACGGTTGGGACGAGGTGATGGACAGGCTCGATACCTTCATCGCCGTACACACGAAGGACGATCTGCTGGCGCGCGGCATGGCGGCGGGGGTATTCATTGCACCGGAGAACACGGTCGCCGATGTGCTCGCCTTCCCGCACCTTGAGGCGCGCGGCTACTGGCAGCCGCTCACGCTGCCGAACGGCCGCGAGATTCGCGCACCCGGCCCGTTCGTGCGCCTCAGCCGCACACCGATCACCTACCGACGAGACGCCCCGACCCTGGGCGCCGATGACGCCGTGGCCAGGGCCTGACAAGAGAGCAGCGGACTCGCGTCTTCTCCCTCGGCCACCACTAGGGATGCAAGGCGGTGCCGTGTGCCCCTAACACCCAACACCCATTTTCCATGTGAGGTACAACCATGAGCGACGCGCTACCGCTGGCCGGTCTGAAGGTTGCCGATTTCGCGTGGGTGGGCGTTGGGCCGCTCACGGCCAAGTATCTGGCCGACAATGGCGCGACGACGATCCATGTTGAGACGTCGGTGCGGCCCGACATTCTGCGGGTGGCCGGACCGTTCAAGGATGGCGTGTTCGGGCACAACCGCTCGCAGTTCTTTGCCATGGCCAACTCCTCGAAGTGGTCAATATCACTCGACCTGAAGCACCCGACTGGGCACGCGGTCGCGCGACGACTGCTCGCCTGGGCCGATATCTGCCTCGAATCGTTCACGCCGGGCACCGTCCGCGACCTGAGGCTTGACTACGAAGCGGCCCGCGCGCTCAACCCTGGCATCATCATGGTCAGCACCTGCCTCATGGGGCAGTCGGGGCCGGCGGCCGCACTGGCAGGCTACGGCACGCACGCCGCCGCGATCTCGGGCTTCGGCGCCATCACCGGCTGGCCGGACCGGCAGCCCTCCGGCCCCTACGCGGCCTACACTGACACGATCGCGCCCAAGTTCCTCGTCAGCGCGATATTGGCAGCCCTCGACCACCGGCGGCGCACGGGTGAGGGCCAGTACATCGAGCAGTCGCAGATGGAATCGGCGTTGTACTTCCTCGCGCCGGAACTGCTCGACCATCAAGTCAACGGCACGACTCCACTGAGGATGGGCAACGATTCTCCCACCGATGTGGCGCACAACGTCTACCCGTGTATGCCTAAGTCGGCGCCGGACGGCGCGCCGCGAGCCGGTGACGACGAGTGGTGCGCGATCGCCGTGGAAACCGATGCGCAGTGGCGGGCGCTGCGTCGCGTACTCGGCGATCCCGCGTGGGCGGCCGGCTCGGCGCTCGACACCGCCGCCGGCCGGCTCGCGCACCGCGAGCTGATCGACGCGCGCATCACCGAATGGACCCGGACGCGAGAGCCGCACGCGGTGATGGCTCGCTTACAAGACGCGGGTGTTCCCGCCGGCGCGGTGCA
>JBBQJF010000308.1:0-6478 GCA_038325665.1 Dehalococcoidia bacterium | reverse complement strand
CCCGCGGGACCATGGACGACTCCGAAGCAGGGCAGCCGGCCGGTGGCCGCGACCCCGCCGGGTTCGCGGGTAATGAGGCGCGACACGCCAGGACATCTCCGGTCGGTGATGACCAGTGAAGCCGTGGAAGCGGGAAGTCGGATAGGGCGTAGGAGAGTCGGTGCGATTGGAGTCGCGCGGACATGCACCATCAGCGCTCCTGTCGTGGGACGACGGGGCGCCGCGGGAGGGCGGTGACGCCGGCCGCGAGGCCGGACACGCGTCCTCCTACGCCGGGCGGCGTGTGATGCGGGTGCTGTGGCAAACCTTCATCTTTCAAGCCTCGCCCGTGATGATACGCGATGTAGGCATGCAGGTGAACAGTGTCGGATACTCGCGGCGCCCTGCTTCGATGTCACGTGGGGACCGGAGCAAGCTCGCGCCATCAGTGGCGCGGGCAGCAGCACATCTGGGGCGGACCCACGGCGATGTCGCTGACCAGTGACACAAGCTCGGCCAACTGATCAGGCGCCGGACCAACGCGAGCAGATGCGGGGCGCGGGGTTTCGCTACCCATGTGCAGGGTTAGGGGATAGGTTCTGAGTGGTTGAACCCGCCCCAATGTGCGGCGGACCGCGGGCAGCGCCGACCGGCTCGGAGTATCGCGTGCCCTCATCCGGCGGCGCGCATGATCCGGCCGGCGCCGGCGTCCCAGCGCCATGGGACGCTGCCCGGCGCGAGCGACACACCACCGAGCCAGCGGTCGAGGCCTCGGGGTGCGACACGGTCACGCGCGCCGTTAAGCACCTCGTCCGCGAGCGGCGTGGCGGTGATGCGCCACGCGCCGGCACGGGCGAGGCGCTCGCCGTGCTCACCGGCGGACTCGCCGCCCACGATACGAACCAACGGATCGCGGCCGCGGCTCAATTCGTCCAGATAGGCGGCGAACTGCGTATCACCCATGCCCAGATGCATCGCCGGCTCGGCGGCTGAAACGGCGGCGAACAACTCGGGGAACGACAACGAATGGTCAGCGAGGGCGCGCAGGCTTTCCGTCTCCACGTTGTTCAGCCCGTTCGCCCGCGACGGAAAACGCTCCAGGTGCGCACGGATGCCACGACGCAGCAGCGGCCACGCCGAAAAATCGGCGTCGAGCGCCGCGTTCAAGGCCAGCGGATCGCGGCTGGTGTAAGCCGCCCAAACCACCCGCGCCAGCGCCGTTCGCACGGCCGTCACCGGCGCCCGCGTCGCGAACAGTGACGCCAGCGCGGCGGGCTGCAACGTGCCGAGATGGTCGGGCGGACAGATCAAGGTCAGCCGCGTGTGGCCGAGTGGACGCTCCGAAAACCAGTTCAGCAGAAACAGCAGGTGAACCTGGCAGAACAGGTCTTCCTCAAACCACAACACGACCTCGTCGTGGGCGGCAAACGTCCCCAGGCGCGCGAGACAGCGGCCCATCCCCTCTCGGTATTGCTCACGCGGAATGCTGAACCGCTCGTTTAAGTAACGGGCGCGGAACTCGCGGTCGCCACCGGTGACAACGTCGCCGGTCAGCGGCCCCTCCATCAGGATGTCCGCCCAGGCGAGCATTTCACCTTCGAGCGCTGTCTGACGCAGGAGCGCGGTGGTAGATTCGCCGTTGATGACGTGCAGGATGGGATGCCTCCCGCATGGCGTGGCAAGACATGAGCGGCCGGCGTGCCCTGTCACCGTGATTCCTCGTGATTGAGCGGCCAGACGAACTGGCAGGCACGGCCCGAACGGGGCGGCCTAGCGCGCTCGTGTCCGGTCCTACCACTGCCTACCCTCGATCGCGCACAACAGGATCGCGGCGGCGAGGCCGAGCCGCCGGTCGAGCGCCGCGGCAGTGTCGGGCGTGAAATCGACATCGAGCTTCATGACGAACGGGTTGAAATTCTGCGAGAAGGTGCAGACCTCGGCCTCGCCCAGCGTCGCGTGATACTTCTGCGGGATAAGATTGGGCAGGATGTCGAGGTACGGGACAAAGTTAAGGACGCGTCGCAGCACGGCCAGCGCCATGCGGTCTTCGCGGATACGCCCAATCTCCTGATCCATCGTATCCATGACGATCCACTCGTCCTTGAGCAGCGACTTGAAGCCCTTGCGCTTGAGCGCGCCCACCCTCTCACCGGTGGTGGGGTCCATCACCTCATAGGCGGCGGCGAAGTCGATGATTTGGGCCGTCTTGATCGTCAGAACCTCGTGCTGCATGTCCTCGGCAGTATAGAGGCGAATGTCCTCCCGCAGCTTGAACCGCTTCATCTCGGAGTAGAGCACTACCTCGCCGTTGGGCGCGAACACCTGAAACGCCCCGCCGAACAGCCTCAGGATCTTTTGCCGGACCATATACGTTGGGTGCGCGAACCGCTCGGATGTCATACTATCTCCCGGTAGATGCCGGCCCACGCGGAATGCACCACCATACCTTCTCCGCGCCCGCCTCGGCGCAATCGTGGTGTCGCGATTGTGGATCGCGCCGGGGTCCACCACTACAACTTCTCCGCGCTGGCCTCCACGCCCTCCGCGTCTCCGCGGTTCCGTGACTCCCAGCAGCGGCACAAACCCGAGTTGGCGCGTCACTCACCTCACCGCCGCGCCCATGACCTGCTCGAGCGCCGCGAACAGCCGATTCACATCGTCCATATCGTTGTACAGGTGGGTGGAGATACGAATACGGCCGGAGTAGCCGCTGACCAGCACCCGATGCTCACGTAACAAGCGGCCGGCAAGCCCCTCCGGGTCGGAGGTCCAGAAGCAGTTGTTGCCGGCGCGGTACGTTGGGTCGGCCGGAGTGGACACGTCCAGCTCCATGTGACGCAGCCGCGCGTTGACCTCGGCCGAGAGCGGCGCGATGTGGGCGGCGATGCGGTCCACGCCGATGGCGGTCACGTAATTCAGACCCTCGTCGAAGTAGAACAGCGATGGCCACGGCGGATTTCCCGGCTCCAACCGCTCGGCCGTCGGCTTCCAGGCGATATCGAGCGGGCCGGAGTCCCCCTGCCAGTCATCGGCCGAACGCCAGCCGCTGATCGCCGGGGACAGGTTGGGCACGCGCTCGCGATTCCAGGCGAGCAGCGCCACCCCCTGGCAGCCGAGAATCCACTTGTACGTCGCGGTCAGGCTGAAGTCGCACAGCCGGCCCGGAACCGGCACGGCGCCCGCGGCGTGTGTGGCGTCCACCACCAGCATCGCCCCGACAGCATCGGCCGCCTCGCGCAACGCCTCCAGGTTGTGCTGGATACCGGTGAGGTAACTCACCTGGCTGGTGACGATCGCGCGGGTGCGGGAATCGACGGCAGCGCGGATCGCGGACTCGTCCGGCGTCCAGTCCGCGTGCTTGACCACCCGGATCTCGACACCACGCCGTGTCAGCCCAACCCATGGCAGCGAGGCCGAGCGAAACTCGGTGTCTTGCATGACCACGTTGTCGCCCTCGCGCATGTCCACCGAGAGCGCCACCTGGCTCATCGCCTCGGCCGCGGAGGAGGCTAGCGCCATCTCGTCGGGGGTGACGCCGAAAACCTCGGCGCCGTGCGCCTTGACACGGGCGAGCGCCTCGGTGCGCACGGCCGCCCCGTCGGGACCTTGCCCCTTGAGGCTGACCCATCGCTGTAGCGCATCCGCCTGGGTGGTGAGCGGCGGCGTCTCGCCGCCCGCCGCGAGATGTGTCAGGCTCTCCAGCCCCACGAAATCGCCCTTCGCTGCCAGCGCCATCGCGGTCGCCTCCGTCGTGAGCTGTCGGGCGCTTTACCTGGCCCGGTCGCGGGTAGGATAGCACGACCGGCGTTCAGTCCTCGGACTCGGGCGCCACGTAGGTGCGAAAGACGCACACCGGCACGAAGCCCATCCGCACGTACACCGGATAGCCCATCGGCGTGGCCGTCAGCGTGATCGCCTCGCACCCGCGCCGCGTCGCCTCGGCGATGGCCGCCCAAGTCATCGCCGTGCCGAAACCGCGACGGCGGTAGGCCGGCAGGGTCGTGACGGCGATCAACTCGGCCACCTCGTCGTAGCGGTACATGACCGAGGTCGCGGCCGGCGCCCCGCCCACGAAACCGACGAATAGCGCCACGTCCGGGTCGGTCGCGGCCGCGAGCGAGGGGATCGATTGCTCCAGGGGGTAGGGGGCGGCCGCCTCGGCTCCGCCCTCCGTGTGACCACGCGTGCGTAGCTCCTCGTCCGATACGGAACCCGCGCGCACGGTATCGAAGAACCGGCGTAGCCCAGCCTCGTCGGTCACACGCGCGATTACCAGACCGGCGGGAGCGGGAGGCGGCCGCGGCACCGGCGCCAGCACCAGTCCCGGTTCCTCCTCGTCGAGCGGCCAGCCACGGGCGCGCAGCGTCTCGTCGAGCGCATCACCGCTCCCGAGTTCCAGCGTGATCGCGGAGCCGGCGAGCGTGCCGCCGAAGAACTCCGCGGCCAGCGCCAAGATCCGCTCGGGCGGCGGCAGCGTGCCGAGCGCAACGACAAAGTTGCCGCCGGGTACCGGCGGCTCGTGCGCGCCGAACAGCACCCCCTCGCGGACGGCACGGCGCGGCGGCGGCCGGTAACGCGAAACCGGCGAGGGCAGGAGTGCGCCACGGTGTGCGATCTCGTGAAGGCGTTGGCTCAGTTCGCTGTCCATGTGCTCTCGATCACCGGTACCAACCGAGATTTCTCTAGGATCGCCAGCGAATGAACGGAGTGCAACATGTTTCGTACGGTCGCGTTCATCGACTGACACCCGTCATCTCTCGACCGTGACCACAAGCGCCTGAATCTTGCCGTCCACGGCACCGTGCCCGAACCGCTCGCCAATCGCGTCCGCGGCAATCTCGGTTGCGTCGGTGAGCCGCGAGGCATCGCGTGCCTCTATCTCATTTCGTAGCGGTGTCCCCTGGCAATACGCCATCGCCGGCGTCCTGGAAGACCGCGCCCTGCTGCGGGCCGTGAGTGTGATGATCTTGGGTAGGGCGGTGAACCCACCCTGCGCGAGGTCTCGCTCAATGGTCGCTTGGTCGTGATAGCCGTGAGGGGTGCGCGCGAGGAAACGGGGCGGGTCCTGGGGGAAAAGGGTCTCAAGCGCCGTCGTCACAGTGTCAGCGAACTCATTGTCCTCGATTCGATCCCACACGTTGAACATGAACACGCCCCCCGGCCTGAGCACGCGGCACACTTCGGCATACGCCCTCGACCTCTCGGAAAAGAACATCACACCGAACTGGCATACGACGGCGTCGAACGATTCGTTCTCGAAAGGGAGGTTCATGGCATCCGCCTGACGCCATTCCACGGGGCGTTTCGTGCCCAGCATCGAGGCATGGTCGATCATCGGTTGATTAAGGTCCGTGGCAACGATCGATACGGCCTCGGGCAGCACCGACGCCATGGCACGGGTTACGACACCCGTGCCGGCCGCAATTTCAAGCACGCGTTTCAGGGGTCTGAGCGTCAGCCGTGCGGCGAGATCCGCGGCGTACGATTCGAAGATTAGGGGAACCATGAACGTGTCGTAAAGTTCCGGAATTGAACCAGCGAAGACCTTGTCGGAACCGTGGCTGCTCATCACATACCTCTGTAGCCCGCGAGATGAGGGTGTGGATCGACCGGCTTACCTCCTCTCCCTTGCTGCCGGGGAGGTCATTCACCGTCACCGCGGAAGGGGCCACATCAACTCCGCGGCAGCCCCAGGCCGCGGGTGGCGATGATGTTGCGCTGGATCTCGCTGGTGCCGCCCTGGATCGTGGCCGCGGCGGTGGTCAGGTAAGTCCGCTCGATCTTTTCGCGCAGCGCGCGCTCCTCGGCGGTACGGGACATGCCGTACGAGGTCATCAGCTTGACGCCGGTGCGCGCGAGCCGCTGGGTCCACTCCGAGCCGTAGGCCTTCGACATCGACGCCTCGTAGTTCGGGATCTTGCCCTGGCTGAGCAGCCACGCGACGCGGTAGGCGAGCAGCCGGCCGACCTCGTACTCGATCGCGCGGTCGGCCAGTTCCAATTGGGCCGTCATGCGCGGTCCGCCGTCGGCACGAGCCTGGCGGCTGACGAACCCCACCAGATCGCGGTATAGCGCGCCGGTCTGGGTGATCCGCTCGATGCCCGATCGTTCATAGTCGAGATTCTCGGCCACCACGTACCAACCACGGTTCTCCTCACCGACCAGGTTCGTGCGCGGCACCCGCACGCTGTCGAAGAACACCTCGTTGAAGCCGTGCGTGCCGGCCATATTAATGAGCGGGCGAACGGTGATGCCGGGCGACTTCATGTCCACCAGCAGGATGGAGATGCCACGGTGCTTGGGCGCCTCCGGGTCCGTGCGGCACACCAGCCACACCCAGTCGGCCAGATGCGCGTTCGAGGTCCAGATCTTCTGGCCGTTGACCATGTAGTCGTCACCATCAGCGATCGCGCGGGTCTGGACATTGGCGAGGTCGGAGCCAGCGCCTGGCTCGGACATGCCGATCGCGAAGGAGACATCGGCCGAGACGATCTTCGGT
>JBBQJF010000307.1:0-6494 GCA_038325665.1 Dehalococcoidia bacterium | reverse complement strand
ACAATACCGACGACGAATGCGACGCGATCCTCGCCGAGATCGCCACGATCCGCGCCACGCCCGCCCGGTCGCGATGACGGCGCGCAATTGGCACGGCTTCGGGCACATCTGGAAGGCACAACCATCCGTGAACGCGCAGGGGGGCGAGATCAAAGCGGCTATTCTCCCACCAGGCCATATAATAGCACATTTCTCAATGATTTAGATTGTTGTGAAAGTCGAGTTCGCCGCAGAAGATCGGAGTAACAATTGATACGAACACTGGCCGAAGTTGCGCTCTCAGCCTCCAATGCCCGTCTTTATCAGTGTTACTCCTTTAGGACATCGCCTTATTCAATTGGCGAACAATACTCCTGAAGGCAGTTCGAATCACGTCGATCTCATGCTCGTCCACGACACTATTATGTGCGACGAGGTTACGGCAATCCCCCAACTCATCGATCTTGGAGGTGATCCACGACTGACTGGGGAAACTGCCACTGAAAATCTCCCAATTGTTTATGATAATATCGCCCAGATCCTTGAAATCAAGATAAAATAGCTTAGAGTCGCCACGTACGCTCATCCACGCCTTCTTTGATTCCTGGAGTCTCCTTGAATCAAGAGTTACCTTTACTCGGTTGGGTATAGTGAGTTTCGAAAAATAATCTTCACCGTAGGCTATCGCCCCTTGATGTTCAATAAAGCACTGTAAGTAGTTCTCGACTGCATAGAGAAAGAGGTAAGCCTCGGACATGCGCTTCCCAGTAGCGATGAGATCGTCAGGGAGATCGCCCACTACAGCGTTCTGTGTTTCAGCGATGATGTCGCGCAGTTGCTCCTCCAAAGACTTGGAACCCGGATCGCTTTCCAAGCGTGGGGACATACTGACATTCATCACGTCCAATCCGGCCACGGCTGGCATGGCCTCGTTACAGAATCTCAATAGGATCTTTTTCTCCGTGTCATCGAAATCCGGTTGGGTATACTCTTCCATCGGCACTTGAAACACAACCGTCGTGTAAAATCCATCCCATCGCTTCTGCGAGAATTGGGTGCTGCCGTTTATGGAGCAACGCGCGTTCTTGAGTCGTTCATACAAGGCGATATACCCTTGCTTTGTAGCCATCAAGAGTATCGCCCTCATATATATCTGCGAATCTGGAGGCTTATAGGTGAAATCCGACATGCATCGCAACCTTTTTTGACCCTATCGTTCCGGGTATTCCTAGCATAAATGATGGGGCGCCGGCCAGCCAGGTTGGCGGGCGCAGAGATGGCCGTGACGCTGAGCCACATGGAAGAAGTAGGTCCGTGGCGGCGCGGACGGCCTAATCACGTCGCCGGTAGAGCGTGACGCCGGCAATGTCAGCTTCGAAGTCATAGTTCGCCGCCAGCCATTGCTTCAGCGCGGGAAACGATTCGATCGCCGCCGACATCTCGACCGACTCGCCGGTGATCCATGTCGCGGTTAGGCCGTATTCGACGATGAAGTAGATCGGTCGCCGGCGGTCAAGCTCCTCCACGAAGCTCGTGCGCCATTCGGGTGGCGACCAGTCGCTCATGAACGGGAAAGTGAACATGAAGCGTGCGCCGGGAGGGCGGTCCGCCACCAGGTAGATCGCGGGTTCGAACCCCCACACGAAGATGCTGTCGTGTGGCTGGCTCCGCTCCCGCACGTAGAAGCCGGCACGACGGACATTGTCAAATCCATGGCCGGCGAGCGCGTAATACAATTCACGGGTTTCCGGTTGCCGGGAGAAGCGGACCAGGTTCCTCCACTGGTTCGGGCCGTCCGTCCGCACCTGCGCCGAGTTCAACACGAGCACGACGGCGGTTGACACCGCGATGCCATATGCCACCGGCGCGGACCATGCGCGGCGGAGCATTCCCAGCATCTGGTCCCATGTCCAGCCGCTCAGAAGCGCCAGCGAGAGGAACATGTGTCCGTAGTGGTACCAAAAGAACTTTGCCTGAATGGCAATCACCACGTACGAGAGCACCAGAAAGATGAGGAGCTGTCCAACACGCGCGTTCCGCAACAGCAATGCTCCACAGAAACCACCGACAACGGCCGGCAGCACCAGTACCAGCCGGTCATATGCCCAGAAGACGAAGCTGTCGCGCAACGTGGTCAGGTACGCGTGGATCGTCGGTCCCCCCTCCGGATTCCAGGGGCCGCCCAGGGTGCTATACCGCGACGCGTAGCGCATGGTCCGGAGGAACTCACCCAATGCATCACCGGCCGCGAGATAGAGCATCAGAAGGGTTTGCAGCGCCACGAACCCGACTCCCAACCAGACCATGCGGTGGATCCAGAGTCGCGGGCGGTCCCTCCGCGCTTCCACCAACTCGACGAGTGGAATGAAGGGGATGTACAGCGCCATCGGAAAACGGAGCTGGCAGACGATGCCAAGCAACACGCCACTGGTTATCAGTAGTCCACGTCTGCCCCGCGCACGCTCATACAGCAGCAACGCCAGCGCGAGTGGCAAAACCATGAGGCTGTCTGGTTGTCCGCTCTGCCACCAGGGATTGTTGTTGACATGGACGAGGCCATAAATCAGCCCGGTCAGCACTCCGGCGCGGAGACTCCACCAGCGCCGGCCCAGCTCCAGCAGCACGACCGCCGTCGCGGCAGTCCACAAGATGTCGAAGACGCGCACGTTGCGCATCACATCAAATGGCCCTTGGACGGCGATGGCGAAAATGACGAAGAGCGCGGGCGGTTTTTGGTCCCACACATCGACGTAGGGAAAGCGTCCGCCGGCGATTGCCCGCCCGACCATGGCAAAGGTTGCTTGGTCCGGGTGCAGGGGCATGATGATCATGGGCAGGCCGGCGATGGTCACGATCAGCGCGGTGAGCATGTGGGGCGCGAGCCGGTACACAATCGCGACCGAGAACAATCCGGCAGCACCGGCGAGCGGCCGGTTCGCGGCATGCCGGAAAGGCTGAGAAAGCTGGTCAGTCAAAATACAGCATCGCGATCTACGGAGTTCCCCGTGCTTTCGGCTCGTGCCATTACGGCAGTTCGGGGCGCTTCGAGTCTGCCATATGCAGGCGTGGGTCGCTATCACCGGAACGCGCGTTGCCCCCTCCGACTCCGCGATCATCCGCTGTGGTCGCCGCCCATCATTGCGCGGCGCACGGCCTCGGCCAGCGCGGCGACGCCGGGGGCAATCAGGTCAGGCGCGATCCGGCTGAACCATAGCGCGACCCGCGCCCCGGCCGGCGGCGCGGCGAAACAGTCGGCCGCGCCGGCCAGGGCGAGTCCGAGGCCGGCGGCGTGGTGATAGAGCGCGTCCGGGTCGGTGTCGGGCATCTCGATGTAGGCATGCAGGCCGCCCGTCACCGGCCACAGACGCGCCGAGGCGGGCAGGTGCGCGGCGCAGGCGGTCAGCAGCCGGCCGCGGCGGGAGCGGTACGCGCGAGAGGCGCGGCGTAAGTGGCGCTCGATGTCGCCCGACTCAAACAGGTCGGCCAGCGCCTCCTGCATCACCGGCGTCGTCGCCGAGTCGAGCGCGCTCTTGGCGGCCACGGCGGCCGGCACCAGCGCGGGCGGCACGATCAGATAGCCGATCCGCAGGGCAGGGTGCAGCAACTTGCTCAGGCTGCCGAGATAGAGACAGCGACCGGATCGGTCCAGCCCTTGCAGGCAGGGCAGCGGCGGACCGCCGTACCGAAACTCACTGTCGTAGTCGTCCTCTAACACCCAGGCGTCGTGCGCCCCCGCCCAGCCGAGCAGCGCCAGCCGCCGGTCCGGCGCCAGCACACCGCCGGTCGGATACTGGTGCGACGGCGTGACGTACGCCATGCGGGCGCCCCCGGCCGGCAGCCGCGCGGTGATCATGCCGCCCCGGTCGACCGCCAGCGGCTGCAGCCGCGCCCCTAACGCGCGGAAGACGCCGCGGGCGCGTGGATAGCCCGGCTCCTCGATGCACACCGCGTCGCCCGGGTCCAGCAGCAACCGCGCCGCCAGGTCAAGTCCTTGTTGCGAGCCGCTCACGATGATCACCTGCTCCGGCGCCGCCCGCAGCCCGCGCGCCCGCCCGAGGTACGAGACGAGCGCCCGCCGCAGGCGCATCGCGCCGGCCGGCTCGCCCGTTCCCGACTCATCGCCCAGTCGCAGCGCCGACCGCCGCAGCGCCCGCGCGAGCGTCGTCGCCGGCAACACGTCGGCCGACACCCCGCTCCGAAAGTCGAAGCGAATGGCCGGTTCGCCGGCCTGCAATCGCGGCGTCGCCCCGAGGCGCTCTCCCCAGGCTGACAGGCGCGGACGGCTGGCGAAGCTTGGCTCTCGTTGAGCGCTGCCCCCGTGCTCTGAGCGGCCGGATGCGTGGTGGGAGTGTGTGCCGCCAGGCGCTCGATGAGCGCCGGCCACCATGGAGGGCGCGCCGTCCCTCGTCGTCGTACCCCGCGCGCCCCCGCGGTTGCCGCGTGTGTCCGCGCCCATCAGCCCGAGCGCGGCGACAAATGTCCCGGCGCCGACACGAGACTCGCAGTAGCCCTCGCTCGCCAGTTCCTCATATGCCGTGACCACCGTGCCGCGGGACAAGCCGAGTTGCGCCGCCAGTATCCGGCTGGCGGGCAGCCGCATGCCGGAGGAGAGCCGTCCCGAGAGGATCGCCTCCCGCAGCGCCTCGACCAGCCGCGTCCCGCGCGGACCGTCCAGCGGCAAAATCAACGCGAGGTCCAATGGACTATCACTCCGCCGTTGAATTGGATCTTCTGATGGGCCATTGTTGCCGCTATCCTAGCGTTGCGCAAGTCAGCGGCAGGCCGTCAGCCGTCAGTGACCGGCGCTCGGCGCTTCGCGATACGGCGGCGTCGGCCCGCCGAGGCAGACGAACCGGGGGGCCGTCTCCCCAACACCTAACACCCATCACCCATCACTCAGTTTCAGGGAGGTGCACCCGATGACACGTTCCCGCGCCGCCATCCGCCGCCATCCCGAGCGCGCCCTTGCCCTGCCTGACGACGCCGAGGAGATTCTCGCGCACGCGGTCGTCGCGCACGTCGGTATCGTCCAGGACGGGCAGCCGTTCGTGATCCCATTCACCTTTCTCTACCGCGACGGCAACGTGTACATCCACGGCGCGCACGCCAGCCGCACCGTCAAGACGCTCGCCTCGGGAGCGCCTGCCTGCATCGAGGTCACGCTGGTGGACGGCCTGATCGCCTCTAAGTCGGCCGAGACGCATTCGGTCAATTATCGAAGCGTCGTGCTGTTCGGCCGCGGCAGGCTCGTGACTGACGATGCGTATCGTCGTGACGTGTTCGAGACCTTGATCGCGCGCTACTTCCCCGGCCGCACCGCCGGCGAGGATTACGCCCACATCACCGAGCAGGAGATGAAGGCCACGATGCTCGTCGAGGTCGTCGTCGAGGAGATCAGCGCCAAGGGCCGCTCCGGAGGGCCGCGCGGCCCCTTCGACAGCGATCCCGACGCGCCGGGCAACGCCGGCGTCCATCCCGCGCCCGCCCATCACGGTTGAGGACAGCTCCGCGTGGGGCGCGACTCCAGGAATCTCCACCAGCGCGGAGCGGTGTCTCTGGTATCATCCACGCGAATCGAGCGCGGTACAGACGGAGGGCGCGATGGGAATCCTGACAGCAGACATGCAACGGGTCGTGCGCGAGCAGCGGCTCGGCTTCGTCGCCACCGTGTGTCCCGATGGCACGCCAAACCTGTCGCCCAAGGGTACGACCACGGTCTGGGACGGCGATCATCTCGTCTTTGCCCACCTCCACTCACCCGGCACCATCGCGAATCTGCTCCAAAATCCGGCAATCGAGATCAACGTCGTCGATCCCGTCGTTCGCAAAGGATATCGATTCAAAGGTGTCGCGACGGTGTATTCCGAGGGACCGCTGTTCGAGGAGCTCCGTGCCTTTTACGATCAAGGACGCTCCGCCGGCGACATACGGCTGGGCGACCGCATCCGGGCGATCGTCCTCATCAAGGTCGAGCGGGCGCACGCGGTGATCTCGCCGGTGTATGACACGGGCGCGACCGAGGACGAGGTGCGAGCGCGCTGGCGCGATGTGACACACGGGCCGGTGAGGTCGGCGTGACGCTGAACGACCGCGACCTGATGGAGCTACAGGCGGAAGCCCTGTTCACGCACGATGGGGCGGGCCGGATCCGGCGCGTGAACGAGCCGGGAGGTGGTCGCGCGCCTCGCGTCTTCCTCGGGCGCACGGTCGCCGGCGATGTGCCGCGCTTCCGAGAGGATTTGCCCGCACATCTCGTCCGCCGCCTGCGTTCGCTCATCGCCGCGGCGCTGCCCGGCCTCGACCTACCGCCTCATCTGCTCACGGCGCTCCGCGATCCCCTCGCGGCTCATGCGCCGCTCGTCCGCGAGGTTGCCGGTCCCGCGTATCGGTTTCCTGATCGCATTCCAAGTATCGGCCCGGTGGTCGCGATTACTGCCGCCAACGCGGAGGTAGTGCGGGGCGCGTTCCCCGACCTGGCCGTGGAGATCGATGCGCGGCTGCCATGCTTCGCGGTG
>JBBQJF010000306.1:0-6502 GCA_038325665.1 Dehalococcoidia bacterium | reverse complement strand
ACCTGCGACCCGAGCGTCGTCGAGACAAACATCCTCTACTTCGGCGTCGCTGGGCAGTCGCCGGCCGAGTTCGGGGCACGACTGAAGGAGCGGGGCGTGTTGGTGGGCGGCAACCGCATGGTCACGCACTACGGCATCACCACGACCGACATCGCCGATGCGTTGGAGGTGATTCGCCAGGTCGCGGAGCGGCCGGTGCGCGAGCCGACCTTGGCGGGCTAGGGTGTAGTCGCCGCACGCCATCGCTGAACCCATGCTCGCGAACACGAGTGATCGCAACGTGAGGCGAACCGTTCGGCTCTGCACGGCCGTGGTCACGCGCATACAATCCAGGGCGACCCACCGGGCCGCCCCTACCGACAACCTGGACCATCCGCGCGTAGGGGCGATATATTCCGTGACAGCAACGCCAAGGGGTTTGCTCCCGAGGCCGACTGCACCCCGGATGTCACCGTGAATAATGGGGGCAAAGGTCTTGAAGCTGACGTACGCCGCCAAGGGGAGTGCGACGGGGTAGCAACATCTACCACCATCACCATGCCTCCATCCATGTTCCATCCGCCCCGAGGACGCCAGGCGCCCTCACCTACCACGTCAGACGCCTCATGATACGTGGTCTGACACTCTCTCCCCACGGCGGGCGTATAGTGAGCGGCGGAGGACAGTGGGGGAGGGAGCCGAGATGAGGCGCTACCATGCCGAAGCTCGCGGCTGGGGGCTACCCTTGTTACTCATCGGTGTCGCCTTTGGCGTCATGGGGTGGGCCGCATCCTTCACGTACGTGGGAGCGGGACTCATCTTTGCCGGGGCGGCCATACTCGGCGTCGCGGCCATCGCGCGACCGACGTGGCGCTTTATCGCCACCTGCCTTTTCCTGGCGTTCTGTGTTTTGGGCGGACCCATTCTGGTAATCGCGGCACTCGTCGGGGACTAGACGAAAGGACCGAAAGATGGCCAAGCCGGAGCAGATCCAGTCCGATGAGTTGCGGCCGTTGCTCCAAGAGGCGCATGGGGCGATGCGCGGCGGCGACCCCACCACCGCCGTGCGCCGTTGCGCCGACGCGTTCTTGAAGCTGGCGGCGGTGCAGCCACGGGTGCTCGATATCCCGGAAGGGATGCGCATCCACCCCTGGCCCCGGCTCGGCGCCAACCTCGAAATCGAGGAAGGGCAGCCTCCCTCCATCGACTTCCACCGCGAGGAGTTCTCCTTCTCCGAGGCGATCACGTACTACGAGTACACCCTCTCCACCATTCTCCGAACCGAGCGGCGCGCGGCCGAGGCCGCCACGGGACAGCCCGCCACCTCCTGAGGTTGGCAGGCTGATCCTGGATCGCGAGCCTGAAACACCCGCGCCGTCCACGGATTGATACGGGGGAGCGATGTGCGGCATCGTCGGCACCGTCACCGTCGATCGTGAGCATCCCCCCGACGCGGACCTGGTTCGGGCGATGGCGCGGCTGATCGCCCATCGCGGCCCCGACGACGACGGCTTCTTGCTCGCCCCCGGCATCGCGCTCGGCATGCGCCGCCTGAGCGTGATCGATGTGAGCGGCGGGCGACAGCCGGTCTTCTCGGAGGATGGCGCCGTCGGGGTGGTCTGCAACGGCGAGATCTACAACCATCTCGCCTTGCGCGCCGAGCTGGAGGCGCGCGGCCACCGATTCCGCACCCGCGCCGACACCGAGGTGATCGTCCACGGCTACGAGGAGTTCGGCGAGGGGGTCATCGCACGACTGCACGGCATGTTCGCCCTGGCGCTGTGGGACGGCGCCAACCGCCGGCTGCTGCTCGCCCGCGACCGGCTGGGCAAGAAGCCGCTGCACTACGCCGCGCTCGCCGGCCGGCTCGTGTTCGGCTCCGAGATCAAGGCGTTGCTGCTCGCGCCGGGGATCTCGCGCGACCTCGACCCCGAGGCGCTCGACGATTACCTCACTCACGGTTATGTGCTCGGACCGCGCACCATCTTCCGCGACATTCGCAAACTGTCACCCGGCCATCTGCTGGTATGGGAAGCGGGCCACGTCCGCTTCGAGCGCTATTGGCAGGTAGTGGTCACGGGCGACGACCGCCGGCCGGAAGGCGAGTTGGTCGAGGAACTACGCGCGCTGTTGCGCGCCGCGGTGCGCGATCGCCTGATGAGCGACGTGCCGCTCGGGGCGTTCCTCAGCGGCGGGCTTGATTCGAGCACGGTCGTCGCCCTGATGGCCGGCCTGCGGAGCGAGCCGGTGAAGACATTCACCGCCGGGTTTGACGAGGCCGGCTTCGACGAGCGTGAACACGCCCGCCGCGTCGCCCGCCATTTTGGCACGGACCACCACGAGCTGATCGTGCGGCCCGACATGGTGGCTGACCTGCCTCGACTCACATGGCAGCTCGACGAGCCGTTCGCCGACGAATCGGCTATCGCCACGTATTACGTCGCGCGGATGGCCCGCGCGCATGTGACGGTCGCGCTGACCGGCGATGGCGGCGATGAGTCGTTCGGCGGCTACCCGCGCTACGTCCAATTGGCGCGGGATCCACTGGTCACGTATCTGCCCCTCGCGCTGCGTCGCCGGCTGCCGTTGCAGGCGCTGGTTCCGTCCGGCGCCCGCGGGCACGACCGGTTGCACCGAGCGCGGCTCGACTGGCCGCGGCGCTACGCCGAGAGCCATGCCATCTTCCCTCCGCACTACCGCGCCCGCCTCTACGCTCCCGAGCTGTTGGCAGCGCTGGGCAGCCGGGACGTGCTACGTGGATATACCGCTCCCTTCATCGAGGCGGGCGGCGATCTGCTGGGCGGCGCGCAGACCGCCGACCTCCGCCGCTATTTGCCCGACGATATCTTGGTCAAGATTGACCGAATGAGTATGCTCGCATCGATCGAGGCCCGTTGCCCACTGCTCGACCATCGCATCGTCGCGTTCATGGCGCGTGTGCCCGCCGATCTGAAGATCCGCGGCGGCGAGACCAAGTACCTGCTCCGGCGGGCCATGGCGCCGCTGCTGCCCGAGACGGTCATCCGCCGCGATAAGATGGGCTTCGGCGTACCGCTCGATCACTGGTTTCGGGGCGACCTGCGCGGGTTCATGTCGGAGATGTTGCTGTCGCCGCGACTCGCCGGGCGAGGCATCGTCCGCGGCGACTTTATCGAGCGCCTGATCACGCAGCACGATACGGGCGCCGCGAACCATTTGCGACGGTTGTGGGCGCTGATCTGCCTCGAAATGTGGGCGCGCCTCTATCTCGACGGCGAGGGCTGGAAACAGCAGCCGGCGTGCGCGGATTGACGCGACGCCGAGCCGCCGCGGCGTGGGGGCGTCAGAGCATTTATTCAGTACCGAGCGATCGCGCCCCGGCACGGGGACCGAACCTGGGCGACCCGATGGGCCGCCCCTAAGAGGCATGGGTCGCGCTTGCCCGCGAAGCGATCGGACGAGTCGCCTCGACAGCGAGATGAGCAGGTAGCTGGTCTGAAGACGCACGAGGAGAATCGATTGGGCGAGCGTGGTCCGCGCGATCAGGCAGCCTCGATGGACGTCACCCTGCCCATCCTGGTCGAGCACGCCCGGACGTTGTTCGCGCTGGCCGAGCGGATGGAGTGGCGCGGGTACGACCCGTATGACCTGTTGCTGTCACCACTGCTCCGCGGGACGCCGCATGTCGCTCCGCTGCTCGCCCGCGCGTTGATCCAGGCGGGCAGGCGCACGGGTGTCACCCCTCGCCGCTGGCTGGGCATCCGCCCGCACCAGGAGCCGGACATGGTCAGCGATTTCCTCGCCGCCACCGTTCTGCTCGCGCACGACGGATACGGATGGGCGGGCGCGTTCGTTGAGCCGCTCTGCCACCTGCTGGACGCGTCCGCGGTCGAAGGTCCGCATGGACGGGGCTGGGGACTCGCCTTTCCGTACTGCAACCGTTTTGTCCATGCGCACGCGCACACGCCGAACCTCTATCAGACCGTGCGCGCGGTTTCCGCCCTGCTCGACGCGTACGGCCTGACCGGCGACCGCCACGCTCGTGACCTGGCGCTCAATGGCGTGCGGTTCGTGCTTGATGGCCTCGGCCACCACGACCGCGACGGGCGGCGCTGGCTGCGCTACTGGTCGAACTCGGACGACTGCATCGTCAACGTGCAGGCGCTGGCCGCCGGTGCGCTCGCTCGTGCCGCCCTCATTGCTGCCGGCGATGACAGGATGACGGCGGCGAGCGACGCGGCGGCCACCACTGTCGTCGCCAGCCAGCGCGCGTCGGGGGCGTGGCGGTACAGCGAGGATGGTCGGGCCGGATTCATCGACGGCATCCACACCGGCTTCATTCTCGACGGCCTGACAACCTACCGGGCCGCGCGTGGCGAGGGCGCGGTCGAGGGGACGGCGGTGGCGGTGCGCGACGGCTTCCGTTACTTCACGCGGCGACTGATGTCAGCGGACGGCATGCCGCTGGCCGTCGCGGGCGGCCGTCCCACCCGCGACGGCCAGACCCTGGCGCGATGCATCGAAACGCTGGTCGTGTGCGCCGAGGGGTCGGGCGATGTGCGGCGGGCGACGCGGGTGTGGCGGCAGGCCGCGGACACGCGTGCACGGGACATGGCGACGAACGCCGCCGCGCGGCCGTGGTCTGGATGGACGCCGGGCTATCCGATGTTGCGCGGGACGGTCGCGCCGTTCGCACTCGCCACCGTCCGGCTGGCGCATGCGGGTGCGGTGGATGGTTCTCTTGCATGGATAGGCCCTGAAGGGCATAGGTCGTAGGGGGCCACGGGCGAACTGGTGGGCCGCGCTCGCCATGATTTCATGCGCCTGCAACCGGCTCGTCATCCGAAAGAAACATGGCACGGTCATACTACGACAGAGACGGTCCACGATACCGAGCCGGTAAGCGGTCGCCCGTGCCGCCGGGGCGCCACCGGGGATGAACGGAGGGGCCGGCCCTGCCCAACACCTAAGACCCAGCACCCAATACCCAACCGAGGAGACTGACATGTCCGAGATTTCTGTCCTGGTCCGCGACCGCGCCGACCGTCGCATCATCCGCATCCGTACCCGCGCCGAGCCTGCCAAGCTGCGCGTCTGCCGCCGCTGCCGCGCCGTCCACGCCCCACGGGCGATCTGTGGCCGTGCCGCCTGAGAGGATCGCTGGACGCCGCGCCACCTGGCACGGTACACGCGCCGGCAACGCATACCTCACTGACAGTCATGTTCGTCACACTCATGAGGCGCACTCACGGCTGGAATAGGTCAGCGGGCGTAAGCAACAGGAGGTCGCCCACCTCGGAGCGGCGGCGCAAGGCAGGCGTGAAGCCGGAGCGCGACGCCAGTACCCACAGCGGCGGCTCCTCGATCGGCAGGTTGGCCGCCTTTGTTGCAGCGCAAGAAGGACGCGTTCGTCTACCGGGGCCGCGGTCCACTTGCACTCGCCGGCCAGCACCACCTTCCCTCGCCACAAGCCCACGAGGTCAGTTTCGGTCTTGTTGTCCCACCAGCGACCGAGCGCCGTCAACCGGACAGACAACTGGTCCACGGTGAGGCGGCGCCACAGGTGCTGAATGCACACATCTTCCCATGTCGTGCCTGCGACAAACTCGTCCAGTTGCCTCACAATCTCGTCTGCCCATAGGCCGGCCGCCCGGCCGATCCGGAGGAACGATTGATAGGGCGAGACGAGGTGAACCAGGAGCGAAGATACGGCTCGGCCAGACGGTACAGCACCCGCTGCGACCGCGGTCGCTCTGCCTCGGTAACCGGCGTCTCCCGGCGGAGGAAGCGAAGCTCCTGTAACCGACGCGGGTGACGGCAGGATACTATGCTTGGCGTAGCACGGCGGCGTAGCACCTCGGACCGACAGGACCGGCGGCCGCGCGCGATCACGCTCCGGTCGGTCCGCGTGGCTGGTCCGATGGTGGTCGGAGTCCGAGTGCAACACCGCCTCGCCGGCCTGGTATCATGACGGTCGAGACTGCTCGTGCTGACGTGAATAGCCGGAGGGACGCGCGCCGGACAGCGACCCTAGACCCGTGGTGAGACAGAATGGCGGAGGCGCCCGCGGGCCTGGCCGGCGCGCTCTTCACGGCGCATGCGACGGCCGAAATGCAGCGCCGGGGCCTCTCGATGCAGCAGGTGCAGCGGGTGCTTGCCGCCCCGGAGCAATGGGTGCATGTGCGGTCCGGTCGAGGAGTGTGTCAATCTCGGATACGAATCGATGGCCGTCTGTACCTCTTGCGCGTGTTCGTGGACATCGACCGCGCGCCACTGGTCGTGGTCACCGTCTACCGATCGAGCAAAATTGCCAAGTATTGGAGCACTCATTGAAGATCACCTATGACCCCCAAACTGACACGCTCACGCTCATCCTGAAGGCCGCTGCTGTCGTGGAGAGCGATGAAGACCATCCCGGCGTGATCCTCGATTACGATGAAGCGGGTGATGTCGTCGGCATCGAAATTCTCGACGCCTCGCTGCGCGTCACCGACCCCAAGACGGTGGAGTTCATTGCCGTATCGTAGCGAGGACCTCGTTTTCG